>CAZFYP010000054.1:0-14777 GCA_964523535.1 uncultured Clostridia bacterium
CTCACCACATCCAAGGTCAAAGAAAACAACATTTGAAACTGTTAGAAGAATGAGAAAAGCAATGGAAAGAGAAGGAGCACCGGCTGATGTATTCCAGTGTCTTCAGAATGTAAACCTTACAATGACCCAGACTTTGATGGCAGAATGTGATTTGGTACTTGCAACTGGTGGACCAGGTCTTGTAAAGGCTGCATACAGTTCAGGCACACCTGCATATGGTGTTGGAGCAGGTAATTCAACTATGATCATTGATGAGACTGCAGATATTAAGGAAGCAGCACACAATACCATGCTGAGCAAGACTTCTGACAACGGCTCAGGATGTTCAGCTGATGGAAACCTTGTAGTTGAAGAGACAATATTTGATGATATGGTAAAAGCACTTATAGAAGAGGGTGGATATCTTGCCAATGATGAAGAGAGAGAGATGCTTAAGAAGGTAATGTGGGACGATGAAGGACACAGATTATCCGACACAGTGGCAGTTGCGCCTCAAAAACTTTGTGAAATAGCAGGATTTGAAATACCTGAAGACAGGAAATTTGTAATAGTAATGGGTGACGGAATTGGAATGGAGCACCTATTCTCCAATGAGAAACTCACAACACTCCTTGCTATGCATAAGTACTCTGGTTATGACCAGGCGCTTGAGATGATGAAGGGTATATACAATGTTAAAGGTAAAGGGCATTCTTGTGGAATCTATTCTTTTGACGATGACCATATTCACAGACTTGCAATGGTTGCTCCAGTGAGCAGGATAATGGTTAGACAGCCACAGTCGAAAGCAAATGCAGGGTCCTTTAGCAACGGAATGCCTATGACATCAAGCCTCGGATGCGGTACGTGGGGTGGAAATATAATTTCTGAAAATGTAAATCTTAAGCACTATATGAATACAACATGGGTATCTAAGCCTATACCTGAAGACAGGCCTTCTGATGAAGATCTCTTTGGTAAATTCTTTGATGCTGAACTGGAAAAATAAATCTTCTCCCCCGAAGCAAAATGGCCGCATAGCGGTCATTTTGCTTTTTTGAATTTGGTAATACAATCCATTGACAATATCTTACAGCGACATTACTAGAAAAAATTACAACATATAGTGGAAATTAATTCCATCTAATGAAAAATTACTTTGATATTGAAAAAAAACATGTTATAATAATATATAAATAAATATTGATGAGGATGAAATTATGAGTGAAAAGAAAACTACAACAAGGTCTGTTGATAGAGCCCTTGATATCCTTGAATGCTTTTTAGGGCATGAAAGGGAACTATCGTTGATGGAAATATCAGAACTGACTGAATTGTCTCCAAGTACTGCCCACAGGATGGTTAACTCTTTGATGGCTAGACATTTTCTTGAAAGAAACAATATAAATAAGAAGTTTTTTCTTGGTCCCAAGATAGCTAAGCTTGGAACAATGAGCTTGGCTGCCATAGATGAGAATCTGAAGGAACTGGCCAAGGAGAACATGCTAAGGTTGAGGGACAAGGACAATGAAAATGTGAGTATGTATTTGCTTGATGGAGACTATAAGCTTTGTATTGAACGGGTTTTGACGTCTCAGACTCTCAGACAGGTAATCACCATAGGAGATAGGCTTACGATAGACAGAGGATCTACTGGCAGGGTGTTTCTTGCACATATGGAAAAGGAAAAGTTGGATGATATGATTGCCAGATATCCAAATATTGATATAGAAAAAGTAAAGCAGTGCAGAGAAAAAGGATATGCCATTAGTAACGGTGAAAGAGATGAAGGTCTGGTAGGTATTGCAGCCCCAATTTATGGAGCCGACAATTCACTGAAGGCGGTGCTTTCGTTGTCAGGACCGTCATTCAGGTTTATAAATGAAAGCCTTAATGACAAGATAGATGATACAAAATCAACTGCATATGAAATATCCAGGGCGATAGGTTATCAGGATAATAATTAAGAAACCGCAACCACTAGTTGGTTGCGGTTTTTTTTAGGTGGAATAATTAATGGTGGTATGTAAAAATAGAACAAGATAATATTCCAATGAATATATGGATTCAATGCTTTTCTTTTACAAAAGGGACATGATAGGAGTTAGCAAAATCAATATATAGAGGTTAATGCTTTTAAAACTACTATATATCGTATGTATTGATACAATTTTGACTTAATTCTTATTATTGTGGTGATATATATTGACAATTCTTCAAATTAATGGTAAAATTTCATTAGGAGAAAAAGATTTTCAAAGAGTGGAAAACAAAATGGAAAATTTAATATAAGGAGAGTTTAAAATGAAAACAGAGTTTTCCTTAGCTCATTTAACGGTTTTGGGATGTGCGCCACCGGAGATGATTTATATTGCATCACTTTGTGGATATGACTATGTAAGCATAAGACCCATTTACATGAAACTTCCCAATGAGCCAAATTACGACCTGGCTCACAACAGAGCCATGATGAAGCATACGAAAGAGGCCATGAGAAATACAGGAATGCGTATTCATGACATTGAACTGGCAAAGATTGATGACAAAATTGATGTAGAGGAATATATCCCTGCAATTGAATCCGGTGCGGAACTGGGGGCTAAATATCTTCTTTCGAGCATATGGACGAATGACAAATCAATGTATCTTGAAAAATTCCATCACTTGTGTGAATTGGCCGAGCCATACGGAATGACTGTGGATCTTGAGTTTGTAACCTGGGCAGGTGTAAAGAATCTGAAGCAAGCCCTGGAGGTGCTTAACTCAACAAATGTTTCAAATAAAGGGATAATGATTGATACTCTTCATTTCAATAGGTCAAGGGTACATCTGGAGGAACTGGAAGAGGTACCGGAGGAATGGTTCCATTTTGCACATTTGTGCGATGGTCCTGCAGAGATTCCAGAAACCAATGAAGGCCTGATCCGTACCGGAAGAGATGAACGGTTATACTGTGGCGAAGGTGGTATCGACATTGCCAGCATTATCAAAAAGATACCGAGGCAAGTTGTATATTCACTGGAATTACCCCATCTTGAAAGAGTAAAGGAACTTGGATATACGGAGCATGCAAGAAGATGCCTTATTACGGCAAAGGAATATTTAGCAAAGAACAGTCTTGATAAATTTTGTGTAAAATAATGGAAAACACAATTCAGTGGAGGTAGTGATGAACAAACTTTTATCACATCAGATAGTAAACTATTTAGAAAGAAAAGGAATAGAGCATGTATTTGGACTTTGCGGACATACAGTCATAGCAATGTTGGATGCGTTGGAAAAGAGTGAAAAGTTAAGATATATTTCAGTTAGACATGAGCAGGTTGCATCACATGCTGCAGACGGATATGCAAGAATTACAAAGAGAGCAAGTGTTGTTCTTTGTCACCTTGGACCGGGACTCACAAATGCGGCTACGGGAGTTGCAAATGCATCACTGGATGCAATACCAATGGTAGTGATAGCCGGTGATGTGCCAAGTTACTATTATGGAAAACATCCTCATCAGGAAGTGAATATGCATTGTGATGGAGCGCAATACGACATATACAAGCCTTTTGTAAAAAGGGCGTGGAGAGTAGATAATCCCGAACTTATGCCTCAAATTCTAGACAAGGCTTTCAGGCTTGCAGAGACCGGCAGACCAGGACCTGTTCTTATATCTGTGCCAATGGATATGTTCTCAAGAGAGATTGATGAAAAGCTTTTTGAAAGGACATATATTGATTCACAGGAAGTTTTCAAACCTGCAATTCCAAGGGAAACTGCAGCCAGAATGGCTCAGAAACTTATAGATGCAAAGAACCCTGTAATACATGTAGGCGGACAGGCAGTTTTTAATGAAGCTTCTGAAGAACTGATGGAGCTTGTGGAATTTCTGGATATTCCAGTAACGAGAAGTTTAATGGGTCAGGGAGCAATGCCTGATACTCATCCTTTAATGGTTGGAATGACAGGTTTCTGGGGAACAGATTATGTAAATGGAACTACAAAGAATGCTGATATAATACTTGGTGTCGGAACAAGGTTTGCCGAAGCGGACAGTAGTTCCTGGTATAAAAATGTAACCTACAATACTGATTATACAAAATTCATGCAGATAGATCTTGAACCTTCGGAAATAGGAAGGAATTTCCCTGTCATAGAAGGTGCTGTGTCAGACCCCAAGCTTGCACTACAGGCAATACTTGAGGAAGCAAAGAAAATAGTACCGGAAGGAATAGACAGAAAAAAACTCAGGGCGGAAATTGCAAAACATAAGGATGAGTTCAAGGAATCCAATGTGGAGATCTCAAATGACAACAGGTTTCCAATGACTCCTCAGAGAATACTGAAGGACGTAAGGGAAGTATTTCCGATAGATGGAATTATAGCAACAGATGTGGGTTGGAACAAGAACGGGATAGGACAGCAGTTTGACATTGAACTTCCAAGCACTATCATTCATCCTGGAGGACTGGCAACCATGGGATTCGGACCAGCGGCGATTCTTGGAATCAAGCTTGCAGCTTTTGACAAGAAAGTTATCACACTAGTTGGTGACGGAGGGTTCGGAACAAATCCGTCTGTAATAGCTACAGCAGTGGAACAGAATATCCCTGTAGTGTGGGTTGTAATGAATAATGGAGCATTCGGTACTATTGCAGGGCTGGAAGCGTCACATTATGAGCATTCATTTGGAACTGTATTCAAGGACCACAAGGGAGAAAGCTACAGTCCTGACTGGGCAAAGGTGGCAGCTGGATATGGAATCAAGAGCAAAAGGATTGAAAGCACGGCTGAATTCAAGGATGCACTGAAGGAAGCTCTTGAAGCTGACGAACCTTATTTGTTAGATGTTCCCATGGAAAACATACCCGTACCTACAGACGGAATATGGAATATAAATGATATTTATACACCGAAAAGTAATGTATCAGAAGGAAGATTAACAGAGGGTGAAGCTAAAAAATCACTTCATGTAACAACTTGATCCGTATGAATAATGTTAGAGAGGAGAGATGTTTATGAAAGCATTAAGATGGCTCGATAAAAATGCCGAAGAATTCATATTGCTGGTTTTCCTGATAGTAATGGTATTGGTTATGGGCGTACAGGTATTAATGAGGTATCTGCTGAACTATTCACTTACATGGTCAGAAGAGTTGACAAGATATCTGTTTGTATGGTCTTCGTTTCTGAGCATAGGATATTGCATTAAGAATTCCAGTTCAATAAAATTAGAACAGTTTTTAGGCCTTTTGCCTAAAGGCGTGGCCCAGGGTATCAGACTTAGTTCAAAGATAGTTATGCTGTCGTTCTTTATATTCATACTAAAGAATTCGATTTCTTTGGTTCAATCGACAAAGGTGAGTGAGCAGGTGAGTTCCGCTATGGGATTTCCCATGTATCTGGTTCAGTCAGCTGCAGTAGCGGGCTTTGCATTAGCAATTATCAGATTGCTACAGAGTTTTTATCTTGGCTTTGTGGAGTTGAAGGGAATGCGAAAGCAACATTCCTAGGAGCAATTAATTTCTGCGGGGAATTTAATAAAGGTTCCTGCGCAGGGAACAAATATTCAGAGAGGAGATTTTTATGTCACCAAGTATAGTTTTTATAGTATTCGCTATATCAATACTGGTATCAATTCCGGTGGCAATAACACTGGGAATAGTGGCAGTACTTCCAGGTATTGTGGACAGCTCGTTTCCAGCCAGCGGTGAATTTATAGTAAGAAGCATGGTAGGTGGTGTAAACAGTTTTCCGATCCTTGCGATACCTATGTTCATTCTTTCAGGAATGATAATGGCACAGGGTGGAATTTCAAAAAAACTGTTTAACATATTTTCGTATATTTCAGGAACAAAAACGGCAGGAATACCCATAGCGGTTATAACGACATGCCTTTTCTACGGAGCAATTTCAGGATCAGCTCCTGCAACAACAGCCGCAGTTGGAGCTATGACAATACCTTTACTGGTTGAACTGGGCTATGATAAAACCTTTTCCACGGCACTTGTTGCTGTAGCAGGAGGGCTTGGAGTAATCATACCTCCTAGTATACCTTTCATCCTGTATGGAATGGCATCGGGGGTATCTGTAGGCAGCATGTTTATAGCGGGAATTATTCCCGGGCTTCTCATTGGTTTCTGCCTTATGATTTACTCATATTATTACTGTAAGAAAAATGGAGAAGATAAGGAAAAAATTAAAGCCAATTTTATGAAACTTAAGAACAAGGGATTCTTGAACGTGTTCAAAGACAGTTTCTGGGCATTGCTCGCACCCATCATTATACTGGGAAGCATATACGGTGGAATTGCATCACCTACAGAAGCAGCAACCATATCTGTCTTCTATGCATTGTTTGTAAGTCTTTTCATTTATAAGACAATTGTATTTAAGGATGTCATGAGCATTATGAAAGACAGTATCAGGACATATACTCCATTGCTATTCATTCTTGCAGCTGCAGTTGGATTCTCAAGGGTTCTAGCACTTATGCAGGTACCACAGCTTGTTTCGACATGGATAACCAGCATATTTTCGGGAAAGATTGCAATACTGCTCATTATTAATGTACTGCTGCTTTTCGTAGGAATGATTATTGATACGGGACCTGCACTGCTTATATTGACACCGATTCTTTTGCCGATAACAAATGCGATTGGCTTGAATCCTATTCATTTGGGTATAATCATGGTTGTAAACCTTGCAGTTGGATTTGTTACACCGCCGGTTGGTTTGAACCTGTTTGTAGCAAGCTCCATCACGGATATAGAAGTGATGGATATAGCAAAGAAGGCAATGCCATTCGTTGCATTCTTCATGGTTGCGCTTATTCTTATAACGTTCATTGAAGAAATAAGTCTGGCATTACTATAATAAAAATTGAGGAGAAAATAATGAAAACGATAATAAAAAAAGGTTTGATATTGATGTTGGTATTAATGATGACTGTATCTGCGGTAGGATGCGGAGCATCAGAAAACGAGACGGATGGTGACAATTCAGGTGAAGCAAAGACATATTCATTTACACTGTCCTGTGATACTCCAGAAGATTCAGTTACATATCTTTATGCCAAAAAATTCAAGGAAGAACTTGAACTGGCCACTGATGGAAGAGCAACACTTCAGATATTCGCAAACGGTACAATGGGAAGCGACGTTGAAGCAACAGAGAGTTGTTTGAGCGGTGAAATCGATTTCGTGGCTCTTACTACAGCTCCCATGGTAAATTTCATACCTGAACTTGCAGTATTCGATATGCCTAGCGTATTTGAAAATATTGAAATAGCAAGAAAAGCTGTTGATAGTGAGTTTTTCAACAAACTGGATGGAATATATGAAAGCTATGGATTTAAGATTCTGGGATTTGCAGATCAGGGATTCAGACAGATGAGTACAAACAAAATGGTTACATCAATAGATGATTTCAAAGGACAGAAAATCAGGACAATGGAAAATCCATATCATATTGCTTATTGGAGAGCAATAGGTTCAAATCCTACACCGATGGCATTCTCAGAAGTTTATATAGGACTTCAGCAGGGGACTATAGACGCACAGGAGAATCCTTATGAAACAATAGTTGCCGCTAAGTTATATGAACAGCAGAAATACATAATAAATACCAACCATGTAATACATCTTGTTTCACTTGTAACAAATCTAGGTAAATTCGACAACTTGCCTGAAGATATCCAGACTGCCATTGTTGAATCGGCGGAAACAGCTAAAGTATGGGCAAGACAGCAGGCTGATGAGAGAATAGGTCAGCGTATTGAAGTAATGGAGAGTAATGATACTGAAATAATAGAGTTATCGCTTGAATTGAAGAAGGAAATGAAGGAAAAGGCAGCACCTGTTTATGAAATGATAAGAGAAAAAATAGGTGATGAATTGGTAGACGCACTTCTGGATGCAACAAAATAGAATTCATTGACTTATTGCCTACAGATTCAGCGAACTGTAGGCAATAAATTTAAATGGTAGTATAAATTACAAAATATCAGCTATACAGTATAAGAGGAGTAAATAATGAGAAAATTGTATGTACCTGAACCGGGAAACATAGAGATAAGAGAGTATGAATCCAGTGAAATAATCGGGGATGGAGATATCAGAATAAAGGTATTGGTGGGAGGAATATGCGGGTCAGATGTGAGTGTTTATAAAGGTAAGATACCCTATGCAGAATATCCCCTTGTGCCTGGACATGAAGTTATCGGAAAAGTTATAGAGGCTGGAATCAATGCTGAATTCAAGATAGGAGACAAGGTGGCATCCTATCCAAATACATACTGCGGACAGTGTGAGAACTGTCAAAAAGGTATGACCAATATATGCGCCAGCAAGAAATCATTTGGGGTTACCATAAATGGACTGTTTGCGGATGAAGTGATAATAGATTCGGAGTTTGTAGTCAAGGTTCCTGATGATATTGATGAAAAAAAGGCAGTACTTGTAGAACCCTTGTCAGTGTGTGTCCATGCAATAGACAGGGCGGACATAAAAGGCAAGCAGAAAGTAGCAGTCATGGGCTGTGGAACTGAAGGTATGCTGTGTATAGCCATACTGTCCTATCTGGGAGCTGATATAACGGCAATTGATATTAATGAGGACAAGCTGGCAATTGCAAAGGAGTTCAATGATGGAATTGCTACATTCACACCTGGTCAGGTGGATGGTCATCAGTTTGATGTCGTAATTGAAGCAGCAGGTGTGAAAAAGGCAATTGAGCAGGCTTTTGAAATTGTAAAGGCCGGAGGAAAAATGGTAACTCTTGGATTGACGAATGAAGAGATATGTTATCCATGTTTCAAGGTTGTCAGAAGCGAAATTGCAATACTTGGAAGCATCATTTATACAAAGGATGATTTCAATACAGCATTGAAATATTTGAAGGATGATGATTTTAATGTAGAGCCAATAATATCAGAGGTTTTGCCTGTTGAGGAATTCAGAACTGCTTATGCCTATGCTTTGAGCGGCAAGAAGGTAAAGGTATTGATGGACTTTAAGTAAAAAATAATGAAAGGAAAGTTTATGAAATATCCAAACGAAGTAATAATTGCTGAAGTAGGTCCAAGGGACGGGCTACAAAATGAGAAAAAGATATTGTCCGCACAGGTTAAGGCGGATCTAATAGACAAAGCAATAGAAGCGGGATGCAAAGTTGTAGAGGTTGGATCAATGGTACATCCGAAAGCAATACCGGCTTTGGCAGATACTGCAGAAGTATTCAAATTGATAAAAAATAAGGAAAATGTAGATTTGAGAGTTCTCATCCCAAATTTAAAGGGAGCAGAACGAGCAATCGCTGCAGGATTCAAGAAGATAAAGCTTACAGTTTCAATAAGTGAATCACACAATCTGGCCAACTTCAACAGAAAACCTGAGGAAACCATTGCCGGTTTTGCTGACAGCGTCAAGCTTGCTAAGGAAAATAGAGTTGTGGTTTCAGGAGCAATGGCAACATCTTTTGGATGTCCATTTGAAGGGGCGATTACAATTGAACAGATTGATGAAGTTGTAAAGCAGTTTGTAGCACTTGACATAATGGAGTTGTCTCTTTCAGACACAACAGGAATGGCAAACCCAAAAGATGTGTATGAAAAATGTTCATACTTCAAAAAAAAATATCCTGAAATCACCTGGAACCTCCATTTCCATAATACAAGGGGAATGGCATTGGCTAATATACTTGCGGCAATGGAAGCAGGTATGAACAGGTTTGACGGAGCATTCGGAGGTCTTGGAGGATGTCCATTTGCACCTGGCGCTTCAGGAAATGTAGCATCTGAAGATATTGTCCACATGCTTGATCTAATGAACATAGAAACAGGAATAGACATTGACAAGTATATTGCCCTAGCCAAAGAAGTCAAGGATTTGGTCGGTCATGACCTTGACAGCTATATGCTTAAAGCTGGTAAGGTTGCCGATTTGGTCATGGAGCGCCCAAAGGGACAATTGAAGCTTAGCAAGTGATGTAAGTATTGAACTGTTGAATAACTTATATATACTTGATTGTTTGACAGTTCTTATTTACAAAAGAAGAGGTACAAATAATGATAATGACAACAGTTGTCAATTCAGTATTGATTATGGGTTTTCTTATTGCTGTAGGATTATTTCTTTCAAAAAAAGGAATTATAACAGCCGAAGTAGAAAAGGCATTTACCTATATGCTCATGAACATAGCTATACCTGCATTGGTAATCAATGCTTTCAACATAGAATATTCTTCTGAAAAGCTGAAACTTGGAATAAGGGTAACTGCAATAGGATTTTTGTTTACACTGGCAATACTAATAGCAAATATTTTGATTCTTTCAAGACTGAAAAATATTGAAAAGAAAAAGATACTCAAATATACAGGAGTATTGACAAATGCCGGGTTTATGGGTTTTCCTGTTGTGTATCAGATATATGGGAATGAAGGGACTTTTTTTGCATCCATGTTTTACATAGCTGTTATGCTTTTCATGTGGACATATGGCATGTCAATCTTTTACGACAGAATAGGGAAAGATGAAGTCAAGCAGATGCTGTTTAATCCCAATATGATATCTGTATATATTGGAATATTCATTTTTATTAATTCCATAGATATTCCGGTACTGGGAGAGAGAATCATCAATACTGTTGGAGGTATAACCACGCCACTGGCTATGTTTATTATTGGAGCCAGAATAGGAAAAGTAAATATAGCGGATGTCTTTAAGGATGGTTTGGTTTATTTGGGGACATTTCTGAGGCTGATTCTTTTTCCGGCAATTATGATAGTTGTTCTAAAGCTTCTTGAACTTGATCCGGTTATTGAGGGTGTATGTCTTGTGTATTCTGCACTTCCCCCTCCTGCAATCACAGTTGTCATTGCCAGCAGATTTGATGGAGATGTTGATTTTGCATCAAAAATTGTTGTGGTTTCACATATTGCATCTTTGGTGACTATTCCTCTGATGTTTGCAGTATGTGAGATGCAGGGTATATTCTACTAGTTGAAATCAAAAACGACTGGATGCATCCATAGTATGCAAGATTAGAATGATTTTAGTTTAAGTGTTTATGATAAGATAAAATATAAAAATTAAGAAAGGTGGCATTTTAATGAAAAAGATATTATTTCCTACTGACGGATCCGCTGAATGTCAGAAGTCATATGATTTAGCTGTAGAAATGGCAAAGAAGTTTGATTCTGAAATTACAGTTTTTTATGTATATGACATACAGGTTGTTACAGGCTTTGAAGTGAAGACCAGAGAAGAGGAAGGGAAAAAAATCCTTGAAAAGACAGTGAATTATTTTAAAGAAAAAGATGTCAATGCAGGTATAAAAATTGTCAAAGGATATCCTGCAGAAGAGATAATTGAAGAAGCAGAATCGGGAAAATATGATTTAGTAATAATGTGTACTCATGGAATGTCTGCTAAGAAGCGATTCTTGCTGGGAAGTGTTACAAATAAGGTTGTACAGCATATAAATACTCCAATACTAATTGCAAGATAATCAGATGTAAGTATGAAAAATCATGGTTAATCCCCATGATTTTTATTTTAATATAATGATTTAAGTGTCAAAAGTACATAGTTGAGTTTTTGACCTTCAAACCATACAAATTTTTAACAATATCAAAACAAAATTGTTGACAACATGTAACATTTGTAATATATTTGATATAATTATATATGAGGTTAAACTTATGGAAAAATCAAAACTTAAAACAGGATTGCAACAATTTTATTATTGTAACTTTTATTTCTGGGGCTTTTACGGCGCTGGCTATTTTGCATACAACAAAAGTTAATATGAAATTGTTGAATTAGGA
Source organism: uncultured Clostridia bacterium (assembly GCA_964523535.1). Classification (GTDB taxonomy): domain Bacteria; phylum Bacillota; class Clostridia; order Tissierellales; family Dethiosulfatibacteraceae; genus Dethiosulfatibacter. Next base: position 11,794 of record CAZFYP010000054.1, read on the forward strand.
AATCCCGTATACAAAAATCCATAGATAAAATGTAGAAGATAAGGAGTTCTTAGGAGCTCCTTTTTATTTTGTGAGAAATATTGGTGAAAGCGAGGGTATCATGAGGTTACAGAGCACAAAGAAAGTTGTAGTCAAAAACAAGGTGTTCGGTGGAGAGGAAATGCTAGTTTGTCTTCCATTAGTTTCAAAGAGCAGAGAAACGTTACTTGAGGATGCAAGACAGATATATGAATGCGCGCCTGATGTCATTGAATGGAGAGTCGACTATTTCGATGATTTAAAGGATATAGAAAGCATCAAGAATGCACTTGAGGCCTTGTCTGAAACAATAGGTGAAAAACCACTTATATTTACATGCAGACATAAAAGTGAAGGTGGTAATTCAGATTTTTCTGAGCAGGAAAGAGTGAATTTAATCAGAGAAGTTGTTTCTACAGGATGTATTGACCTACTTGATATAGAAATGTCCAGTGATATGAATGCTTTAAAGGATATAAAAAATATATCACTTAAAGAAAATGTGAAGTTAATACTTTCATATCATAATTTCCAAGAAACACCAGGGGAGGAAGACCTGGTCAACAAGCTTATTCAAGGAGAGAAACTTGGAGCGGATATTTCAAAACTTGCAGTAATGCCTAATGAGCATGGAGATGTTTTAACTCTCCTTAATGCATCGTACAAGGCAAGAAAGGAAATCGACATACCCCTCATAACCATATCAATGGGAGAAATCGGCAGTTTGACAAGGTCTGTTGGTGGTATGTTCGGATCGGATATGTCTTTTGCAGTAGGAAAGGAATCTTCAGCTCCCGGGCAGGTGCCCATAGGAGATATAAGAAAAATTCTTGGAATATTGACATAGTAAGTGTTAATATTGATATAAACACTTACTATGTCTAAATGAATTAAGTCTAATATGGGATTTTGTGATATAGTATTGTACAAAGGTGTAAAAGTTTTTAAGTAGATATTATTGGTATATGTGTGGACAAACTACAGCAACACATGCCTCAATTATTGATAATTATTAAAAGACAGGGAGAATTTTCATGAATAAAAGTAAAACAGTTACAGTCAAAGGATTGAGAATAGGTGGTGACAGAACAAAGATTTGTCTGCCTCTGGTAGCTGAGTCGGATTATGAACTTATGGCGCAGGCGCTTGAACTTAAGAAGATGAAGCCAGACCTTATAGAATGGCGAATTGATTATTATGAAGATTGCGGAGATAAGGAAAAGGTCTTGAGTGCACTTAATGATTTAAAGCATGTCATTGAGGATATTCCTCTAATCTTTACATTGAGGACGGTAAAAGAAGGTGGAATGGCAAAAATTAGTGAAGCTTTGCGAAAAGAGGTTATTGAAGCATCAGTAGAATCTGGATTTGTAGATCTCGTAGATATTGAAATGTCCAATGATAAAAAATTCATTGAAGATATGAGGAATATAACTTTGGCAAATGGTACAAAGATTATTATGTCCTATCATAATTTTGATTATACACCAGAGGAGCATGAGATAAGAAGGATGCTTGCCAAGGGACAGGACTTTGATGGTGATATTGTGAAGCTTGCTATTATGCCTAAGTCTAAGGGCGATGTAATTACCCTTATGAATGCTGTTCATAATATAGGAAGAAAGCTTAACATACCGGTTATTGCAATTTCAATGGGTGAGCTGGGACAAATTACAAGAATTGCCTGTAGGGTTATGGGAACAGCAGTAACTTTTGCATCCGGTATAGGGTCCTCTGCACCAGGACAGCTAGGTTACAGGGAGATGAAAGAGATTCTTCGTAGTCTTGAAGGAGGACAATATGATCAATAATGATACCAGGCTGCTTGGTCTTATGGGAAATCCACTGGAACACAGCTTTTCCTGCTTCATGCATAACAGGGCTTATGAACTGGAAGGTCTTGACTATATATATATAAACATGGAAACAGAAAAGAAAAACATAGGGGAAATATTGAGTGGAATCAAGCATCTCAAGTTTGACGGTTTCAATGTTACCATACCCTACAAGATAGATATAATGGACCATCTTGATGAAATAGATCCACTGGCTGAAAAGATCGGTTCTGTAAACACTGTAAAGATAGATGAGGGCAGGTTTAAGGGTTATAACACAGATGGAGAAGGTTTTGTGATTTCCCTTGCCGAGGAATGTGGCTTCGACTGCAAGGGAAAGAAGGTTCTTATACTTGGTTCAGGAGGAGCATCAAGGGCTGTTGCCATGACTATAGCAGACAAAGGTCCTGAAAAGATATATCTTACAAACAGAACGCTTCAGAAGGCAGTAGATTTGAGTGATGAGATAAACTACAAGTTCAGTGAAATATGTTTCCCTGTTGACGGAGTGAATATTGATGCGGTAATCGGGGACTGTGATCTTCTCATAAATACAACAAGTGTGGGAATGCATCCAAATATAGATGCTTGTCCACTTGATCCGGTGTTTCTTCACCAAGGATTAACTGTATGCGACATAATTTACAATCCTGAAAAGACAATGCTTCTTCAGGAGGCTGAAAAGCTTGAATGTAAGACAATGAATGGAATTGGAATGCTTGTAAACCAGGGAGCAAAGGCTTTTGAGATATGGACAGGTAAGGAGGCTCCCCTGGACCATATGAGACAATCATTGAAGTTGCTTATAGATAGTAGGAAGGATGAGCAGATAAGGTAGAAATATTATTAATTATGGATTCACATGTCTCAATAGTGCAGATATGTGAATTTTCTCTATAATATTAATAAAAATATAATAAATATTATATTTTAATATATGTTATAGTTATTAATATAACAGTTTTTACTCAGATTATTTTTAAGGAGTATTTTTATGCGTTTAAGAATACCGAGAAGAGTACATCCCATTAATTCTGTTGATGCAGGAGAATTTGTAGGAGTATATATAGACGGAATCAAATCATCCCAAGAAGCCAAAAGGATGGCTAAAGGATATTTAGAGGGCTATTT
>CAZFYP010000055.1:0-9956 GCA_964523535.1 uncultured Clostridia bacterium
AACATTCCAGGTCCAAAGATTATTATTCCTATACAGAAAGCTATTGCAAGCTTTGTGTTCCAGTTTGAAATTCTTGACATTCCCTTTTGGATTCCAATGTATGAGCTCAGTGAGTAAACAACTGAAATTACAAGAATCAGTATTACATTCATTGAGAATGAGGGCTCTATACCCATTACACTTGACAATACCCTTGATACCAATGGTACTGATACTCCCAAAGTGATGCTCAATCCTCCGAAACAAATGAATATGAACATTACATCTACTATTCTACCTATAATTCCGTTTTGCTTGATTCCTGTAGATGCACTTATCATTGCACTAAGGCTGAGACCCTTGTTTTTTCTAACGTAGAAATGGTAGCACATTGGAAGTCCAACCAATGCATAGAGTGTCCATGCGCTAAATCCCCAGTGGAACATGTTGTAGGGCAGTGCCATTTCATATGCCCTTTGTGATGCTGCTTCTATACCCAGTCCCGGAGTTCCTATATAGTATGCCCATTCTATGAATGCCCAGTATACAGTTGCCGATCCCAGTCCGCAACTTATCATCATAGCAACCCATTTGAATGTAGAATACTCAGGGTCTTCATTTCCCAATCTTGTCTTACCATATTTACTTACTGCCACAAATATCAAAAGCAGCAATCCTATAAATGTAAAGAGCAAAGTGATGGACCCAAATACATTTGTCATAAATCCAAATATTTGATTTGCTACTACTTGTGATTTTTCAGGAAAGCCATACAAAAGCCCCACTACCAGGAGTACCAGTGCTACACTTACCGAAATCAACAGTTTATCTATTCTTTTATCCATTATTTACCTTCCTTATAATATTTTTAAAATCTATATTTTTCAATGATTTCATCATTTAATTCAACACCTAGTCCTGGTCCGTTAGGAACCTTTATTATTCCATTTTCAAACTGTATCTGGTTGGATACAAGATGGTTGAAGATTGGACTTGTGCTTTGTGAGTATTCTATTAAGTCTGTTGTCTCGCATGATGCAAGAAAATGTGCAGTTGCCGCTATTAGTATTCCCGTGCTGAATCCATGAGGTACCAGCTTTACACCATACTCTCTTGACAGGTCATATATTTTTTTTGCTTCTGTGATACCGCCGCATCTCGTAATGTCCGGTTGTATCAAGTCAGGCTTTCCTATGGAAAGGAAGGATTCAAATTCATATACCGTAGTCAATGTTTCTCCTCCGGCTATCATTGGCTTGATGGAAGATCCCAGGTTTTTATATCCTATGAGGTCATCTGATCCAATTGGCTCCTCTATCCAGTTGAGATTTAATTCTTCAAGTCTTTTTGCCATCATCAATGTATGGTCTGGTGTCTTCCACTTGGCTGCAAGGTCAATCTGTAACTCAAAGTCCTCTCCTGCCTCTTCCCTTACTGCCTTGATTATTTCATAATCGGTGTCAGGATCATCGCCCAGTATTCCACCGCCAAATTTCAAGCTTGTAAATCCCTTGTCTATCAGATTTCTTACTATTTTCCTGTTTTCTTCAGGCGTATCTGCAGGTATGAATGTTCCATAGGCACGAATCTCGTCCCTGTACTTTCCACCAAGCAGCTCATGGACCGGCTTCTTGTAGTACTTCCCTGCAATATCCCACAAGGCGATGTCTATGGCACTCATGGCATGTATTCCGGCACCCCTTCTTCCAAGATAATTGGATTTCTCATACATTTCCTTCCACAAGTTATCGATTTCCAGTGGATTCTTTCCTATGAGAACTTCCTTAAGTCCAAAACATGCAAGATTCGAATTTGGTGTCTCTATAATGCTTTTTATTACCATTGGCGAAGAATCCGATTCTCCAACTCCATAAATTCCTTCATCTGTATGTATCTTTACTATTACTGCATCTTCTCCCCAAACACATACCTTGCCAATTTCAGGCACTCTCAGGCATATAACTTCTACATCTGTAATATACATAAAACCTTTTCCTCCATATCATTTATTGTCGACACCAGTATATAAAGCAATAAGCGTGCCAATCCGGAAAGCGGCTCCGCCGCGTTAACTGCAAAGCAGTTATTCCAACAACGAAGGAAAGTCCCCTTACCGCCTAACACCAACGCTTCAAGGGGTTAGGCATATCAAACTTTCCTGAGTTTTTGCAAAGCAGGTTCGCCCACCCATAGTTATTTTATTATCAATTTATTGTTCAAAAACCAGAGAAAACCGAGTCGTTTTCGCCTCGATTTCCTCTGATAATTCATATTTTTGTTGTTTTTCAACGAGTCTGTCCATACCGAAACGTTATCGACTCATCGAGTCGTTTTCGTTTCATCTATGTATTTCCTGCACAGCTTAACCGCCCTGGTCTGGGTGATTCCAAGTTTACTTGCAAGTTTCCTTGTTGAACTGGCTTCTTCATAGGCCTTTAAAACTATTTCCCTTTCATAGTTGCTGACAAGCTCGTCAAAATTACCTTCTATTTCCTTGTCACCAGTGGGAATAGAGAAAATTTCATAAAAATGTTTGGGTAAATGCCATGGTTTTATTTCAACATCCTTGTTTACGACTACCAGCCTTTCTATTATATGGGAAAGCTCCCTTATATTTCCACGCCAATAGTAGTTGGTGAAGATATCCTTTACCTCTTTGGAAAACCTGTGCATCTTGCTGTATTTTTTGTTGTACTTGTTTAGATAGTAATTGCACAGAAGTAGAATATCCTCCTTTCTTTCCCTCAGGGGAGGAATGAATATTTCAAATACGTTTATCCTGTAATAAAGATCTTCCCTGAAGCCTCCATTGTCTACAATCTTTTTTATATCCTTGTTTGTGGCCGCTATTATTTTAACATCCACCCTTTCAGGTTTTGTACTACCAACGGGGTAAAATGTTTTATCCTGAATGAACTGAAGAAGCTTGGCCTGAATCTTGTATGGAATTTCAGTAATTTCATCAAGAAAGAGTATTCCTCCGTCTGCCTCCTTCACAAGACCGTTTTTGCCTTCCTTCCTGGCTCCCGTGAAAGATCCCTTGACATAACCGTAGAGTTCGGATTCCAGAAGCTCCTTGTTAATTGCAGCACAGTTTATGTGGACGAAGGGACCATCCTTCCTGTTGCTGTTTTCATAGATATATTTCCCTATGAGGCTCTTACCCACTCCCGATTCTCCTGTAATAAGACAGGGTGACTCAATATCTGCTATTGTCCTTGAAAGATTAAGCACTTCTTCCATTTGGCTGCTGGAATAAACAATCTCCGAGCTCCCCTTGAATTTGTTTATTCCTTCTCCTTTTTGAATATCAAAGATATTCTGGCTCATATCATCTTCAATAAAGTCCCTTACGCTCATGACTACATACTTAATCTCTCCATCATCATCAAATACAGGTACTGCAATAGTAAGAATATGTGCACCCAATTTCGTTTCCTGATGCTGCCTTGCAGCTTTTTTAGTCTTATAGACATAAGGCAATATGGATGAATCCCAGTATTTGTCAGCATAGTCAAAGAAGGAATGATTGATCATTTCTTCCTTTGTCATTCCATAATGCCTTTCACAGGCATTGTTTATATATACTATTTTATAATTATTGTCATAAATCAGCACTTCGTCAAATAGTTCATCTATAAGTTCCATGAACTCATCATATTCAAGCTGGCTCATTCTCATTAGGGCACCTCTAACGTACATTTTATATAATTATAGCACAAAAACCGCATCCTTGTTTCAAGAATGCGGCTGTTTTCAATCTCTATTAATATATTCAAATTCCTTCTCCTATTTTTTGAAAAATTCATAATATGTACGTACATTTTCCAAATCCGTCCATTTCTTCACTTGAACCGGGTCACAATCAAGGTCATATATTTTTGCCCTATCAAGAGAAAGCAAGAACGGTGAATGTGTTGATATGACAAACTGACATCCAAAAAATCGTGCCGAATCTTCAATGAAACTTACCAGTTCAATCTGTCGTTTTGGAGAAAGACTGTTTTCCGGCTCATCCAAAATAAAAAATCCATTATCCCCTATTTTTTCAGTAAAATATCTGAAGGCATTTTCTCCATTTGACAATTCCCTGATGTTATCCATCACTAAATCCCTGACAAAACGAGACTGGGTTTTTCTTCTGGCATCATTAACTTTTTTAAGCTGGTCATAGTCATCCAGGGATTTGAACTTGAATCTGGAAGTTTATGTGCATGAACCAGTTCATGGTTCCATGAGACATGGAGTATTCTGCTTGGTGCTTGCTGTCTGCAAGTATTATCCTGTGAAGGAAGCAATACTAGCTGACTTCATAGCAATGACCTTTAAGGACAAGAACGACATCAGGATCAAGTTCTATTACATTTCTATAAATCATTCATCAGAAGAATAATACTTCTGAAATTTGCTTTTCTTTTTATGGGGTAGAGTCAGTTTTATTCTTCCTTCCTTTACAAGTGGCTGCATATATTTATTAACAAAATATGTAGGTGTTTCAAAATCAAATTTTCTTGCAAGTTCATCCCTTGAACGAGGTGTTTTGCAGTATTCGATTATTTCCTGATCCATAACATCGTACTTATATTCAGTTTCCTCTTCTTTATACAATATTACCTTAAAGACTCCCCTGCTGTTAATGAATACGGGTGGAGGCATACCAGCCTTTCTCATCTCAGCCATTATGGTTGGAATACCTGAGAAACGGTTTTCCGAATCTATCATGATTTCCAGGGCTCCTGCAATGTAGGGATTTCTCGTATCTGCAGACACCTTGCCCAAATCATCGACTGTTATCCTTCCGTAAAGACCTCCCGGATTTTCCAGCTCCAACCTGTTTTCATACATTACAAGTCTAACTGGCGATTGGTCAGTATGAATGCTGTAATCCCTATGCACAAGGGCATTTAGTATTATTTCCCTCAAAGCCTTAATGGGATATTCAGACTTGTCCGCCCTTGTCCCGTCCTCATTTATAATTGTTTTTATCTTCATGTTTCTTCTTAAAAAGGACAGTGTTCCTTCAAGCATTTGTGATATGGTTCCTTCAATACGTTTGTTGTCAATGAAGCGTTCACCACCCTTGCCCAACTCTCCAATGGATTTTCCCTGTACCACCATTGCAGTAACACCCAGTTGAGGAAAAAACTCTTGTGGATATTCACCTAAAAGCATCAGTCCTGCTAAAGTTGGGTTCTGGTTTTGGCAAATGCCTTGAGTCTCCAATATACGATTATCTTCAAGATTTGCAAGATTCTGCTTCTGTCTGCGAAGCTTAATAAGATATTCTGTAACATTGTCTCTCATAAGACTATCCATAGTCACCCTGTCAACATTACGTAATTCATCATGAACTCTTTTCTTGAATGCTTCATAACTGTATATTTCATATTCCGTCATAGGCTGATCTGAGTCTCCAACACGTATATATGATCCTCTAAGTCTTCCTGCACCCTTATAAAAGCAAGGCTTACTATATATGTCAACCTCCGAGATTTCAGCACTTACAACAAGCTTGCCGTTTATATCTGCTACTGTCATAAGTGGTCTTACTAAAGGTTCCATCTGTAATGACTGTTCCATGATTTTCTTTTGAAGGTCCTGTGCATCATAGACTCCTGTCACTTCATATCCGGCCTTCTCATCAATGCCGAAGACAATTATCCCACCACCTTTTTGATTTGCAAAGCTTGACAATGTATCATAAAGTTTTGAAGGAGTACCTCCAGCAGCCTTTTTAAGCTCAATATTCTGCCTCTCACATTTTTGCATAAAGATTTCATCTACCAATTGAATCAATTCTTCTTCTAACACACAACCACCTCCTTTATTATAATTTTACTATTTTTATACAAAAATATCAAATTTTATTTAAATTTATGTAATATTATTAAAATAATTATTATTTTATCTAAATATTATGTTTTTAGATAAAATACAATTTAAATTAATTTCTCATTCCTGTTCCCTGAATACGGTAACTTGTACATAATTTTCGTTTTATTCAAGTTCCGGCACAATATTTGGAGGTCTTTCTCCCAATACAGCCTTGACCATGTTTTGAGCAGCAAGCATAGCCATATCGTCGTTTGTCTTCCAGGTTGATGTTCCTATATGGGGCAGAGTCACTACATTAGACATCTTGAGAAGGGGATTTTCACTGTTTACAGGTTCCTCTTCAAACACGTCAAGTCCAGCCCCCCAGATCTCCCTGTCTTCAAGAGCTCTTATGAGTTCCTTTTCATCTACAGTGGATCCACGGGAAGCATTGATTAGTATTGCATCCTTCTTCATAAGCTTGAATTCTTCCCTGCCTATCATATGGTAGGTAGCATCAGTCAGTGCAACCATGACTACTACAAAGTCGCTTTCCTTAAGAAGTGTATTGAGATCAGCATACTTGACTCCCAGCTTTTCCTCCATGTCAGGCTTCCTGTTTCTGTTGTAATAGATGACATCCATGTCAAATCCCAAGCTGGCCCTCTTGGCAACAGCCTCACCTATCCTTCCCATTCCTATTATACCAAGAGTCTGGTGGTGGACATCCTTTCCGAAATGTTCCTCTTCATCCTCAAGTTTCCAGCTTCCATCCTTTACATATGAGTCAAGCTCAGCCATTCTTCTTGCTGTGGTCAGCATGAGTCCAAGAATCAGATCCGCCATGGTATCATTGAGTACTCCGGGAGTATTTGTGCCTATGACGCCTCTTTTCTTCATTTCTTCAATATGAAAATTATCATAGCCAACCGACATGTTGCTTACCACCTTAAGGCCTGGTCCATGATTAAGAAGATTGCCGTCTATCTCCTTGAAAGCCTCCAGCAAGCCTTCCTTGTCGTGTAGTTTTCCAAGTAGCATTTCATAGCTTATAGTTTCATCCTTATCAAATTTCTCATATTCGCAGTGCTTTCCAATATATTCCTCTACCTCCAAGGGTACATGTGCTCCTATCAAAACCTTGGGTTTTGCCAATATATCCACCTCTTTCATTTATTATGTTTCAAAGACTCTATTTTATAGTAATCATTTTATCATAAAGCAAACAACTTTATCCACAATCTCTACAAAACGATCACATCTGACGCCGGCTTATCCACAATTCACAGAAAATATCCACAATCCGGGGATAAGTATGTAAAAATATAGGCCCGGACTCACAAGTCCGGGCCTATATTTCATTACACCTCTTAAATCATTCTATTATTTTATTATTCTTTTTACCAGGTCCAATACATTGCCGGAAGCTACTTTCTTGATTTCTTCCTTTGAAAATCCACGTTTTTCCATTTCAATGACTATATTCATTGAATCCGACGCATCTGCAAGTCCCTGGGTAAATGAAGTCTCCTGGGAACTGAAGGTGCTAAGTGAAGAGTCGTCTATATAGTCGCAGTAGTCGAATCCAAGAGCAGCATGGTCTATGCCCACAAGGTCTGCTATATGTACAATATGATCCACCAGGACTTTGACATTCTGTTTGTCCATATCATCATGTACAAACTGGTTGAATGAGTTGATGCCTATGTATCCGCCTGATTTTGCTATTTCCTTTATCTGGTCGTCTGTAAGGTTTCTTGGTACGTTGCAGAGAGCCTTGCAGTTTGAATGTGATGCTATGAAGGGTCTGTCTGCAAGACCTGCCACATCCCAGAATGATTTCTCATTGAGATGGGATACGTCAAATATCATATTCAAGCCAGATATCCTCTTGTATGCTTCTTTTCCATATTTTGTCAATCCTCTTTCAGGATCTCCAAGCACTCCTGTAGCCAGTTCATTCTCTTCATTCCAGGTAAGGGATGCATGCCTTGCTCCGAATTCATGGAAGTCATCAATCAAGTCGATATTGTCTCCTACCGAGCTCAGTCCTTCAAGGCCTATAAATATGCCTATCTTGTCGTCTTTGATTGCAGTCATGTATTCCTTGTAACCTTGAACAATTCGAATTCCAATCAGTAATTCTGCAATTTCAATCAAACAATGAAAATCTCCGAAATCCTTGATAATAAAGGGTTTCCGGAGATTTTTTTATCTTGAATTAATAACAAGACAAACCTTTAAACGTTGATATTTTACAATTAAGTCAACATTTGCTCTTTCATTTACATAAATCTGTTTCACCCTCTTAAGAATAGAGTATAGAGCAAATCCACTAACAAAATACATACCACCACAAGGGATGAAATAGTCAACTGACGGCTGTTCATGCTAGCCGTTATCTTTTCAAAGAGAGGCTGGATCACATAGAGGAAAAATACTCCACCCAATCCAAAACGTATTGACGGGGACAAGGCTATCCGTCCCTGGAAGTGGATGTCATAGTCAACATAGGTCTGCCATGGCCAGGAGCCTGTTGTCCACTCCATTATATAGGAGGTGGCAAGCTCAAGAAGTGTTGCCACCATCATACATGCCAGAAATACAGGAACTATCCAAAGAAGTTTCTTTCCAAAAGTCTTATTTCTTATGATTGGATAGATGGTAAAGATAAATACCAAGGCTCCTACACCATATATGGGACAATATGGTCCAAAGAGAAATCCTCTGTTGGAAAAGCCCCACTTGTATACCACCACCTCCAGAAAGACTTCATATATCCATCCCAACATGGCATACATTATGAAAAAAAGTATGTATTTTCTGAAATTCATCAATCCTGCCTGCATTCTATCATTGATCATAACGATCTCCTTTGAAGTAAATTCTCCACTGATATCCTCAATCCGCTAATTAACAATATACTATCTATTTACCCAAAGCTCAAAGTTGTTATGCATTCCAACTGTCCAGGCGTTCAATAGTGTGACAATATTCCTCTTATACTATAAAAAAGGACCCGAACACCATTATCAGTTCAGATCCTTATTTCATTTCATAATTCAATTTTCCAGCATTGAACCTTGGTCTGTCGCCTTCTCTGTCCATACCTTCTTTACTGTACCTTTGAAGTTTCAGTGACGCTCATGATATTTATAAGTTTGTTCTTTCTTAGTTTAAATACCTCATCTCTTGATAATACATTCCCGTACTGGGTCTCGTCATCAGCATTTAAATATGTTACATAATACATTTTATTCATCTTGTTACCTCCGTTTAATTATTCTATATTTTAGATAATTATACATTGCATATTGTATTAAGTCAAGTTTTTTCTAATAAATATGTATTGAAAAGCTATTCTTTTTGCTGAAACGGCGTATCAAGAAAACAGCAATACTCTTCAGATATGAGAAAACCTCCACTAGTGGAGGTCGATGTATTTCCCTTCCTATTCACTTGTTATTTTATGTATATTCCATGCATAATATTTTCTTGCATTATCAAGTGAAAGCATTATATTCATTTCACCATATCAGATATTGTTTTTTTCCTTGATTGTAGCTATATGTATGGATACGGACATGGCCACTATGAGCAATACCACCTGGCCATATATGACATCTTTCATTTTATAAATAGAGTATCCTATGCCTGCCCAAACAAAGGTAATACTGATTATCTTTACATGTAAAGGTATGCCCCGCCCCTTCATATAGCTGTCTATATACTTGCCGAATACTGGACTGTTAATTAGCCAGCTATGAAGTTTTTTTGATCCCCTGGTAAAGCAGAATGCCGCCAGAAGTAGAAAAGGGGTTGTAGGCAGTACCGGTATTACTATTCCCACACTGCCGAGAATTACAAATATTATACCTGCAATATTCCATAAATTCCTAATTAACATGTTAACAACTCCTAAATACATTAATATTCAAATTCTGAATATTCCATCAGTGATACTTTTACTATAGCACAAATCAGCATTATTTTCTTGGTTTTTGACAAGAAAGAGGCTTAGCCGCCTTATTCGCATATGCGAATATTAAGAGGTCTTAGATAGTATCCTTAAACACATAATACCAACGCTTAAAGGGATTATGCATTTTAAACTTTCCTAGACTATGAAAAAATCGCTTAATCAAAGCTCTTTTACACTTATT
>CAZFYP010000055.1:10056-14712 GCA_964523535.1 uncultured Clostridia bacterium
AGCTCTCTGATATTTCCAACCCATTTGTACCTTTCTAATGCTTCAAGAAAATCATGTCCATATGACTTAACATTGTTTATATTCTGATTGTTAAGTTTACTCAAAAAATGATTGGCACATATACTTATATCACCGGTCCGGTCCCTTAGTGAAGGCAATTCCAGCTTGAAAACATTGAGTCTGTAATAAAGATCGTGCCTGAAGTTTTTATGCTCAACCTCTGTCATGAGGTTTCTGTTGGTTGCTGCAATGACACGTACATCCAATTTCCTCTCATAATTGCTTCCTATTCTTCTTACGGTGAAATTATCAAGTACCCTCAAGAGTTTTGCCTGGACTTCAATGGGCAGTTCACCGATTTCATCAAGAAAAATGGTTCCTCCATCAGCCAGCTCAAACTTACCTGTCTTTCCTTCCTTCAAGGCTCCTGTAAAAGCTCCCTTCTCATATCCGAAAAGTTCACTTTCAATGAGTTCCCTTGGTAGTGAGGCACAGTTTATTGCAACAAAAGGACCTCTGCTTCGTGAACTATGGTTGTGTATGGACTGGGCGAAAAGCTCCTTGCCGGTTCCGCTTTCACCTTCTATGAGAACATTACTACTTGTGCTTGCAATCTTTTTGGCAGATTTAACTACCTTGTTGATAGCATTACTTTGGCCTATTATATCCTCAAAATGATAAGTTGCAATATTTCCTGCAACCTTGTTTACGGTTCTGTGAAGGTATTTTGATTCCTTAAAGGCTATATTGAAACCAGTTAATTCCTTGTCCATGATTATAGGAACAACATTTATAGTACAATTAATCCGTCTACCATCAATAATGGCTGGTGATTCAGTAAGAAAGGTGTTTTTCTTGTATCGTGCTTTTTCAAAATCCATTTCAATGAAAACATTCCTTATATCCATTCTATATAGTTTTTTACATGGAGTAAGCAATATTCTTGATGCATTATGATTTCCCTTTACTACAGACAGGTTTTTATCTGTAATAATCATACCGTCAGATGTGCTTTCATATGTTGTTTCCATAAGCTTGGAACTTTTTTTTAATGCCAGCTCTCTCTCTATTGTATACACTGCTGCTGCAACAATGCCAAGGGTATGGTTATTATCCATAATCTTATCACCTGACATATCCAGACAGCCAATAATATTACCATCTGCATCATGAATAGTAGCTGCCGAACAGGTCCAGGAATGTGATTTTGCAATATAATGATCACTAGCTACAAAATGAACAGGCCTATCAACTACAAGTGCCGTTCCGATAGCATTTGCTCCGATCTCCTCCTCTGTCCAAACCATGCCTGTTTTGAAGGACAGTTTTTCTGCCCTTTCATTATATATTTCATCACCTATGGATTCAATCAACATACCATTCCTATCAGATAGAATAAGTGCAAAATGTGTACTTGTGACAAGCTCATGGAGATTCTCCATAATAGGTCGTGCAATGTCCAGCAGTTCTTTGTTTTCTATGAGGGCTTGCTTATATGCTAGTTCATTTATACTTGTTTGATTTCCTTCTATATGATTTACACCATATTCTTTGCATCTCCTCCAAGCATCTGCAATAATTGGGTCTACATCTTCTGAGATAATATTGTAATCGATGAATTTTAACCAACTTTCCTTACTTGCATGAAGCATTTGCATCTCTCCTCTCGTAGTATCCGAGTTTTCTCTTATACAACAAGTATATAGACAAACTTACTAATAGGCAAATTCATAATGTCAATTTTCATTTTAAGCTTCATGAAATTCTCCTCATCTCATTAATCTTTATAATAAGCAATATTATTCCCACAATACTGCCGAATTTTCAAGTATGTCGCAAACCGAATTAAGGAATAATGCTGCAGGGTATCCGTCAATGATTCGATGGTCTACTGTAAGGCTGAGATACATTTTAGATCTTTCCACAAGCTCTCCATCATCAATTTGCACTTGTTTTTCTGTTGTTCCAATTGCCATAATCCCCACCTGAGGTGAATTTATTATGGCTGTTGTTCCTTCTATTTTCACCATTCCTACGTTTGTAATAGTAAATGTTCCACCGGTTACATCCTCAATCCCCAACTTACCGCTTTTTGCCTTTTCAGCTGCTTCTTTTGTTAGTTTGCTTATTTCCCATACTGATAATTTATCAACATTTCGAATTACTGGAGTAATCAGTCCATTCTCCAGAGCCACTGCCATACTTATGTTTATGTCCTCATATGTTCGTATTAATTCATTTTCAAATGTTGAATTCAAATTTGGATGATCCCTAAGTGCCAATGCAATTGCTTTCAAAGCCAAATCATTTACAGAAGGGACGCTTATGCCCTGGTCGGAATATTCCGCCTTTTTCTTTTTACGCATTTGGAGAAATTCTGTAACATCAGCCTTTCGAGTTTGTGTAATGGTAGCATTTTCCCTTGAGCTGTATGCCATTTTTTCACCTATTGCTTTACGCATACCACGATATTTGCTTTCTTTATAATTTCCTGCTTGTTCACCCATGTAAACCTCCTAGCAATATTGTATTTTAAAGGCTCCCATTGTATTGAGAGCCTTTATTAATCCTTATTTCAGTGCTTTTTTAATACCCTCTATAATATGGTCTTTGTTACGAATCCATTTATCTTCCAATGCCGGTGAGAATGGTATTGTAGTATCAGGACCACAAACTCTAACAGGCGGTGCCTGTAAAATGTCAAAGGCTTGTTCAGTAATAAGCTGACCGATTTCAGTCATTACATTTCCTGTTGTGGGAGCCTCATTTACCAGTACTACACGCTTTGTTTTTTCAACAGAAGCCATGATAGTATCCATATCCAAAGGTTTCACGCTTCTAGGGTCTATAACTTCAACGCTGATCCCTTCCTTTTCAAGTTCCTTGGCTGCTTCAACAGCCTTGACAAGCATCATTTGGGTTGCTATTACAGTTACATCACTACCCTCTTTTTTTACATCTGCTAAACCCAGGGGTACAACATAGTCGCCTTCAGGTACTTCACCTGTGAGATTGTAGAGCATCTTATGCTCTAGAAATACTACAGGGTCATTACCTCTAAGTGCATATTTCATCATACCTTTTGCATCATAGGGAGTAGTTGGTACTGCTATCTTTATCCCAGGTATAGGCATCAGATACTGCTCCATACACTGAGAGTGTTGTCCTGCAGCTCGTACACCTGCACCGTTTGGTGCTCTTAATACCATACATGCATCCGTTCCACCTTCCTGCATTCCAGTCATATATCTGTTCTTTGATATCTGGTTGGCAACATAGTCAAATACAACTGTCAGAAAGTCGGAAAACATCAACTCAGGTACTGGTTTCAATCCGGCATAGGCGGCTCCTAAAGCCATACCCATAATACCAGTTTCAGCAATTGGAGTATCCAGAACACGGTCAGGATATTTTTGGTAGAGGTCTCCTGTTACTCCAAAACACCCTCCGAATGCACCTACGTCTTCTCCCAGAATAAATACTCTCTCGTCATTTTGCATTTCTTCATCAAGGGCTTCTCTAATTGCTTCCATTACAGTAATTTCTCTCATTGTTATTTCCTCCCCTCGTCATGGTAGTAGACACCTTCATATATTAAACTTTCATCTGGATATGGGCTGTCCTCACTGAATTTTTGTGCCGCATCAACTACTTCCATAATCTCTTTTTGAATCTCTATGAATTGCTTTTCATTAAGTACTTCTCTCTCCAGTAGAACCTTTTCAAATCTCTTTATTGGATCCTTGTTGTCCTTCCACATAGTAAGTTCAGCTTCTGTCCTGTATGGAGTAGGATCTCCCTCAAAGTGTCCCCTGTATCTATATGTCTTTAATTCAATAAGACTTGGTCCATCACCGTTTCTCGCTCTTTTAACTGCCTCTCCCACAGTCTCTATAACTGCCAAGACATCATTTCCATCTATAGTTACACCAGGCATACTGTATGCTGATGCACGTGCTCCCAAATCCTGCAATAGTTGCTGATTCTCTTTTGGATTTGATAATGCAAAACCATTGTCCTGAAGAATATAGACTGTTGGCAGGTTCCATAAACTGGCAAAATTCATACCTTCATGGAATTCACCTCTATTTGAAGCTCCCTCTCCAAACATGGATATGGCAACTTTTTTGTTTTTCCTTACCTTGTTGGCATAGGCAAAACCATTTATGATTGTCTGGCCGGGTCCTAGAATAGCATTGTTTCCAAGTACTCCTTTACCCAGATCACATGTATGCATAGATCCGCCTTTACCCTTGCATGTTCCTGTTACTTTTCCATAAATTTCTGCCATTATTGCATTTGCTGATACACCTTTATTCAACAGAACACCATGCTCTCTGTGGGTTGATCCGATGGTATCTCCTTCTTCCATGTTGAAAACAGTTCCTGCCATACATGCTTCCTGTCCAATTCCCAAATGTACAAAACCTGGCAATACACCTGAAGCAAACAATTCCTGCAATCTTGTCTCAAACGCTCTTGTAAGACACATGTCACCATAAAGTCTGATTAGGTCTTCGTTTCTAAGTTTCAATAAAATCACTCCTCTTATTTTTTTCTATCTTTTTAGATAGATAAATACAGTTTATAAATATTCCAAAAATCTAATTAACTATATCTTAAATATATTTTGATATATCGTCCCCTTCCTCTCCA
>CAZFYP010000056.1:0-14585 GCA_964523535.1 uncultured Clostridia bacterium
ATCAGTGCCAGTAATACTAGTAATACTTTTTTCATCTTTAACACCCCGTATAAGTACTTGATTTTAGATCAAATTCAAGTACATTGAATTTTTTTATCTGATATATATTACGTAATTCAAAAATTTAAATTGGGGTAAAAAAATACTGCCCATAAGGACAGTATGGTCGAATCGCTTTTTATTGAGGGACAAATACTATATGGATATAGGTATATCAAGGTGTTTTTTCCATGAATTTGTGACAACACTGATTATCTTGATACCTACAGAGGATATTATTACAAGGTTTGTATCTTCATTGCTCTTATCCCATGGGGAAATTCTAAGCTGCTTGTTTACTGCAGATACTTCAAAAAGACCTTTTTCGGTTTTGACAAATCCCTTCACTCTAAAGGTTGAGTCCTTTACATCATCTATGAAATTACTTAGACCTTCATAATCTACAATTTCATCAGTTTTAAGTACAAGAGTTTTTGGCCTGTTTTCCCTGGTGTTTGTGGTATCCTGGGATTCGAAATCCACAGGACTCAATCCATTTATCAAGTTTCTGATGTTTGTATTACAATAGACTGTTCTATATATGCTTATATTATTGTTCAGTTCCAATAATTTGATTTCGATTTCATTGATCTTTTCTTTAGTTTGTAAATCTGTTTTGTTGACTATGGCCGAGCTGCTGTATTGTATCTGTCTGGTCAAGGCAGGGAGGAGCTGGAGTTGCTGCAGAAAGTAAAGTGAGTCAATTATGCATACAGATCCTGAATAGTCATATTCTTTTTCTGCCAATTTATTTACAGTATCGAGTATTGTTTCAATATTTGAAGGGTCTGAAAGACCGGATGCTTCTACGATTACATATTTAAAGTCATATTTTGTCATTTCAGCCAGTGCTTTAATGAAATTGTCCTTGATGCATGCACAAAATATAGAACCATTGTTGAGCTCCATCAAGTCAATTCCGTTTTTTTGTATGAGTGTTCCATCAATTCCTTCTTCTCCGAACTCGTTCATAATGACTCCAACTTTTTCATTTTTGAAATCTTTTAAAAGCTTTGTAA
Source organism: uncultured Clostridia bacterium (assembly GCA_964523535.1). Lineage (GTDB taxonomy): Bacteria > Bacillota > Clostridia > Tissierellales > Dethiosulfatibacteraceae > Dethiosulfatibacter. Next base: position 1,059 of record CAZFYP010000056.1, read on the forward strand.
GGAATGTTGTTTTCCCTGAACCGAGAAAACCTGTTATAAGTACCAGTTTCATAGTATCACCTCTTTACAGTTTGTTTACCAAGATATAAGAACTTTTATTACACTAGCCCTTAAGTAGTTAGTGTCAAAGGTCTAATTCCATATATACCAGAAAGTTTCCTAGAACGCAGAATACCAACACTTCAAGGATTTAGCTTATACTTTCATAAGATTTGAAAAAAGGGGAGTGTAAGCTCCCCTTAGTAGTTTAACATATTTTTATTGATTATTTATGTTTTTTATAGAAGATTTTCTATAACCTCAGCAAATTCCTTCTTGCTAGGGATTATTGAAGACCACTTAAGCTCTCCGTTTACGTAGATTGATGGCAACTGCTTAACTTCCATTTTCATTGTTCTAGCTATGTCTTCCTTGACATTGTACTGGTAGTAGTTGACATCGATCTTGTCGCCGAATTCATCCTTTTGTATCTTTGCAGCATCTTTCATGTATGTACATGCAGCACAAGCAAGAGGGTCTAGAAGGAAAGCTTCTACTAGAGGCTTATCAAGATTTTCATAATCTGGAAGTTCTATATCAATATCCATTGAGCTTGCTGCTTCATAGTTCTTAACCATTTCTCTTGTTTCTTCAGTTTCAAGAACTGCTTGAGCAACTGCAATTGTATTTTCGATTGGCACATCATAAGGCATGTCGCAACCAGGGGCAACTATTAGGTTGTGGTTGTCCATTGAATCGATCATGTCTACAACATACTTCATATTGTCCTGCTGGTTTCCGAAAAGCATTGTAGTAGTAAGAGGAATGTTTCCACCAAGTGCAATGTTGTACTGGTCAGTTACTTTCTTTGCTTCCTGTATGCTTACATTTTCATCGATTGAAACGGAGTCAGGACCTGTCTTGCACATTACATCCATTTGTACTGTTGCGTTACCACAAACGAAGAATGATGAGAATACTCCTTTTGTTCTTATGTAATCGTATGTAGCTGTAAATCCATCTGACAGCATTTCAGTAAAGTGAGCTGGTGATACCTGGGATACAAGTGGGTCAACAACTGCTATTACGTCCATTCCTGCTTCAACAAAATAGTCTGTCATGGCGAAGCAAACTTCTGCACAGAAATCCACTAAATCCTTTACATATTGAGGATCCATGATCATGTCCATGAAGATTTCACTTCCTCTAAGGTGTGAGGCAAGTGTGAAAGGACCACAAATAAGACCGTATAATGCTGTTTGATCTCCGATTTCAGCCTTGACTCTTCTCATTACGTCAAGTATCATTGGAATTCTTCCTGATTCCTTAGATGGTATTTGACATTTACATGGGATTTTTTTTTCACTTCCCATTAAAGGGTGGCTCATTACTGATGGAGGATTGTCCTGTGCCCACAAAAGTTCGCAGCCAAGGATTTCCGCCTCAATTTGTAAGTCGAAAACTATAGGCATTCCATCAGGAGTGTATAATTTATTTACTTCGATTAGAGATTCATATAATTTATCTCCATCTTTTAGAACATCCTCGGCAGTATAACCTTTAAGTTTTCCTGCGTGTACACCTGCAAAAGGTACCCATGGAGCTCTTTCTGTTTTTTCATGTCTTAGTGTTTGAAATATTAGTTCTTTTCCCATTCGTAATTCCTCCGTGTTTTGTTTGGCTGTTTACTTGATTTTTATTTTACTTGATGATAATATTATACATAAATAAATTGTAAAAAAATTGTGTGGTTAATGCTAATAATTGTAAAAATATGTACAGAATATCCTTTTTGTGGCATATAACCCATAAAATTATAGTGTAATTTTGTAAAAAGCATAGATAGAATTGTAAATATTTTTCCGGAGGTATGTAAAATGGAAAGAAATATGATACTAGATAGCGGGAAACTGAATATTGATGAAATTCAAAATACTATTGATTCATTTAGTTTTTCAACAGATGTACCTGTAACGGTTTTTGATAAGGATATGGAGATAATAGTTGAGAGTTTGAATGAAAAAAAGATATGCTGTTTTTTTGACATATATGGAAAGAAAAATGGCGTATGCGGCAACAACCTTACTTTTTCATCTGAACTTGCTGCGAAATTGGGAGAACCATATATATTTGTTTGTCCATCTGGATTTGTGAATATTTCAATTGCAATTTTAAAGGAAAAAGAGTTTTATGGAGCTTTTGTAGCAGGGCCTATTGCCATGGGACCAATAGTTGAAGAAACTGTTAAGGATTTGTTTAAGATTCATGAAGCAAGTATGGAAATATTTACAAAGGTTACATTATTTCTAAGGAACATGAAAATATATACTCCAGCAAAAGTAAATAATCTGGCGTATTTGTTGAATTGCTGTGTTATGAGTTTATATTCCTGCAAGACAGAGTATGAAAAAATTAATACTATATACAAGGAACAGGCAAGAATAGGGGAGAATATTCATGAGTATAAAAAATTGAATATTGAAATGGTATATCCATATGAGAAGGAGAAACAGCTCATTAGAAAGGTAAAGGATGGTGATAGTACAGGTGCTAAGGAAATATTCAAATCCCTGTTGAACGAAGTACTGCTTCTTGAAGGAGGTAATATTGAGGTTATAAAGGCCAGGGTGTTGGAATTATGTACAATACTTTCAAGAGCTTCAGTTGAAGGGGGAGCATCTCTACAGAAGATATTTGGTATAAACTTTGATTTGATCAACTCTCTTAACAGTATAGACAATATTCAGGAGCTTATAACCTGGTCAGCTAAGATTACCGACCACTTTGTTGAAAATGTATTTGGCAACATTTATTCAGGGAATTCATATATAGTCAGTCAGACCATACAGCATGTCAATGCAAATTATATGAACAAGATAACTCTTGCAAAGGTTTCGAATTATCTTCATATAAATTCTTCCTACCTTTCAAAACTTTTCAAGCAGGAGATGGGGATGAGTTTTACTGAATATCTTAACGAGGTAAGGATCAAGAGGAGCAGGGAACTGCTTAAGGATACTGATATGGAAATCCTTGATATAGCATTGTTTGTAGGGTATGAGGACCAAAGTTATTTTACAAAGGTTTTCAAGAAGATTACTGGAAATACTCCGAGAAAATTCAGGAAGGAAAGTTGAGTATAAAAGAAGGAACTGCGATTTGGACAGTTCCTTTTTTCGTTTTCGTTACATGGCGTTCAGTAAAATTAAAAGATTCATATGTTTGAAAAACTTATTTGTTGATTTATATACCTACTCTTCTAAATGGGCAGTTGTGTGATTGACATGTACTGCAGTCGAAATCAACTTCCATTTCCGGAATGTTTTTGTCGGTACCATATATGTATAGTGTAGATTTTTCGGGATTTATCATAAAGGAATCGTTAAGCACTCCTCTTACGTCAAAATCTTTTCTCAATTCTTCCATAATAGGTAACTGATATTTCATTTCGAAGGTACATTCGCCTGGAGAAAATCTTTTTGTTAAAAAATATCCCATTTTCTTCATTTTTTTCTTCAAATAGGTATAAAGCTGATTTGTAGCTTCCATTACTATGTCATTTGCCACTTCATTGAGCAGGTAGCCCTCAAGATAGTTCTTGTCATCAAAAAGTTTTATGACATAATCATTTACAGGATGACCTATAGTTGCATAACAGAATATAACTTTTTCACAATTATCCACTTCGGGAATATCAAAATTGAATTCATTTGCTTTTACAGTATAAATCACCTGAAATTCTATTTTATCGGCAATGTCTTCAACATAGCTTTCATAGAGCTCGTTTATGGTGTCATACATTGGAGAGTCTTCTCTTACTTTTATTCTTGTATATATTTTTTTCTTGTCCAGTTTGATTGTCGGTTTGAATACTTCTTTCATCAGCTTCCTCCTAAAAACCCATGCTCATTATGTAGTTGTTCTGAAATTCAGGATCTGAAGCCAGTTCAAGATGAGATGTGTTTGCTACTATTTCCTTGCATGTATCGGCAACATCCTTATCAAGAAGATACATCTGTACACCTGTACCGGCTGCATTACCTATTGATTTTGCGGTTACATCCTCGAAATAGGGAAGCAGACCTATGCTTTCTGCATTCTTGATATTTATGTAGTTGCCGAATGCACCTGCAAGTAGAATCTCTTCAAGGTTTTCTTCAGTAATGCCGAATTTTTCAATGAGCATTACGCAACCGGTATAAATTGCAGCTTTAGCCAATTGAATCTGCCTAATATCTTTTTGAGTTACATATACACCCTTGCCGTCAAGACTGTCTTCTGGCAGAACCAGTTGGAAAGCAGTGATTCCATCGTGTTTGCATATTCTGTGTGTAAGGCGGCAGCTTGGTCTCAATTCACTGAATTCTTCGGGGCTAAGCATTTTACCAGATGCATTTATGAAACCGAATTTGTAGAGTTCTGCAACTATGTCAACTATTCCAGAACCACATATTCCTTTTGCCTTGGTGTTACCTATTACAGAATACTCTGCCTTGCCATCCAGTATTTCAAATCTTTCTATAGCACCTACTGTACCTCTCATTCCAAATTCAAGACCGGCACCTTCAAGAGCAGGTCCACAGGCTGTGGACGCAACTATATATTTGTCGTTACTTCCAATGCCGATTTCACCATTTGTACCAAGGTCTACAACAAGTTTGATTTTAGAATTGTCTTTAAGTGCTGTCAATACAGCTGTTGTGTCGGCACCAACAAATCCTCCAAGAAGGGAAAGGAATGTAATCTGATTGTTGGCAGGACCCTGGATTCCCAGTTCGGAACCTTTTGATTTAATCTCATCCTTGTATATAGATACAAACGGAGACATACCAAGATTTGTCGGTTTGAATCCGTGGAAAAGGTGCTGCATGGTACTGTTTCCGCATATTATTGTTTGATAAAGATTGTAGGGAAGATGTGGATAATCTTTTTCAGCCCTGTCAATTAAACTGTTTATTGTAAGAATTATTTTGTTCTGCATTTCATCGATGCCGTCTTCATGTGATGTACAGTGCATTATTCTGCTTATAACATCCGCACCTCTTGATATCTGCTGATTCAAGTCTGAATAAGTACCTACAAGCTTACCATTTGCAAGGTCATATAGATACATTACAACAGAAGTTGTTCCAATGTCTATGGCTGCACCATATATCAGATGAGCCTGATCATCTTCCTGAACATCTATTAGCTTGTTGTTGTCTGTTACTATTGTGAAGCCCTCGACTAGTTTGTTGTTTATGACTCTCTCGAGGATTTTAGTTGTATTGTAATCTATTTCAAGATTTAATTCATTCTTGAAATACTCCCAGTAATATCCGCAGTGGTTCAAGGGGATGTTTGCTTTTTCAATATATTTCTTTTTTATTGAAGGATTAAAATTGAACTTTTCTCCTCCGTTGGTAAGTATGGCTGCGTCCTTCTTTATATCTTCAGGATGTAAATAAACAGTTACATCTTTTGTTACTTTTGTCATGCATGAAAGAACCTCTTCTTTTTTTCCGTTGCTTCTGATTGTCACTTTACATTTTCCGCAAGTACCTTTTCCTCCGCAAACAAGGTCAAGGGGATAACCTGCTATTGCGCAGGCATCAGAAAGAAGAGTACCCTTTTCAACACGAATAGCTTTATTGCTATGGTTAAAGAATACTTCTGCCTTATTCATAAAAAATCTCCTAATTAAGTTTATAGCTAATGAAAGTTAAATGGTCATAAACCCTCTAAGTGTTGGCATTATGCTCTTATTTAAACTTTCCTATGCATTTTCAATAACTGCTTATGCAGTTAACATAGCTTGGCTGCTTTATTATCAAGTAAATAGCCTGATTTAATTATAGTTTATATTTCTAAAAAGTCAATGAATATAAGCAATTTGAATCTTGTTTTATCATTGCTAATAGTGATAAAATAGATGTAACTCTATTGTAAAGGAAAACAGCTTAACTAATGACGGGAGATGATTTCATGGATTTTTCTAAAAACAGCAAAAGGTGGACACTCGATATTTGTGAAGGATGGAAATTCAAATATCTGGAAAAATATTCAAGCAGTCAGGATTATTTTAAAAGTAATTATGATGACATTGATTGGGAAGATATAAATATTCCTTTTGTATGGCAGATGAAAGGGTATGCAAGTCCTGAAAAAAAATGTGAAAATGTTATAAAAAATCTAAATAGAAAAATCAATAAAACGACTGGTATATATGATAAACCTATAGGAACGGGTTATTATAGAAAAACATTCGAATTGCCTTTAACATGGGACGGAAGAAGTATTTTCATGAAAATAGGAGGAGTCAAGTCAAGTGTTGAAGTATGGATTAATGAAAAAATTGCCGGTTCATCATTTGGAACTATGGGTGATATTAATTTTGATATTACCGGATTCCTTAATCCTGGAATAAATCTTATAGCATTGAAAGTGCAAAGGTTTTCCAATGCTTCCTTTCTAGATTGTTCACTGGAATGGTTTTTAAGTGGAATCTTTAGAAAAGTAGAACTATACTCGGAGCCTGAAATACATATAAATGATATATTTGTAAGAAGCACCTTTGATGATGAATATGAAGATGCCAGGTTTTGCGTTGAAACCTGGGTGGAGAATAAAACAGATAAGAACAGGGATTTGAAACTTGAACTGATAATCGAAGACAAGCTTCTTATGACTGCAGGGTTTGTAGTGAACAGAAAGTCAGAAGAAAAAGTCTATATCTGTAAGCTTATTGAAAAACCTTCCAAATGGGATAATGAAAATCCGCATCTATATGAGGTGGACATAGTTTTGAAAAATAATGATGATGAAGTCCTTTCGGTACGAAAAGTCAAGCATGGTTTTAGACAGGTTGAAATCAGGAAGTCTCAGTTTCTTGTAAATGGAAAACCTGTGATATTCAAAGGTGTAAACAGAGTAGGAAGCGAGAGCCTGATGAGTTCAAGTGTTTGTAAAACTAACATGGAAGAGGATATTTTGATTTTGAAGAGAAACAACATAAATGCAGTCCTTACAAGTGATTTTCCAAGTGATTCGGAATTTTATAGATTGTGTGATGAATATGGTATTTTTGTAGTGTCTGAACTTGGCATCAATACAAGTCTTGCCATAAAAAAACTTCCTGATGGATATGACTGGAATAAGGCTGCAATAAATAGAATAACCAATACTGTAAATAGAGACAAGAATCATCCATCCATAATCATGTGGTACCTTGGCAGGGATACCGGGTGCGGTCTTGATTATCGTATGATGAAAGAAGTTCTTGATGAGTTAGATGATTCAAGGCCTGTGAGTTATATTGGAAATACAGGATCTATTGGAGGAGATGTACTTTGTACCATGTATCCTACTATAGAGACAGAAATAAATATTGGCAAGCTGAAATCAATAAAAAATTTCTTTAAGGATACAAAGGCATTAAATGAGAGTAAATCCCTTAAACTGGGTGACTATATCAAAAAACCTGTTTTTTGCAGCAAACTTTCCTATATCGAAGGAAACTGTATGGGAAATCTCTATGAACACGTTGTGAATTATGAAAAATATAACAATCTCTGCGGAGGTTTTATTTCTAATATGAAGGATGTTGCTGTTACATTGGATGATACTCTCAGCATAGAAAGAGAAGGTGTTATAGACAGTGCTGGTATTTTTAAGCCTATGTTCTACGAGATAAAAAAAGTATTTCAGAATATAAGTACTTCAATAAGGGAAGATGGCGAAAGTATAGTTCTTAAATTCAAAAACAATTACAGGTCAATGACCTTTGATGATTTTATATTGGACTTAAGGATAGCTGAAAACGGTAGAGAAATCTATAAAAGTGATGTAATCATTGAAATAAAGGCAGTGGAAGGAGAAACTTTTTTTGAATTTACTCCAAATATTGAAATATCAGATAACTGTGAATATATTTTAACTGTTTCCTGGAAATTGAAAAAGGCTTTAGAATGGGCACCTGAAGGTTTTGAAGTGGCGTGGGATGAGTTTGTATTGTATGCCTCCTCTTATAGAGGTGGAAAAGAAGATTACATGGATGATGAACCCTTTACAGTTCTTGAGACCGGGGAATATATTAGTATCAAGAATTCAGAATACAGTGTCATCATTAACCGGAAGACGGGGAATATAAAAAATATAAATTTGGGCAGAGGAAACATACTGTATAATGAAGTCGTGAGTAGTTTTGACAGAGATGAAACGGATACCGACAAAAGAAGTGACAAGAATAATATTAAAAATATTTTAACCAGAAATTCTCAATGGAATAATGCACTTAAGAAGAGAAAAGTCGTAAATTCTCTTGTTGAAGAATACCCGGATAAGGTTATTGTGAATTTTGAAATCGAATATCCTTTGTCTAAAGGTCCAGCAATACTTACTTACGAGATAAGAAATAATTGCAGGTTGTTGGTACACAACGAAATTGAACCAATGAAGGAAATGACAAGGTTTGGAATGGAATTTAATTTGGCAGAACAGTTTGATTTTGTTAAATATTATGGTAGAGGGCCTCAAGAAAACTATGTGGATAGAAAAAGAGGTGCAAAGACATCCATATATGAAATAAAAATGGAAGACTTCAATTATGCTTATGCAGGTGAACAGGAAAGAGGTAACCGTACAGGTGTAAGATGGATGAAGGCACTGAGTGATATCAATTCTGTAAAAGTAGAATCTGCAGGTGAAGAAAATTTCGATTTCAGCATAAGACAATGTGAAGAAAAAACTGTGTTGAATGTGGATTATGGACAGAAGGGTCTTGGTGGAGATACAGCAACAGGCTCGGAAATACTCGATAAATACAGGCTTAAGAAGGATAAAAGGTATAAGTACACATTTGAAATTACATTAAAGGGAGAACCCTATGAGGTTTGATGAAGGGGTCGTAAAGCTAAGACTAGGAAGCCGGACCAAGACGGTAAAATTTCATGAATTGAATGATTATCAGGAAGATGAAATTGTATTGGATATTAAAACTGAAAATATTAGAAATGGTGAAATTTACAGTATAATACTTAATACAAAAGAAAAATGTCATCTTGATAAAATTGAATTAAATTTCGATTTTCGCGCTTCTTATTTCAGTATGTATTCCAATGGTTATCAGAGCAGTAGTGAAAGCAGGGAATATCTTAAGTCTGAAAGAATGAAAAAGACAGGTTGGATGAACAAAATCAGAGGTTACGATTCTTATGGAGATTACAGATTTGTTGATTATGTAAGAAAAAAAGGATGTATCCATTCCACAGGATATACCTATCTGAAAAGTTTCAAATCTACTCTTTTTGCTGCATCCTTGAATGAAGACAAAGGTTTTACGGTGTTTTATGGAAACCTTGAAAAAAAGAAGATTCGAGTATTGAAGGACCTTGTAGGTACTGAAGTTGAAAGTTCAATGGAAGTATTGAAAATACTCATGTCGTATGATGTGGAAGATTCATGGAAATATTATACGAAAATGATTCCAGGCAATAATGTAGAAAACAAAAAGATTTCAATATGGAGAAGTTACGGAAGGTATGGCAACAATGTTACTTGCAAGGAAATAATGAAGAACCTGGAAAGTATTTATGAAAATGATGTGAATTATGATATTGTTCAGATTGATGGTGGATATGAAGCAAATCCGGGAGACTGGATGGAGCCAAATAAGAAATTTCCAGAAGGATTAAAATTTGTTGTTGATAAAATAAAGGAAAAAGGTTATTCTCCTGGTCTTTGGCTTGCACCTTTTATTTGCAATGGAAAATCAAATATATACAAAAATCACAAGGAATGGCTTCTTAAAAACAGTCAGAACACAGAAGTGATGGCTGGAAGGGAATCATCCCTTGGAGGAAAAATTTATTCGTTGGATATACAGAATGAAGATTTTAGAAAGTATCTAATGGATGTCTTCAATTATTTCAGATACTGTGGGATTGAATTTATCAACGTGGATTATTTATATGCATGCTGCATGGTTCCCAATGGTGGCAAAAATAGGGGGATGATACTAAGTGAAGCAATAACTTACATTGAAGAGCTTTCAAAAGGAATGAAGATTATGCTAAGCGGTACTCCTATGGTGAATGCTTTTAAGAAAGTTGATTATTGCAGTGTTGGCTGCATCAATGATTTCACTTGGGAAAACAGTTCTGAAAAAAACAGCAACTTAAAGGAACGAAGAACTGTATACAATTTATTAATCAGTAGCCTGAACAGATACAATCTGAATAAAAACATGTTTAACAATGCTTCAGGAATATTCACATTGAAATTAAAGGGATCTTCCTTGAATAAACATGAGAAGTATTCTTTGTTGTTTTTGTCATATATTATGGGGAATGTAATAATGAATTCAGATAATATTGCCAATTACAATGATATTGAGATCCATACCTTGAAAACAATGTATCCTCTCATAGATCTTGATATATATCATATGGAGATAATTGACAATGTATATAAAATTAAATTCAGGAATGGAGAATATGACTATGTAGTTTATTTCAATTCAAATGATGCAGTCAAGACAACAATTCTAAGACATAATTGCTTTAATAGACATAGAGAAGATTTCAAGAAAGCCACAATACTTGATATTAAGCCACATGAAACAAAATACTTCATTATTGGAAACAAGGAAAAAATATGCAATTGGAGTCACTTGATAGTAAATTAGGAAGGTGGTAGCATGATTAAGCGTGCATTGGATTTTGCTAATGAAAAGCATAAAGATCAGATAAGAAAAGGGTCGCACATTCCCTATGTGTTTCATTTGACTGATACTGCTTGCTATGTTGCTCAGCTTGGCTGCGATGAGGAAATGGTTGCTGCAGCGCTTCTTCATGATTCTGTAGAGGATGTAGGTGTAAGCTATGAAGAAATTGAAACCTTGTTTGGAAAAAGGGTTTCGCACTTGGTAAGGGCTCTCAGTGAATCAGACAAGACAAGACCTTGGAAGGAAAGGAAAATAGCAACCATAAACGGACTTAAAAATAGTGATTGCCATGATATCAAAGTCATATCTTGCGCAGACAAGTTAAGCAATATTAAAAGCATATTGTTTGACATCAATATCATAGGAGATGAAATTTGGAACAGATTCAATGCTGGATATGAAGATCAAAAATGGTACTATACTGAACTGGTTAAGTGTTACATTTCACTGGAAGGCATATGTATATACAATGAATTTGTTGAGGCTGTAAATAAAATCTTTGGAGAATGATTTGCAAAATCTTTAATTATATTATATTATATTCAGGATAAACTATAAGGAGATTTGATTTGGAAAATAAAATATTAGCAAAAGTAAATGGAAAAGAAATAACTCAATCAATGCTGGATAGAATAATGCAGAATTTGCCGCCACAACAGGCATCTCAGATGAACACAGAAGAAGGAAAGCAAAGACTTCTTGACGAAGTTGTTTCAGGAGAGTTGTTGTACTTCGATGCATTAGAAAAGGATATGGACAAGGAAAAAGATTTTGTTGAATTGCTTGAAGATGCTAAGAGAAGTCTTTTGCAAAGATATGCAGTTGAAAGTATTATTGCAGGCGTTAGTGCAAGTGATGATGAAGCGAAGACATTCTACGAGACAAATACGGCACAATTTGAAAAGGCACCAGAAGTAGCAGCAAGACATATACTACTTGATGATGAAGCAAAAATCAATGAAGTAAAAGTTGAAATTGAAGGTGGTTTGGACTTTTCTGAAGCAGCTACAAAGTATTCTTCATGCCCTTCAAAGGAAGCAGGTGGAAGTCTTGGAAACTTCAGCAAAGGAAAGATGGTTCCGGAATTCGAAGAAGCAGCTTTCAATCTTGAAATTGGTCAGTTAAGTGATCCTGTAAAGACTCAATTCGGATATCACCTGATCATGGTTGACAGCAAAACAGATGGTGGTACTATGAGCTTTGATGAAGTCAAGGATGGAATAAAGCAAAACCTCCTTAACCAAAAACAATTTGAAGTATACAACAGCAAGGTTACAGAGTTGAAAGCAAAATATACTGTAGAAATTCTGTAATATAATATTGATTGAAAACCGTCTGACTTATTATCTGGCGGTTTTTTTACGTCTATTTTGCCTTGTGAATTATGAAATTGTAAATTGGACAGAAATTTAATTTGTATTTATTATTGGGAAACATTACAATAAATAATAGAGAGTGATAGATTATTTGCTGTTTTATAGAAAATAATTGAATCAATAGATTGATTTATGAGGAAGGTGGATTATGAAATTTAATGAATACAGCTACGAAAGAATCAACATGGAGAAATTCGAAGAGGAATTCAAGAAACATTTAAAGGATTTCAGTGAAGCAGCTGATTTTGAATCGCAGGATAAGGCCATGAGTGAAATAAACAGAATGAGAAACAGTTTTGATACAATGGCTACCCTTGTTAGTGTAAGGCATTCCATTGACACTACTGATGAATTCTATGACAAAGAAAATGAATATTATGACAATGCTATTCCAGTGTATCAGGGTATGATAAGTGAATATTATGAGCTTCTAGTGAATTCAAAATTCAGGGAGAAACTGGAAGAAAAATGGGGAAAGGTTTTGTTTGTCATAGCTGATCTTCAGCTCAAGACTTTTGACCCTGTAATAATAGAGGATTTACAGGAGGAGAACAAGCTTTCAAGCAGGTATGGAAAGCTTCTAGCATCAGCTAAGATAGAATTTGATGGTAAAATAAACAATTTGTCTCAAATGACTCCGTATACACAGTCAAAGGAAAGAATTGTAAGAAAAGAGGCAAATCTTGCTGTAACCAAATTTTTTGAAGACAATGAAAAAGAATTTGATGAAATATATGACAAGCTTGTGAAAATCAGACATGGTATTGCTTTGAAGCTTGGTTATGAAAATTTTGTTAAGCTTGGTTATTACAGACTTGGAAGAAGCGAATATGGTCCTGATGAAGTCAAGGTATTCAGAGAACAGGTTAAAAAAAATCTTGTACCCATTACTGTTGATTTAAGGAAAAGACAGGCTGAGAGACTTGGTCTTGATAGTTTGAAATATTATGATGAGAGTCTTGAGTTTACTTCAGGCAATGCTGTCCCAAAGGGTGATAGAGACTGGATGGTAAATCATGCCAAAACTATGTATTCGGAATTATCTGATGAAACAAAAGAGTTTTTCAATCTTATGATTGACAATGACTTGATGGACCTGGACAGTAAACCTGGGAAGAGGGCAGGTGGATACTGTACATTTGTACCTGATTATCAGACGCCTTTTATATTTGCAAACTTCAACGGCACATCTCATGATATTGATGTATTGACCCATGAAGCTGGACATGCATTCCAGACCTATTCAAGCAGAAATTTCCAAGTTCCTGAATATATCTGGCCAACACTTGAAGCTTGTGAAATACATTCCATGTCAATGGAATTCATAACATGGCCATGGATGAATCTTTTCTTTGAGGAAGATGAAATGAAATACAAGTTCAGTCATTTGGCTTCGGGTGTTCTTTTCATACCTTACGGAGTATTGGTGGATGAATTCCAACATTTTGTATATGAAAATCCTGAAGCTAC
>CAZFYP010000057.1:0-3719 GCA_964523535.1 uncultured Clostridia bacterium
CTTATTTATGCGACATAGTATTTATATCATAACTTTAGTTGAGTTAATTCATGTGTTATTTCAAATACAAACGGTTCAATTGTGTTTTTATCATAGCATCTATAATTTGAATGAATCCTGAAACCTAAGAGAATGGGCATGACATATGGCTATTGCCAAAGCATCGGCAGCATCGTCAGGCTTGGGTATGCTGTTCAGATTCAGCATTACCTTGGTCATTTCCTGTACCTGTTTCTTCTGCGCACGTCCATATCCCACTATTCCCTGCTTAACCTGTAAAGGGGTATACTCAAAGATTGGTATATCCTTATTTTGGGCTGCAAGAATATGAACTCCTCTTGCCTGAGCAACTGCTATTACAGTCTTAACATTCTTATTGAAGAAGAGCTCTTCTATTGCCACTGCATCAGGCTTGTGCATTTCAAATAGCTCCATATATGAATCATAGAGTATTTGAAGTCTTTTGGGCATGGCCATATCACTTTTTGTTGTAACCACTCCATAGTCAAGGACCTTGAACTTGTTTCCTGTATAATCCAGTATTCCAAACCCGGAAATTGCATAGCCGGGGTCTATTCCAGCAATTATCATGTCAAACTCCCTTCCGAAAATATGCGAATTTCATTTCGGTTTACTTGTCGTTTCGTATTTATGATTATTCTATGCATCTTGAACATTTTCAAGTTTTGAATAGTCACGTGCTATCTGTGCTCCTACTGCTGCATTGTTGAATACAAGTTTAATATTAGCATCAAGACTCTTGCTTTCGGTCATTTCCTTTATCTTGTCCAATAGATAAGGTGTGATATTCTTGCCTTTTATATTCAATTCATCTGCTTTTCTCAATGCATCTTCTATTATTCCATCTATATAGTCATTATCCATTTCATATTCTTCTGGTATAGGATTAGCCACTATTAGACCGCCTTGAAGGCCCATATTCCATTTTGCAGACATTGCAGCTGCAATCTCAGCTGAAGATTCCATTTCATAGTCACAGTCAAGTCCGCTGTCCCTTGTGTAAAATGAAGGGAATCTTTTGGTCATGTAGCCCAAGACTGGTACACCCAGGGTTTCAAGCTTTTCCAAAGTAAGAGTTATGTCCAATATGGATTTTACACCTGCGCATACTACGGCTACATTTGTTGTTGCTAGTTCTGTAAGGTCTGCAGAAACATCAAAAGTTTTTTCTGCGCCTCTGTGAACACCTCCTATACCTCCTGTTGCAAAAACTCTTATTCCCGCCAAATCAGCACATATCATGGTTGCAGCAACTGTAGTTGCTGCATGCAGTTTCTTGGCTACAATTACAGGAAGGTCTCTTCTGCTTGCTTTTTGTATATTTTTTTCCTTGCCAAGGAATTCTATTTCCTCATTATTCATACCTATGATTATTTGTCCATCGATAATACCAATAGTTGCAGGGACTACTCCGTAGTCCCTTATAATTTTCTCTATTTCAATTGCTGTAGCAATATTTTCCGGAAATGGCATACCGTGGGAGATTATTGTGGATTCAAGAGCTACAACAGGTAGCCCTTTTTCTAGTGCATTTTTTACTTGCTCACTTATTCTTAAGTATTTTTTCATATTTAAACCTACAGTTCAGCATCTTCTGGAAGATTGCAATTGTGGTATATTTCCTGAACATCGTCATTATCTTCAAGATGATCAATAAGCTTTAGAATCAACTTTATGCTGTCTTCATCAGTGACACTGATTTCATTTTGTGGAATCATGCTGATGTCAGCACCAAGAATCTTGTGATCAGTATTCTTGTAGGCATCGTTGACTTTCGAGAAGTTTTCCGGAGCAGTTATTATTTCAGCTATTCCCTCTTCGATTTTCACATCGTCTGCTCCATTTTCAAGAGCTTCCATCATTATTTCATCTTCATCTGCCGATTGGTCCAGTTCAAGGGCTATTATGCCGAGTTTGTCAAATAGATATGACACACAACCTGTAGAACCCAAGTTTCCTCCGAATTTTGAAAAATAGTGTCTTACATCGGCTGCAGTCCTGTTCTTATTATCCGTCAGACAGCTTACTATGAAGGCTGTACCGTTTGGTCCATATCCTTCATATGTTATTGTTTCAAAGTTTTCAGAGTTGTCTCCTCCCGCACCTTTTTTGATAGCTCTATCTATATTATCATTTGGCATATTTTCTGCCTTAGCCTTGTCTATTGCATTGGCAAGAGCCGTATTGTACTCAGCATCCTGTCCACCTTCCCTGGAAGCAACCGTTATCGCTCTAGCCAGTTTTGTGAAAATCTTTGCTTTCTTGGAATCCTGTCTTCCTTTTCTATGTTTTGTGTTAGCCCATTTTGAATGTCCTGCCATGAGTATTCCTCCTAATTTAAAATCATATGTATTTTAGCAGATATATCCTGTCCTTTCAAGTCATACATTGAGGATGGATTCTCCGTCACTTAAATAATATTTTTTACCTGTCAACTCAATATCAACATTATCTGAAGTCAAATTTCTGAGTTGAGTCTTAACATTTTCGAACTTTTCATCTTCAACAATTAAGTCAATATTTACCTTTTCCAGATACTCCCTTCCTGCTATATGAATATTTGAGTTGTTCAAATAATTATCCAATCTGCCTATAAGGGTATAATCCGCCGAAAGCCTGAAACACATATATTCCCTGGCTTCTACAATAAGACTTTTTTCCACTGTAAGCTTGGCAGCCTTTGAATAAGCCCTGGCAAGACCACCGGTCCCTAGTTTTATGCCTCCAAAATATCTTGTTACAACAACAAGTATATTTGTCAGCTCCATGCTTTTCATATAATTTATTATGGGTATTCCACCAGTTCCGCTTGGTTCACCATCGTCAGTATATCTCTGTATGTTTGATTTTTCACCTATGATATATGCATATACGTTGTGCCTGGCATCCCTATGTTTGCTTTTTATTTCCTGAATATGAAGGCCGGCTTCTTCTTCATTTTCAACTGGGAATGAATACCCTATAAATCTTGACTTGCTGATTGTTATTTCGTCATTTTCTTTTTTTAGTATGGTTTTAAAACTCGCTGTCATCTTTTTTCTCCCTGAAGTACCTGTCATAGAGTTTCTCTCTTGTCTTGAATACTATTCTTGTTCCATTTTCAAGGTATTCCCTTTCAATTATTTCCGTTTTATTTTCAAGAATTTGAAGTTTTTCGTATTCACTGTAAGCTATGGTAATCTCATAGCTGCCTTCTTCACCATAAAGGTTGAAGAGTATTTTCTCAACCAGTACATCTATATTTAGATCAGCCCTGGCTGAAATATAAGTTCCGGTATTTTTATCATAGTCAAGGTCGGAATTGTCTATCTTGTTGTATACCTCAAGCATAGGAATATCAGATGCCTTTATTTCTTTCAGTATTCCTTCAGTTGTGGATTTTTGTACCTGTAGATTTTCATTTGTTATATCAACAAGGTGAATTATCATGTCAGAATAATTTATTTCCTCCAATGTACTTTTGAATGATTCAACAAGTAGTGTTGGTAATTTACTTACAAAACCAACAGTATCCGTAACTATGACTTCGAATTTTCCAGGAAGCACAAGTTTTCTGTTTTCTGTTGTAAGGGTTGCAAATAGTTTATCGTAGACATATACTTCCTTATCCTTCTCGACTCCGTATTTTCCCAGGAGGCAGTTTATAAGGGTTGATTTTCCAACATTTGTATAGCCCACAACGGAAATGATAGGTATGT
>CAZFYP010000057.1:3775-11234 GCA_964523535.1 uncultured Clostridia bacterium
CTGCTCTTCCTGTTTACATCCCTTACTATAACTGTCTTTTTAAGCTGCTTTTCGATTTCGTATATTCTTTTTTCAATATGTCGTCTATCTGTTTCAAGTTTCTTCTCTCCAGGTCCTCTTGTACCTATACCGCCACCAAGCCTGGAAAGTTCGATTCCCCTTCCCTTTAGTCTTGGAGTTGTATACTTAAGCTGTGCAAGTTCAACCTGAAGCTTGCTTTCCTTTGTCTTAGCTCTCAAGGCAAAAATATCAAGAATGAGCATGGTCCTGTCAATTACCCTTAAATCAGTAGCTTTTTCGATATTGTTGATTTGTGATCCTGTCACTTCATCATTTATTACAAGCAGTGTGGCTCCTATTTCCTCTGCAAGGATTTTGATTTCTTCAACCTTTCCCTTGCCGAAATATGTGGCTGCATTGTATTTGTCAAGCTCTTGAACCAGGGAGCAGGCAACCTGACCACCTGATGCTTCAACTAGGTTTTCAAGCTCCTCCATTTCATATTCCATATCCTGTTTTCTCTGTTTTATCTTAACTCCGGCTATAATGCTTTTTTCAGTCAATTTAATCTCTCCCATCTATAAATGATCAAACACTTTGTTTAAGTCATCTAAACATATATCATTTTATTATTTAACTTCTATTAATAACTTTATTGTATTGTCAATTAATTCTTTTATGCGAACAGATTAATGTTATCACAGGCTGTTGTCTTGTACAAGTTAATGGAATAAAAATTTAATAATTATTTCATGAGATTTATGTTATAATAATTACTTGATGAACAGCTTTGGAGGTTAATATGGCTAAGAAAAAGAAAAAGAGAAAGTTCAGTCTTGCGAGACTTATAATACTTATAGTAATAATTGCATTGTTTGCAGGTGCCGGTGCGGCAATTGGTATTGTATTGGCGGCTGTAAGAAATGCACCGGATATAGACCCTACAATAATACTTGAATTGTTGACAGAAAGTTCAAATATTGTCGATGACAAGGGAAATGTAATTGAAATAATACAAAGTACGGATGACAGAAAAATTGTAACACTTGATGAAATACCTGATTATCTTGAAGATGCTTTCATTTCTATTGAAGACCACCGGTTTGAAGATCATTTCGGTATAGACTTAAGAAGGATAGCAGGTTCAATGTTTCACAATATCCAGGTAGGTGACCTTACAGACCAAGGTGCAAGTACAATAACCCAGCAGCTTGCAAGGAATCTTTATCTTACACTGGATCAAACTTTTGACAGAAAATTCAAGGAAATGTATCTTGCCATAGAAATGGAAAGAGCACTTACCAAAGATCAGATACTCGAGTACTACCTGAATACAATACCCCTTGGTCAAAGCAACAACGGTGTTCAGGCTGCATCTTTTGCTTATTTTTCTAAAGATGTAAGCGAACTAACAATTGCCGAGGCCGCCCTTCTTGCAGGAGTTCCAAAGGCAGATTCAAAATATGCTCCATTCAAGAAGATTCGTACGGGAGACGATACCGACATAGCTCTTGAAGATATAGTTGGATATGTATATGTATCAGGAACCAAGTATTCATGTATATATAATCAAGCTTCCGTAGACAGGCAGCAAACAGTTTTATTCAGAATGCACGAACTTGGTAAGATAACCGATGAAGAATACGAGGAAGCCCTTGACCAGGATATAAGAACAAGTTTGAATCCGGGACAGAAGAAAAGCACTGAAATTTCTTCATATTTTACTGATTATGTAAAAAATCAAGTTGTAGAAGATTTGATGGCCGAATATGGATATACATATGCAGATGCAGAATCACTCCTGTACACAGGTGGTCTTACAATATATTCAACTATGGATTTTGAGGTTCAAAAAACCCTTGAAGAATCATACAATAATTTTGCAGAACTACTTTTGGGAGATCTGGAAAGTGAAACGACACCATATGTCGAAGAATGGAAGTCCTTTAGTTGGAAAAGCGATGGCTCCAGCACAGGAAATCTGGACGGACATGAAAATGTTTTGAATGAAAATGGAAGATATCTGTATTTCAAAAAGGAAAATCTCCTTGATGATGATTACAATGTTGTTTTAAATCCTGATGAATATTCTTTTGATGAAAACAATAACCTTATAATAGACTCAAACAAGTTTAACCTTTACTCCACTGTTATAGACATTGTTGATTATTATACTATTGAAGACAATTTCCTTGTAACCCATGAAATGGGTGGTTTAAATATCGGTGAAAATTTTGAAATTATCTCATCATATGCTAACAAAGGAGAATTTAAACTAACCAGTGAATATCTTCTTTCAATAGAGGGCTTCTACACCATTGATGATGAAGGAAATCTTATTATCAGCAAGAGCAACTATTTCTATGATGAAACAGGAATTTTCCAGCCCCAATCTGCTGCAGTAATAATGGATTATCACTCCGGTGAAATAAAGGCACTCATTGGAGGTAGGAACATAACTACGGGCAAATCCTTCAATAGAGCAATCAGTGCAGAAAGACAGCCTGGTTCCACAATAAAACCCTTGTCTGTTTATCTTCCTGCCCTTGATACGGGATATAATACTGCGTCTATTATAGATGATGTTCCAAGATACAACGAAGATGGACAAAGATGGCCTAAAAACTGGTATGAAAACCAAGCCTATAAATACTGGGGTCTTACAACATTAAGAAAATCAGTGGAATATTCTCTTAATGTCAATGCCGTTAAAATGCTTGAAAATATTGGTTTTGACACTTCATTGGAATATTTGAACAAACTGCAACTTGTAGATTTTGAAAATCCTACAGAGGACAGTTTCATAACACCTGCGGAGAACAGGTCATACAACGACTTGAACCTTGCTGCAATGGCCCTGGGAGGACTTACCAGCGGTTTTACTCCACTTGATATGACTGCAGCATATGGTGCCATTGCAAATGACGGTGTCTATATTGAACCATATGCATATACAAAGGTCCTTGACGACAATGGAATAACAATTCTTGACAAGGAAGTTGAAAGCAATTATGTAGTTTCTCCTCAGATTTCCTTCCTGATGAAGGACATATTGAGAACTACAGTTACACAGGGATTATCATACAATGCCGCTTTACCAGCAGAATATGACATTGAAGTTGCGGGAAAAACAGGAACAACATCTGACAACGGAGATATCTGGTTCATGGGATTTTCACCTTATTATGTTGGTGGAATATGGATTGGAAATGACAACTCCCAGCTAAGAGTAGGAACGGGAAGTTCATCTACTGCCAGGCTTTGGGGTAATATAATGAAGGAAGTTCACAAGGACATGGAACCACAAGACTTCTTGAAACCTGAAGGTATAGTGCAGGTAGCCGTTTGTTCTCAATCAGGTCTCCTCCCTACTGAGCTTTGCGAGCAGGACCAACGAGGAAGCAGTGTAATAAACGAATACTTTGTTAAAGGTACGGAACCTACCTCCTTCTGTAAAACACATATAGAAGCCAACGTCTGTACTCTGTCAGGAATGGCACAAGGACCATACTGCCCTCTTGACAGCTTGGAAAAGAAGGTATTCATAACTAGAGATACATTGTATGATCCCTTGCTTAACCCTCTTGAAAAAGACGACAGCTACTATACACTATTGGAAAACTATCAAACATACCTGGAAATCAAGTCACAAATAGAAAACAAAAATCTAGATGATGCAACAATAGAAAATGTATATGGCGGTCTTGTAAAAATGTACGACGGTCAAATTAGCCACATCAATGGCATAGCCGTGGAAGATCTTGTAATAAACGGTCTTCTTACCCAGGACTACAACTATCAGATGCCTGTTGATGAATGTACATGGCACAATGTGTATCACTGGAATGAATATCTGAATTCTCAGGGCAGGAATACTTCCGGAAATGAAAGCAATGAATCCGGCGACAGTGAGGAAGAAGCTGAAAATGACGGCAGTTCAAGCAGGAGCGATATAAGGGATAGCGATGAAGACGAGTAAAACTAGTGTTAGTACCGTTTCGGAAATATGGATAACACCTACACTGGTTTTTAAAAGCTTAAATGTTATATTGAATTATAAAATGTAAAAAAAAAGTTGAGACACAATGTCTCAACTTTTTTATATTATTAGTCTTCGTACAGATTGTTCCCCGTAGAGTCTATAACAACAATTACCGGAAACTTTTCGACTTTTAGCTTAAAAACCGCTTCTGCTCCTAAGTCTTCATAAGCTATAAGTTCTTTTGACTTAATTGATTTAGAAATAAGAGCTGCTGCTCCGCCAACTGCAGCAAAATATACTGACTTGTTTCTTTTGATTCCTTCTATTACTTCCTGGCTTCTAAGTCCTTTTCCAATCATTCCCTTGAGTCCAAGGTCAAGAAGCTTCACTGTATAAGGATCCATTCTATAGCTTGTTGTTGGTCCAGCAGGTCCTATTACATAGCCTGGTTTTGCAGGTGCTGGTCCAACATAGTATATTGTCTGGTCTTTCAATTCAAATGGCAGATTTTCATTCTTTTCGATGCTTTCCACTATTCTTTTATGTGCAGCATCTCTGCCTGTATAAAGATATCCGTTCAGGTATACCCTGTCACCGGATTTTAAAGTTTTTACGCTTTCATCGTTTAATGGAAGACTTATTTCCTTGATTGACATATAAACCTCCTATATTTCAATACTGGCATGTCTGTAAGCATGACAGCAGATATTTACAGCAACTGGCATTCCAGCTATATGTGTCGGGAAATAATTTGCGTGAAC
This sequence comes from uncultured Clostridia bacterium, assembly GCA_964523535.1. Lineage (GTDB taxonomy): Bacteria > Bacillota > Clostridia > Tissierellales > Dethiosulfatibacteraceae > Dethiosulfatibacter. Next base: position 8,519 of record CAZFYP010000057.1, read on the forward strand.
ACCAAGACAAGTTGTTTTCCCCTTTAGTCCTGCAGGACCAATGTTAAGTTCATTGATTTTTTCAAAAAGTTCCTTTTCCAAAGTCCTATACAAATCATTTTCGTTATATTCGCCTAGTTTTCTTGTCAATGCCTTCTTCGAAAGCAATGCTGCCTTTTCAAAGGTGCCCCCGATTCCAATACCAACAACTATCGGTGGACATGGATTGGGACCGGCAGCCTTGACGGTTTCCAAAACGAAATCCTTAACACCCTCTACCCCGTCGGCAGGCTTCAACATCTTTATCTTGCTCATATTTTCAGAACCGAATCCCTTTGGAGCAACGGTTATCTTCACCTTGTCACCATTTACATAACTTATATGTATAACAGCAGGAGTATTGTCTCTTGTATTTACCCTGTTGAATACCGGGTCGTCAACAATGGACTTTCTTAAAAAACCTTCTTCATAGGCTTCCCTCACTCCCTGGTTGACTGCATCTTCAATGAATTCACCTTCCAGAAAAACATCTTTTCCTATTTCCATGAATACAACGGCCATTCCAGTATCCTGGCACATTGGAATACTTTCTTTTTTTGCTATCAAATCATTATCGATTATTTGGTCAAGAACGTATTTGGCTGTTTCACCATCTTCGTTTTCCTTCGCATTATTTAGAAGTTCAATCATATCATGACCAATATCATAGCTAGCCTTGATAAAAAGATTTTTGATGCTTTCCTTGATCTGCCAAGTATTAATTTTTCTAATCATTCAATTCTCCTTGCTTAAAAGTATTGTGTATCTTTTGTTGGCTCTGTGGCATCAGTTAATCTTAAGGTTTGGATATGCATTCAATGTACTGTCGGAAAACTCTCCCTTAAGATACTTGTAATAGGCTGCACATCCTATCATTGCACCATTGTCTGTACATAGTATACCCGGAGGATAAGAGAAATCAAACCCATTGTCTGCTGATGCCTGATTCATAACTTCCCTCAATCTCGAATTGGAAGCTACTCCTCCTGCCATGGTTACCTTTTTTATTCCGTATTTTTTTGCAGCAGAAACTGTCTTGCTTACAAGAACGTCAATTACAGCCTCCTGAAAGCTGGCTGCTACATCTTCTACCTTGTATTCAATGTTCTTCATTGCCATGCGGTTTTGATAGTTTAAAACAGCAGATTTGAGTCCACTAAAACTAAAATCAAATGAATCCTTTTCAAGCATGCTCCTTGGGAAATCCACTGATTTTTTATCACCGTCGCGGGCAATCTTATCTATTAGAGGTCCTCCTGGATATCCAAGACCCAAAGACCTGGCAACCTTGTCATATGCTTCTCCTGCCGCATCATCCCTGGTTTTCCCAATAACCTGGTATTTACCGTATTCTTTTACTATTACAAGATGAGTATGCCCTCCAGAAACCACAAGAGTTAAAAACGGCGGTTCAAGTTCCCTGTTTGAAATAAGATTTGCACAAATATGACCTTCTATGTGATTGACTCCAATCAGCGGTTTATCTATTGCATAGGACAGAGCCTTTGCAAAATTGATTCCTACAAGGAGTGCCCCAACCAGACCAGGACCATATGTTACTGCTACGGCACTGATTTCATCCAGACTAATATTGGATTCCTTCAAGGATTCTTCAAGTACTCCATCAATTGTTTCTATATGTTTTCTGGATGCAACTTCAGGTACTACACCGCCGAAAGTCTTATGAATGTCTATCTGCGAATATATGATATTGGAAAGAATTTTTCTGCCGTTTTCAACTACTGATATTGATGTTTCATCACAGGAAGTTTCAATGGCAAGTATTTTTATATTTTGCATATTTTTTCTACGGAATCAACCGTAACTCCTTACTGATTTGCCGCTATGTCTGCAGCAAGTATTTTATCCTTTTTAAAAGTTCTTTTTGCATTCCTTAAATAACAAAAAGCTACTATCTTTTCATCCTTTATGGAAGTGACTCTTATTTCCCTTTCTGTAATAATTCCCTTGTTGTCATACATAATTCTGATTATGATTTTTTCATTTAAAGATTTTTTCAAATAATATTCTATCATAGAATCACCCTTTTCAGAAAATTATATCAATATCAAATATATATAATAATATGGTTTTTTTCTATTTAGGTAGATAGTTCAGTGGATTATATGCACTTGCATATCTCTGATAAAATCCAATAAGCTCTCCATCCTTGTTTCTTACAGCCCTAAGATAGAGTTTGCTCTTTACCTTGTGGCTTTCATATAAATAAAGCTCGTCATCTCCTGATTCTGTCAAATCCTTGAATGCTTTCTTTAGTGTTTCCTTGGCTTGAGGTGGATGACAGTGATATAATTCCTTATCTATAAGATTTTTTATCTTCCTTCTAACATAATATTCATCTCTTGCTCTTTTATTTAAATATTTTATTATGCAATTGGTATCCACGAATATTATGGGATATTCAATGCTGTCCAGTATTGCTTCCATGATTTCCATTTCACTCATAATAATTCCTCCTAAATAGTCATTAATGCAAATCCTGCAGATATCAGCATCCAGGAGAACCATGTTCCCAGTATGAATACTGATGCTTTGCTATAGCTTACCCGGTATATTTTAGAAATACCGACTATTGCCAGAATTTCATACCATATAACAAAAATATCAAATCCCTTTAATATCATACTTGCTGCTGAAGTTTCACCAAAAAGTTCCATTATCGATCCGGGACTGAATT
>CAZFYP010000057.1:11257-14579 GCA_964523535.1 uncultured Clostridia bacterium
CTGCTGCAATAGATGCAAGGAAAGTTCCTGATACAGCAGGTAGATATGACCATGATATGGTTGTCAAAGAATCCCTTATCTTGCCAAAGCCACCGAATGAAGCTATTCCATTAACCATATAGGATTTGACAAATATTACTATCATTGGTGCCAGACCTGATACAAGTATGCTTACAATTCCCTGAACTTCAATGTCCCTGGCCAGTTCACCAGCTGAAGCATTTCCCATGTTGGTTGAAATCACAGTATAGTAATCCATATAAAGATTGGTCACAAGAAGTGCCGATATGACCGACAAGATAAGCACCAAAGCCGTAGGCAAAATAGAGCTTTGTTCAGCCCTCGAAGCAAGTTCCTCAAAAAAAACAACAGGATGTAAAAAAAGATTTTTAATATCGTTAATATTATTCAAAATATCACCTCAAATAAGTTTCCTAGTCATTATAATTGCATCTTCTTTCGGATTTTTATAATAGTTTTTTCGCACTCCCAATGTTTCAAAACCATATTTTTTATAAAGTCCAATGGCAGGAATGTTTGAACTTCTAACCTCAAGGGTTATGGATGCTGCAGATAGCTTTTCTGCTATAAAAATAGCATTATCCATTATTGAGCTGGCATAACCCTGTCTTTGATAATCAGGATCAATTGCAATATTGTTGACATGAATTTCATCCAATACCTTGTAAAGAGAAATATATCCTACTACAATGTCATTTTCCAGCATAACGAAAAACAAGGTATTTTCATTGTACATTTCAGATAAAAACATGTTTTTTGACCAAGGTGCAGTAAAACATTTTTCTTCCACTTCCATTATACCATCAAGGTCTTCAAGGTCTGCTTCATTGAATTTTACTTCTTTCATCATCTAGTCCTTCTTAAGATTTCTTTCTGCCTGAGAAGGCCTCAAATAATTTGGTGAAAACGCCTTTGCATTCATGGAAAGATCCTTTAAAAACTTGGCATGTCCCAAACTACAAAGTGACCATGCTTTTATTATACTATCGTATTCATCTGCTACAAAAGCTTTGTCTCCAAATACCTCAGAAATCAAGGAAAGATGTTTCAGTGCTCCATCTCCTGTGAAAACCATCTCCTTGTATTTTCCCTTTGCCTCATTCAAGAAATCCTGAATGGTCCCTGCATCTATTTTTTCCAGTTGTTCAAGTTCATCGTCTTTTCTTATAAATACACAGTTAAATACACGCTCACCTCTTGCATCGATGAGAACAGCTATTGGTATATCAACTTTTTTAATATTGCTGGCAAGAGCTTCTGTTGAAGATATGTTCACCAGTGGGATATCATTATTATAGGCAAGTCCCTTTGCAATGGCAGCACCTATTCTTAAGCCGGTATATGAGCCTGGTCCTTCATCTACTGCAATCAAGTCAATATCCTTGATTTTAACATCAAGTGAAGTCATGAGACTTTCAATGAGTGGCATAAGTTTTTCGGAATGAGTAAGCTTGTGGTTCAAGGTGAATTCGCCTAAGAGATGTTTGTCTTCTGATATTGCACATGATGCTGCTATTGATGATGATTCAATTCCTATTATTTTCATCGTTTTTCAACTCCTTAAGCAAACAGTTGTAATATTTGCCCTTACCCTTTATAGTAAGATTTCTATTGTTTTCTTCCGCATTTAAGTTGATATTTATATAAATGCTGTAATCCGGAAGTATGTCTCTAATCCTTTCAGCCCACTCGACTACAAAAAGGCCGCTTGAATATATATATCGGTCAATGTCAATGTCATAGGCATCATCTGAATTCTCAAGCCTGTATGCATCCATATGATATAAGTCAATGTTTTCAGTATATTCCTTTATTATACTGAAGGTTGGACTTGTAATGTAATCTTCAATATTCAAATGTCTTCCTATGAATTGTGTAAGTGTGGTTTTTCCCGCTCCCAAATCACCGTCAAGACAAATAATCATTCCCGGTTGGTAACAGTTACTTATTGACTTGGCCAACTCATCCATATCATCTAGATTTTCTATAATTAATTCTATCATATAATCCTTCCTATAAAAGCGGCTCTGCCGCACTGCCTACAAAAAAGCATAAGTACATTATAACCATATAATTGAATTTCATCAACTAAAAAATAAAATCCTCAAAAATCAGTAAAGACTCAGTAAAAAACCTGTCACAAACAAGTTTCCTCATGAGTCTTAATACTTTTACTAGCATAACATGCAATATTTAATTATTTATGCAATACTGGTGAAAGTCTCTTGTAAATCAAAATAGTTACTGCAGATACTATTATTCCCTTTACAACATTAAAGGGTACAACTGCAAATAGAACAAAAGTCCTAAGGTCAACTATTGACGAGTTTAAAGCATTTCCCATGTCGATGAATACTTGTATAGGCATTCCAAAAACCTTTGCATACACAGGCAAAAGTACAAAATAATTTGCAAGCGATCCTACTACAGCCATCATTGCAACACCTGCAATCATTCCAATAATTGCAGATTTCATTGTCTTGTTCTTGTAATAAATAATTGATGCAGGCAATACGAAAGAACATCCGATTATGAAGTTTGCTGCTTCTCCTACTCCTCCGGTAACAGTACCATTTAGTGCAAGATTCAACAGAACCTTAATGAGTTCTATAAAGATTGCAGGTACAGGCCCCAGTGCAAATCCTCCTATGAGAACAGCAACTTCGCTTAAATCAAGCTTGTAGAATTCAGGTGCAAAGAACAAAGGGAATTCAATAAGCATAAGAACTGCTGCAACTGCAGCCAATACGGATATTTTTGTCAATTCCTTGACATATCCTCTTTTCATAGTGTGTGTTTTTTGTGACATTTTAACATCCTCCAAATCTGATTTTTCAAAGAACTTTTAAATAAAAAAAATCCTCTGAAATCCTCAGAGGCACGAATCGATAGTATAACGTAAATAAATACTTATACTAATCTCCTATCATCCAGACTTTAACTGTCGGTATCGGAATTTCACCGATTCAACCAATTGGCTCGCGGACTTTACCGCCGGTAGGGAATCACACCCTGCCCCGAAGATTCTAACATCATTATAGCACTTATTTAATATTTGTCAACCAAATTCAAATACATATTCCATTTTCTCCCAGCATTCGAGAGTCTAAAACAATCTGCCAAATGAGTTTTTTAAAAAAAATATTTTTAGATAGCATAGAACAGTTGGCTGCAAAGATATGCAGCCAACTTAATAGTTAGTTTATATACTTTCCCAATTTTCATTGAAAGATGTTGAATCGAATTATAAATGTTTAAGCTGCTTCTTCTACTTTCTTTCCTACTGTTTTAACGAATATGA
>CAZFYP010000058.1:0-14456 GCA_964523535.1 uncultured Clostridia bacterium
ATGAAAAACATATTGAGTATAATACTTGTCCGCGTCATGATACTTTCGATGGTGGCTTACAAAACAACATCTGAACAGCACCAAGAGGCACCTGAAGCACATGAACCAGCAAATGAAGAAGCTAATCAAGAGGAAGAAACACCTGAACTTGAGGACAAGGTAGTCATCTACTCTACCCACGGCGAAGATATGATTGAAATTGTAGCCGATGCTTTTGAAGAAGAAACCGGTATTAAAGTTGAATTCATCAACCTTAAAGGTGAATTGTCTGATCGTGTTCGTGCTGAAAAAGAAAATCCTCAATCTGATGTTATGTATGGAGGATCTTCTGCAGTATTTATGGAATTACAGTCTGAAGATTTGTTTGAAGCCTATGCACCATCTTGGGCCGACCAGGTGGATCCACTTTTCAAGGATTCAGAAAACTTCTGGTTTGGTACTATTCAGACACCGGTTATGATGGCTTATAACAGCGATATGTTGACAGTTGAAGAGGCGCCAACTGACTGGGCTGATCTTACGGATGAGAAATACAATGAGCAGATTGTTGTTAGAAATGCATTGTCATCTTCAGCCAGAGCAACTATGTCTTGCCTGATTCAGCAATATGAAGTTGCAGGTGATATTGATGGAGCTTGGGATTATTTGAAAGCTGTAGATGTCAATACGAAGCAATATTTTGGAAGCGGTTCGTTAATGATGCAGGCTGTTGGACGCCAGGAAGCAGCAATTACCTATGCGCCACTTAATTCAATTATCGACAACAAGATGAATAACAATATTCCTTTGGAAGTTGTAAATGCTACAAGTGGTTCACCAATAATTACAGATGGGATTGCGCTAATAAACAATGCACCTCATACCAATGCAGCCAAAGCATTTATAGATTTTGCAGGAAGCGCTGATATTCAAGCATTGCTGGCAGTTGAATTTAACAGAATGCCAACCAATGAAGAAGCTTTTGCCAGTTCACCGGAATGGATGAGTGAAATTGAAATAACAGCTATGGATGTCGATTGGGCAGATCTTGCACTTAAACAATCCCAGTGGATGCAAACATGGGATACAGAAATCAAAGACAGTAGCAAAGACGCAGAATAATATTATGATCAAGTTAAAAACTATGACCTAATGGGGTATGGACAGAAATAAGAAGCAGCAGTTGCTGACTTCTTATTTCTGTATTCAGACTTATTGGTTAGAACAACTTTCTTATAAAAAATAGATATACTATGAAAGGATAGAGGCAAGATATGGGACTTTTGGCAATGCATGATATTGATAAGCACTATGATAATATACAGGTGTTGGATAAAGTTAATCTACAAATTGAGGAAGGGGAGTTTTTTACATTTTTAGGTCCTTCAGGTTGTGGAAAGACAACGCTTTTGCGTATTATTGCTGGTTTTGTTCAACCAGACCAGGGGCAGGTGTTTTTTAATGAAAAAGAGATCACATACATGGAAGCGGAAAAGAGAAATATTGGTATGGTTTTTCAAAATTATGCTCTTTTTCCATTCATGACTGTGTTTGAAAATGTAGCTTATGGTCTCCGGATGCAAAAGGAGAAGAAAGGAACCATTGCAAAAAAAGTTCAAGAAGTTCTACAACTTGTTAATCTTGAGGGTTATGAAGAGAGAAGTGTATCTGAATTGTCAGGAGGAGAACAACAACGTGTTGCACTTGCCAGGTCTCTGGTCATGGAGCCAAAGCTTCTCTTGCTGGATGAACCTCTTTCAAACCTTGATGCCAGGCTCAGGGACAGAATGAGAATGGAACTTAAGGCCATACAAGGCAAGTTGGGGATTACGACTATCTTTGTCACTCATGACCAGACAGAAGCCTTAAGCATGTCTGACCGCATAGCAGTATTTGAAAGAGGACGATGTGTTCAGGTAGGAAGTCCCTACGAAATCTACCATGACCCTGTCAATGCATTTGTGGCTGATTTTATAGGGGACACTAATATGTTCAAAGCCCGTATTCAAGGCAAAAAAGCAGAGATAAGAGGATCATTGGCTTTTAATCTTGATAGGGAACTTGAAGGTGATTATGTTTCTATTCGTCCACAGGACATTAGCATGACTAGATGCGGCATATTGGAGAATGACAGAGACGGGAATTATTATGAAGGCATACTTGAGAAGAGAACAATCAGTGGTCACCTTATTGAATATGAAATAAGGGTTGATAATCATATGTTTAAGATAATACAACTTAATGAAAATACAAGTAAAAACTTATATCAGCTTGGGAAGAAGGTGGAGTTGTTCATTGATCCCAAGAATATAAAGGTATTAAGAAGCTAGAAGGAAAATTAATGAAAAAAAAACATGTGCGAAGCAAGCAAAAATGGATATTGGCAATCATCACAGGACTCTTATTGTGGATTTTAGCAGGTTATGTTTTATATCCAGCTCTTAAGACTTTCCAGGTCAGTCTGCTAAAGGAAAATGTTCTTACCTTTTCCCACTACGTGGATTTTTTCAATACTCCGGCTTATCGTATGTCCCTCTTCAACTCAGTTCTATTAGGATTGTTGACGGTGGTTGTATGTGGAGTAATTGGTACGGCTTTGGCTTTCTTTGTCCATTTTTTTGACCTGCCTTTTGGCAGAACGTTGGATAAGCTCTTGCTGCTTCCGGTGGTGCTGCCTGGGCTGATTATAGTCTTTGCCTTTGTTCAGCTTTACGGTGAAAGCGGTCTTGTTACAAAGACACTTGAGCTGGTCTTGGGGCTTGAAGAAGCTCCATATAGTTTTACAGGGCTGGCAGGAATTCTATTTGTCCATGCTTACACCCAATATGTGTATTTTTACATGAATGTATCCATAGCCATTCGTCATATAGACAGGTATGCAATTGAAGCAGCCAGAAATCTTGGAGCCTCAAACAAACAAGTTTTGATTACTGTAATTTTTCCTTTTATCAGACCGGCGCTATTGGCTTCATCGGTTATGACCTTTATGACAGGCATAGGTTCTTTTTCGGCACCAAGTATCATTGGTGGAAGTTATAAGGTTTTGACTACGCAGATCCTTCTCTCGAAAGCTAATAATTATATGGATGTTGCAGCAACCCAGGTTATCATTTTGACAGTGGTATCTCTCATGTATCTGGCTTTGTCCAGGTACTATGAAAATCGTATCAAGTTTACTCCTTCCGTAAGGGGTGTGGGAATAAATCCAATACATATCCGGAATAGCCTTCTCAAGGGGATTGTACTTTCAGGAATGGCTATATTGGCAATAATGATTCTACTTCCTATTGCTACAATTTTCATTCTGTCCTTTGTTGAACCGGGAACGTGGATGGTTGAAATATATCCCAAGGCCTTTTCCCTTGACAACTATATAAGGATATTTACCAAATCCAGATCCTTGGCACCATTTATGAACAGTCTTATCATGGCTTCCCTTGCGGCGCTGTTTTGTATGGTGGTTGCAGTACCGGCATCCTACCTTTCCGTCAAAGCGGATTCCAAGTTGAATGTGGTCGTTGAAGGTCTGGTAATGCTGCCCTGGGCCATTCCGTCCAGTGCCATTGCCGTCAATATGATTAATGCTTTTAATCATCCGTCTGTTTTTACCGGACAGAAGATACTGGTTGGAGGATATATATTGCTGCCAATAGCATATTTTGTAAGTCAGCTGCCGCTGATGTTTAGAACTTCGTCCATATCACTGCAGAATTTAAATGATGTATATATTGAAGCTTCAAAAAGTCTTCGGGGTGGACCGATTCAAACTTTCCTTAGGATTATACTGCCGGGAGTTGCACCTGGAATGATGGCAGGAGCCTTGCTGATTATCATACGAAGTATTGGAGAATATACTATTTCTGCCTTTTTATACACGGCAGGCAACAAGCCGGTATCCATTGCCATGGTCAATGGTATATTTGACTACAAAATAGGACTTGCCATGGCTTATGGTGCATTGGTGGTAACATTCGCCCTTGTTGTCAGCATGGCTGTTGGTAAAAGACCCCGTGTCTAGCTGTATAAAGATGAAGTAATAAAAGTCAAGGAGAAAACAAGATGACAATTAATGGTTTAACTCATAGCTATAAAGAATTTAATGAAGATATTTACGGCTCAAACGGCAGCAGTTGCTGGGTTCTTGATGGAGCCTTGCCCCTTAGCCATGCTAATGTTACAGACCACAGCAATGATGTTGTTTGGGTGGTGAGATGGTGGAATGAATATTTGTCAGAGCATTTGAAACAGATGGACAAAAGTATTTGTCATATTCTAGAAGAAGGTATAGGGGCTTTAAATGAGGACTTTGGTAGTTTTGCAGATATTGATTCCTTGAGCAAGCTGGACAGGGCTTCGGCGGCTATTGCTATTTCAAGAAGAAACGGGTCGACTATTGAAACTTTTGTCCTCGGGGATACGGAAATCAATATCAGGAAGAAGTCAGGTGAGTTGGAAACCCTTGTTGATGAAAAAATAGAAGTACTTGATAATCAGGTCATGAATATGATTTTCAACAACAGGGACCGCAAGGATAAAATTGCCTACAATGGATATACAGATGAAGAACTGGAAGTTTTAAGAAAGAACAGGATGAAGATGAATAGTGAAGATGGTTATTATATTCTTGAACATGATCCTCTAGCCATCCGTCATGGAATCTACAGGGAATATAAATTATCTGAAATTGATGATATGCTGTTCATGAGTGACGGGTTTTCAGCTATCTATAACAAGTACCGGAAACTTAGTTTGAATGATCTGTTTATTGAATGTCAGGAAAAGGGACTCGATCATATATTGAGTCGAATACGACATATTGAGAAGGCTGATCCAGAGTTTAAAAAGTATAAAAGGTTGAGACAGCATGACGATGCTACTGCTCTTTATGTAACTATAAAATAAATAAAGTTGAAAACTCCGATATTCGGAGTTTTTCTTTGCAACTAACTCCTTGAAGATGCTTTCTTGTGGCGACTATTTAATGGAATTTGTGTTAGAATATTATTAGTGAGTTCATGAAAGAATCTGTGTAAGTACAAAATTACTGATGTATAAAAGAAAGGGGAATAAATGAAAACTAGAAAAATACTTGTTTCAATAGTTATAATTCTCATATTGTTTGCTTTTTATAGTATGACAGACAATATTGCAACAAATGAAAATGTACCTGAAGAATCTAATCTTCTTGAAAGTGAAATTTCTGAAGATGGATACTATACCAGTCCTCATGACGTAGCCGACTATCTGCATCTCTACGGCAAGCTGCCTGGCAACTATCTTACCAAGTCGGAAGCCAGGGATCTTGGTTGGGTCAGCTCTGACGGTAACCTCTGGGAAGTCACTGATAAGATGAGCATTGGTGGAGATCATTTCGGCAACTATGAAGGTTTGCTGCCTGATGCCGATGGCAGGAAATGGAAAGAATGCGATGTCAACTACAGCGGAGGATATCGTGGAGCCGAGAGACTTGTCTTTTCAAATGACGGATTGATCTATTATACGAAAGATCATTATGAGTCTTTTGAGAAGATGTATTAGCGATAAGAAAATATTTCTAATATTTAAAGTATGTTAAATAAGTTATTGAGATATGAGAGATATATATAATCTTTTATAAATTATTTTATCATTGTCAAATACTGAAGTAGATGTTATACTGAGTTTCATAGTTTTGGACAAATAATATATATTTTGAGGTGATTCAAAAATTGATAAAATATAATCCAGAAAAGCACGTTTACTTTATATCGTATTCAAAGCTTCCAGCTAATATATCGGCAGCTGTATATGAAGGTTATGTCGGAGTAGGATTTATAATTAATTATCCACAGGTATTATCGAGGACGTAAGTTGTACACTTTTAACTGATGTTGCAAGGAATTTTTTAAAAAGCATCATTGTTGGCTATAGTATTAATGATGATGTCGAACCTTTATTGGCAAAAGTCAACTTGAAATTCCATGGTCATTCTCAAAAATCAGTATGTGTGATCATTCAAGAGAATTTCAGTCAATATGAAGAATGGGCAAATAAAAATAAAAAAGAACTTGATTTTAAAAAAAAAATTGCTATAATGACTTAAGTTTGGAAAACGATTTTGTTGAGAAGTTAAAATCGACACTTTATCCTGAACATTCAATATATCTAATATCTTATGCAAAAATCCAGAAGAATGTTTCATTGGCTTTTTTTAAAGGCTATATAGGAATTGGATTTGTACTTGATTTTAAAAATGATATTGTTTTGGATTGTTGTTCTACTCTTATAACTGATGAAGCAAAGGATTTTATGAAGTCGATTTTTATTGGAAGAAATTTTCATTCTATGAAAGATGTTGATGAAATCAACAAGGTATTGGAATTTTCATTTCATGGTCCGCCTCAGAAGTCGTTACACAAAATTGTAAAAAGCAACTATAACAAGTTCAATGGATGGAAACAAAAAAATCGAAAACTTGTAAATAATTATATAATATAAACTGTTTTATTTATACACGCACAGCTAATAGCATGCTATAGTAAATAAAAGCCAGTAATTCAAAGACCTATGTAGGTTTTTGTTTTGCTGGCTTTTTTTATATGCAAAATGTCACCATGTTTTGCAAAAAAATATTTATCAAAGGAGAAGATGTTATGAGTAAAGCATCATCGAAGTCGGGGCACGTCAAAGAAGTGTCAAAGAAGAAAGAGGGCATAATCAAGAAAATGACTAATGTATTGGTCAGTATGGTAAAAAGATTTTTACCAAATCCATTTGTTTTTGCAATTGTGTTATCTGTTATTGTTTTTGGAATGGGTTTAATACTTACTGAAAGCAGTCCATACAATATGTTGAATTATTGGTATGGTGGATATTTCAGTTTGCTGAAGTTTACCATGCAGATGATTTTTGTATTGATTACTGGTTATGCATTGGCAAGATCGCCTATAGTTGAGAACATGTTGAGATTCTTGGCCAAGATTCCCAAAAATCCAACCCAGGCAGTAATGTTTACTGCAATGATTGCATATCTGTGTTCGTATTTAAGTTGGGGATTCGGATTAATTGCAGGTGCACTTGTGGCTAAGGAAGTGGCTATTGAAAATCATGGCAAGGGACTGCATTATCCCATACTTATTGCTGCAGCATACAGCGGTAACTTGGTTAGAGGTCCTTCCTCATCGATACCATTGGTTATAGCGACTGACGGACATTTTCTGCAGGACATAATTGGCATTATACCGGTATCAGAAACTTTATTCAGTTACTGGAATATAATAATTACAGTTGCCTTATTCGTTCTTATTCCATTACTGTATATGAAAATGATGCCAAAGGGAGATGATGAAATCATTGAGATTGATCTAGAATTGATTTCAAAGAATGAATCCAAAAATGCAGAAAAGAAAGTTTTTGATACACCTTCTGAAAAATTAAACAACAGTAGAATACTGGCCTTATTTATTGGATTACCGGGTCTGGTAATTATCCTTGATCACTTCAGGGTAAATGGATTTGATTTAAATCTGAATATTGTTATATTTATATTCCTGATATTTGGTATCTTGGCCCATAAAACTCCAATTAAATATGTTGGCGCAATCAATGAAGCTATTAGAACATGCGGTGGAGTAGCATTGTTGTTTCCATTTTATGCAGGAATCATGGGTATGATGAAGACCTCAGGTCTAGCAGGAATTATGTCAAATTGGTTTGTATCCTTTTCAACTGCAGAAACATTCCCGATATATACATTTTTTAGCGCTGGTCTGGTAAATTTATTTGTTCCTTCTGGAGGAGGTCAATGGGCTGTCCAAGGACCTATCATGATACCGGCAGCACATGAAATAGGAGCTGATCCGGCAAAGGTTGCAATGGCACTGGCATGGGGTGATTCATGGACAAATCAGATTCAGCCTTTCTGGGCCCTTCCAATTCTGGCAATTGCAGGACTGGATGTAAAGGATATTATGGGATACTGTATGATGGTGGCAATTCTTTCGGGTATTGTAATTACTGGCTTATTGCTAATTTTATAGTTAAATACAATACTGGTAATTGTCGTCATTCATGTAAATTATACCCTAATTTAAGATATTGTTGAGATTTCAACAGCATAGTATGAAAAATCAAAATTTTATATAAGGAGTAAACTATGGAAAAACTAATAATAACAATTGCACCAACTGGAAATGTTCCAACAAAGGAACTTAATCCTCATTCACCTCTCACAGTAGATGAAATTGTGAGTGACATAAAGGCTTGTGCAGACATTGGAGCGTCTGTTGCCCATATTCATGTTAGGGATAAGGAAGCTAAACCTACAAGCGAAAGAGAAATTTATAAAAAAGTTATTGATAAAATAGACGATGAAAAAATCAATATCATCAAGCAGCTGTCTACTGGTGCTCGTGGTGGAGAAAATACCTTTGAGTGGAGAGGGCAGATGCTTGACTTAAATTGTGAAATGGCAAGTCTAGCAACAGGTTCTTCCAATTTTTCAAAAAGTGTAAATTCAAACTCTTTTGAACTTATTGAAAGTCTGGCGGATAAAATGAATAATAATAATATTAAACCGGAGATTGAAGTGTTTGATTATTCAATGCTTTCAAATGCTGTATGGCTTGAAAAAAAAGGTGTATTAAAAGGACCATTACACTTTAATTTTGTAATGAATGTACCTGGCTCAATGCCTGGAACCATTAAAAATCTAATGTATCTGGTAGATAACAAGCCTAAAAACGCTACGTGGACAGTAAGCGGTATAGGTAGCTCCCAGGTTGAAATATTGACTACTTCTATTCTGTTGGGTGGTCATGTAAGAACAGGACTTGAAGATTGTTTAAAATATGTAAAAGGCGTGGATGCTACTAATGAAATGCTTGTAAAGAGAATTGTAAACATAGCAAATTCAATAGGAAGAGAAATAGCGACTGTTGAAGAGGCTAGGGAAATTATGAACTTGAATTAGATTGAGTGATGTAAAAAGATAGAACCTGCTAGATTTCAAGGCTTTTCGAAGTTGAAATTTGGTGGGTTTTATTTTTTAGTGAGTGTGGCTTATTGTTTTATAATTTGATATAATTATTCAAACTAGTCTTGAGGTGATTACAATAGATAATAAGTATAATCCGGATTGTAATGTGTATTTTATATCTTATTCAAAACTGCCTTCGAATATATCGGCAGCAGTGTATGAAGGATACTTGGGTGTTGGGTTTGTAATAAACTTTCATACGGACATTATTGAAGACATAAGCTGTACATTATTGACAAAGGTTGCAAGAAACTTTTTGAAGAGTATTATCATCGGTTATAATATAAAAGATGGGATAGAGCCACTATTGGAAAGAATTAGAATGCGATTCTTTGGACATTCTCAAAAATCCGTATGTGTTATTATTAAGGAAAATTTCAATTTATACAAAGAATGGAAGAAGAAAGAGAAAAATCTTATTTTAAATGAAAAAAAATACTGTAATGAATTATTTGAAGATAATGTTTTATTTTCACTAGAGGATGCATCTTTATATCCGGAACATTCCTTATACTTGATATCGTATGCGAGAATTCCACATAATATGTCATTGGCCTTTTTTAAAGGATTTACAGGAATAGGTTTTGTAATTGATTTTAGAAATGATATAATTTTGGATTGTTGTTGCACATTCATTACTGATGAAGCTAAAAATTTTATTAAATCCATTGTTGTTGGCAGGAGAATTCATTCGATTGAGGATATAGATGATATTATCGATGCTATAGAATTTTCTTTTCATGGACCATCTCAAAAAGCTTTACTAACAATTGTTAAGAGTAATTACAATGAATATTGCGAATGGAAAGAGGAAAATACAAATATTTTAGAGGTTGATGAATTGTGATTTTCCTAAGCGGTGAAAGATTGACCTTGATTTTTGAAAAAATAGTTGCTATAATGAAGAGGTAGAGGAAAACGTTCTACCAATTTTTACGAATTTTATCAATAACTTAATATTGTAAACTGTTTTATTTATCAGTGCACTGCAATCCAGTATGCTATAGTGAATAAAAGCCAGTATTTCAAAGACCTATAAGGTTTTTGTTTTGCTGGCTTTTTTATATTCAAAAAATTTTTAAGGAGATGTTATTATGAGTAAAGATTCTTCAAAAGTAGTAAAAGGAAAAGATGCATCTAAGAAGAAAGACGGCATAATCAAGAAGTTGACCAATGTATTGGTCAAGTTGGTAAAAAGGTATTTACCGAATCCATATGTTTTTGCAATTATTTTATCGGTAATAGTTTTTGTTATGGGTCTGATCTTGACTGAGAATGGACCGTACAAAATGTTGAATTACTGGTACACCGGCTATTTTAGTTTACTTAAGTTTACAATGCAAATGATTTTCGTACTTATAACAGGTTATGCACTTGCAAGATCACCTTTTGTTGAGAACATATTGAGAAGTCTTGCAAAGATTCCAAAGAACCCAACCCAAGCAGTAATGTTCACTGCAATGGTAGCCTATTTATGTTCATATTTGAGTTGGGGATTTGGACTTATAGCAGGTGCTTTGATAGCCAAGGAAGTAGCTATTGAAAATCATGGTAAGGGATTGCATTATCCAATTCTCATTGCTGCGGCATACAGTGGAAACCTTGTAAGAGGACCGTCATCTTCAATACCATTGGTTATTGCTACAGACGGACACTTCCTACAGGACACAATAGGAATCATTCCAGTATCCCAGACTCTTTACAGTTCTTGGAACCTGATAATCACAGTTACCTTATTTGTTCTTATTCCATTGCTGTATATGAAGATGATGCCAAAAGGAGATGACAAGATTATTGAAATCGATCTTGAGAGAATTGCCAAGAGTGATTCTGAAAAGACCGAAGATAAGGTTATTCTTGATACTCCTTCAGCAAAATTGAATAATAGTAGAATTCTAGCTTTAGCAATTGCTCTACCAGGGCTTATATTAATATTTGACCATTTCAGGTTGAATGGATTTGACTTGAATCTTAACATAGTTATATTCATATTCCTGATATTCGGTATATTGGCACATAAGACTCCAATCAGATATGTTGGAGCAATAAACGAAGCGATAAGAACCTGTGGAGGAGTAGCATTGCTGTTCCCATTCTATGCTGGAATCATGGGTATGATGAAGATATCGGGATTGGCAGGAATAATGTCAAATTGGTTCGTATCATTCTCTACAGCGGAAACATTTCCGATTTATACCTTCTTCAGTGCGGGTCTAGTTAACTTGTTTGTACCTTCAGGTGGCGGTCAGTGGGCAGTACAGGGACCTATAATGATACCTGCGGCGCACGAAATAGGAGCTGATCCAGCCAAGGTTGCAATGGCTCTTGCATGGGGTGACTCATGGACAAATCAGATACAACCTTTCTGGGCACTGCCTATACTGGCAATTGCAGGACTGGATGTAAAGGATATCATGGGATATTGTATGATGGTTGCAATACTTGCAGGAATTGTTATTACAGGATTCCTGTTGATACTATAAGGGAGGCGTATTATGGATAAATTAATTATTACGGTTGCACCAGTAGGACCATTACCCAAGAAGGAAGATACACCCTACGTTCCTATCACACCGGAAGAGATAATTAATGATGTAGTTGAATGCTATGAAGCCGGAGCAGCGGTTGCCCATATACATGCCAGGGATGAGGATGAAAATTCCATTCATGACATTGAATTATTCAAAAAAATTCATGACGGGATAAAGGAGAGAGCTCCTGATATGATTGTTCAGATATCAACAGGAGGTAGAGCGGGCCTCAACTTTGAAAGCAGAAGCAAGGGATTGTTTGTAAATCCCGAGATGGCCAGTCTTACTACTGGATCATGTAACTTTCCCACTTCAATATATGAGAATTCTCCCAGTCTAATAAGGGATTTGCTGAATGAGATGAATAAGAGGAAGATAAAGCCCGAACTTGAAATCTTCGATACAAGCATGATTGACCAGGCTATTCAGCTGGAGAAGGAAAATATGCTGCAAAAGCCATTGTATTTCAATTTTGTTATGGGTTTGAAGAATTGCCAGCCGGCTACGATTGACCATATTGCATACTTGCTCAATAGGATCCCTGAAGGTTCAATCTGGAATATATCCGGTGTGGGAAGGGCACAGCTTATGACTACCTTTATGTCAATACCATTAGGTGGACATGTAAGAGTAGGTCTGGAGGACAATATTTATTATACCAAGGGTAAGCTTGGGAAAAATTCGGACATGGTAAAAAGGGTGGTCAGATTGGCAAATGAATACAATAGATCGGTTGCCACACCTGATGAAGCAAGAGAAATTCTAGGTCTGAACTAGAGGAGTTGAAAATATGGAAAAGCTTATAATTACAGTAGCACCAACCGGCAATATTCCAACGAAAGCACTTAATCCCAGCTCACCTCTTAGTGTTGATGAGATAGTTGGAGATATTAAAGCTTGTGCAGAACTTGGAGCAGCAGTTGCCCATATTCACGTAAGGGATGAAAACTTAAAACCAACAAGCGACAGGGCAACATACAAAAAGGTTATTGAAAAAATTGATGATGAAAATATTCATATCATCAAGCAACTTTCTACAGGTGCCAGAGGTGGTGAAAATACAGTGGAATGGAGGGGTCAGATGCTTGATCTGAATGCCGAAATGGCAAGCTTGTCTACTGGATCATCCAACTTTCCAAAAGGAGTAAATGCCAATTCTTTTGACTTGATTGAAAGTTTGGCAGACAAGATGTACAGAAACAAGATAAAACCTGAAATTGAAGTCTTTGACTATGCCATGCTTACTAATGCCATATGGCTGGAAAAGAAAGGTGTACTGAAGGGACCCCTACACTTCAACATGGTGATGAATGTTCCAGGATCAATGCCTGGAACTATGAAAAACCTTATGTTCCTGGTGGACAGCTTGCCTGACAATGCAACATGGACAGTTAGTGGAATTGGTAAATCACAAGTTAAGATTCTTACTACTTCAATATTACTTGGTGGTCATGTAAGGACGGGACTTGAAGACTGTCTCAAGTATGAAAGGGGTGTAGATGCTACAAATCAAATGCTTGTTCAGAGAGTTGTCAACATAGCCAAGGCTGTTGGAAGAGAGATTGCGACAGTTGATGAAGCAAGACAGATAATGAATTTGAAGTAGAATATTAAAAATAATATGTTCCCTTGCTAGTGACTGGTGAAAAACGGTTAATTAGCAAGTGGAATATATTTTTTTGTTTAATTATTTTGCTGGTCAAAATGGTTAAAGTTTATCTAGCATTAACCTGATAATAATGTATTTATGCTTATTTGGAGTCAAAATACCATATTTTTGATTGGCATGTTAATTGCATTGTTTATGTATGAGACATATTTGTCAAAATATATCTTAACAAAATATAATATTTATGGAGGTCAAAGATGTCATCTAAATTTGAATTTGAACGGAACAACTATCCCGTTCTTGAAAGATATGCATATTTGAATACACCGACTACGGGAGCCATACCAACATATGCGGCCAATGCAATCAATAGCTTTATCCAGAAGAGGTCCGAAAATGGTGTGGATATTAAGTTTTATCATGAAGAGTGGGAGTTTGCAGATGTTGTACGTGATGAAATAGCTGAAATGATAGGGGCTGAAAGTGGAGATGAAATAGCATTTGGCAATAATTCTTCATCAATGTACAATATCTTGTTAAATGGTATGGAATTCCAACCGGATGATAACATGGTTACATATGATACCAGCTATGCAGCCATGATTTGTGCATGTTTGAATAAAGGAGATAAGGAATCTGTAGAGGTAAGGATTGCCAAGTCAAAGGAAGGCAGGGTATGTCCTGAGGATTTGTTTGATCTTGTTGATGAAAGGACTAGAGCAATCAATGTATGTCATGTTGACAGTGGAACAGGCCTCAGACACGATTTAAAAAAAATCGGAAACTTTTGCAGGGAAAGAGGAATTTTGTTTGGTGTGGACGCAACTCAGTCATGCGGGGCAATGCATATAGATGTGGAAGATATGAAAATAGATTTTCTCACTAATTCAATATACAAATGGCTTCAAGGTATCCAAGGCTTTGGATTTGCATATATCAACAAGGACCTTGTGGCTTCCTTGAATCAGGCAGATATGGGTTGGGCTAATTTGAGCAATCGAATTAACGGTGATCCCTTTTCAGTGGACTTGAGTAAGACTGCCAGCAGGTTTGAATGCGGTGGACTGACTATGGTGGGATTGTATGGCTTGTCCCCAGTAATCAGAAATTATCTTAGACTTGATGGTCGGGACATTCAAGAGTATGTACTTGATCTTTCCCAATACTTATATGACCAGGTGGAAACTGTGGAAGGCTTTGATGTAACCTATCCATATGAAAGGGACAAGCGGTCCAGTATTGTCTGGATAACAATACCTGAAGAATATGGCATTACGGATATGACTTTGAAGGAGAAGGGTATAAGAGCACAGTCTAATGG
>CAZFYP010000059.1:0-14228 GCA_964523535.1 uncultured Clostridia bacterium
AATCTCCAATTTGCCCTTCTTTATTTCAAGTATTGGCTTTATATTGAGCATTCCACCTATTATTGCACTGGTTCTGCTCACTCTTCCACCCTTAAACAGGTATTCAATATCGTCCACAGTAAAAATATGCTCCCCGTGGTCCCTGTAATGCTCAAGCATATCAAGTATTTCATCCAAACCTTTTCCTGCATCAATCATCTTGGCAGATTCAAGAACAGCCAATCCAAGCATGCCACAGGTCAACTTTGAATCAAAAACAGTTAAATCTCCATCTGGATAGTCCTTCAAGACACTTTCCCTTGCAGACATTGCTGAATCAAAAGTGCTGGATATGCCTGATGAAAACCCTATATACAGACACTCTTCTCCCTTAGACAGATGATTTCTAAAACAATCCTCAAATATTTTTGGTGGAATCTGTGCAGTTTTGAAAAAAGCTCCTTCATCCATCATTTCATACATGCTTTCAGGCATTATAGAAACCTTGTCCCGGTATTCCCTGTCTTCTTTATATATAAATATCGGTATCATTTCTATATTGTATTTTTCAATCAATTCGGCTTTCAGATCACACGCCGAGTCAGTTATTAACCTAATCATTGACACACCTCCCCATATTAAATCAATTATACTATAGTGAAAAATCATTTACAATAAGACAAACAGTTAATAACAATAAATTAACAATTTTAAAAAAATATTGGGTACGAAAGTAAAAAAACTTTTCAAATAGTTATTGACATATGCCACAAAAGTGATATACTTAAGTCGTAAGGAACATATACCCAATTAAAAGGAGGATTTAAAATGGCATATAGAGATGGAACAGGTCCCGAAGGATTGGGACCATTAACAGGAAGAGGACTAGGAAACTGCACTAAAGAAGGTGGTTATGCATCCACTGCAGGATATTACGGCAGTGGACTTGGAAGAAGAGGCGGTGGAAGAGGAATGGGTCGTGGTATGGGGCGCGGATTCAGACCTGGCGCTGGAAGAGCTTACTCCGCTCCCGTTGACAGACAAGCTTCTCTAGAGGATGAAAAAGAAGTACTTAAAAGAAGACTTGCAGAAATTGAAAATCTTATAGAAAAAAATGAATAAATTTTGAAGGATGACTTGTCTCATCCTTCTTTTTCTAATATAATACATAGAAGCGTTAAAAGTTTATAGTTTATTTTTAATAAAAAATACGAAACTTGCTTTTTACCATTAAATATTATATGGTATAGATAAATGAAGAGGTGATAGAATGCCAAGACCCAGAAAAAGAAGAAGAGTATGTGAATTGCCGGAAACGGTTTTATTCAAGCCAGCAGGAAAGCCAATATCCGATACCGAACTTGTAATTATTACTATTGATGAATATGAAGTTATAAGGTTGATTGATTTGGAAGGGCTGAATCAGGAAGAATGTGCAGAAAGAATGGAAGTTGCCAGGTCAACTATTCAACGTATGTATGAGGAAGTAAAAAGAAAACTTGCCGACAGCATTGTTAATGGAAAAGCCTTTAAAATAGAAGGTGGAGACTACAAACTATGTGAATTCGACAAGGGCGATTGTACAACACCTTGCTGCATGGATAAGAACAGAAACAGAGCAGGTTTGGGAAGAGGTGCCGGAAGAGGCCTTGGAAGAGGAAACGGCGGCAACAAATAGTCCATTTCCAACTTAATAAAATGTTATTAAAAAAACTGATGTTTGACATCAGTTTTTTTGTATCTTTCTCTGGTTTAAAACATTATTTATCTATCAAGCTGACATTACATCCTGAAAATTATAACAAACAGCATTACAATTACCAGAAACCCACCTACAAGGTAAATTGAATAGGTTATACTGTTGAACTTGTTCTGAATGGATTTTATATCCTTGGACAATGTAGTAATATTTTCATTTACATTCCCCTGAATATTTTTTATATCCTCAGATATGCTGTTTATATTGTCGTTTATATTGTGTTTTATGGATTCCTCTCTACCTTCGGTAGTTTCAACAGACCTTTGCAAGATAGATGAAAACATAATTTCAATTCTCTTTGTAGGAGAATATTCTTCTAGGAATTCAATATTTGACAAGTATTTTGCTGTTCTGCCTATTCCTTTGACAGAATACAACAATATGTCGTCTATTAATTTTAGTACTGTGTTGAAAATCTTATAAGTAATAGTCAAAACCGGTAGGTATACGTTGTTTTCAATCGAAAACCATTCAGTTGTAGGATTGATAAAATCCGGCCTACTCTTTCCTTCTACAGGCACCACAAGTCTTTTAAGTACAAATTGCCTATAAATCACAACTCCAAGTCCTATTGTAATTATTGAAGACAGTATGTTTCCAATTGTAAAATAGTGGAAGTGTTCCATTTCTTCCATATGTATTCCGAAAACCTTGTATATGTCTCCAAAATAGTTGAAGAATATTCCCGGTTTTATCCCTATTAGAAAAATAAGCGCTGCAGATATTACCATGGGAAACATTGCCCTTTTGTTTATATACCTGCTGTAGGATGCATAGTACCTACTGTTGTTTTCAACAAATAGTGCTATGTAAAGTTTCAGAAGATATGCAGTTGTAAAGGCACTGCTTAAATAGAATATGAACTCTCCCCCATATGCAAGAACGGGACTTGCATGATGCAGAGCTTCAGCAAGAGCATGATGTATTATTGTCTTGCTTGTAAAACCATTGAAGCCAGGCAATCCAATTATTGCACAGAATCCTATAAAAAAAGTGAGCTTAAGCATAGGTTTGAATGATCCAAATCCATATATTTCATTGATGTTTAGTTTGTGGGTTATCATGTATATTATTCCCACACCCATGAAAAGCATAACCTTGAATATTGCATGATTGAAAATATGGAAAAGAGTACCGAATACTGCAAGAGTATTATGGTCTCCCATTGCTCCCATGAGTCCTATACCAAGTATAATATAACCTAGCTGACTCATAGAACTGTAGGCAAGTGTCTTCTTTATGTTTATCTGGAATAGCGCAAGGAATCCACCAACGAACATGTTCACAAGACCTGAAATTATCAACGCATAAGAAATATATATGTCGCCATCCATAAGAAAGACGCTTGTTATGATTATGCCGAATATTCCTGTCTTTACAAGGATTCCGGAAAGAACAGCACTTGCAGGTGTAGGTGCTGCTGGATGGGCTTTTGGAAGCCATATGTGCAATGGAACCATACCTGCCTTTACACCGAATCCTATTATCATAAGTGCACTTATTAGATACTTTATTGGTCCCATTTCTGGAAGTACTGCCGATATATAGTTTATGTCCAGTGACTTAGTATAGGAATACAAGATAAATATTCCCATGAGCAGGATTAGTCCTCCTGCAATGGCCATACCCATGTATGTAGCCCCTGCTTCATGGGCTTCCTCGTTCTCGTCATGGATAATGAGTGGGTATGAAGAAAGTGACATTATTTCGAAAAAAGTAAAAAGATTCACCAGGTTCTCCGAAATGAATACTCCCAGTGTGCTTGCATAGGTTATCATGAAGAAGAAGTAGTATCTATTTCTGTGAATATAATTGATAAGATACTGACTTGAATATACATTGATGATGAACCATACGAAAGCGGTAATGAATACAAACATATATCTGAATATGTCAAGCTTGAGATGAAGACCCGTACCCATGATATGGGGAATGGTATATTCAATCTGTGATTCTATTACAGTTGGATACATATATATGATTACAAGCAGGTTTATCAGCGTAATTATTGTATTTAAAAAGTTTCTTATGTTGTTGTTCCTATTGCCTAGGATGTATGTAGCTAAACTTCCCATAAAGGGGAAGAGTAGTATGAATAGCAAGAGTTTTTCCATTAATATCTCCTTTAAAACAATAATTCCGAAGCCCGGTCAATTATATCTATGAGTAGATTGGGCATAATTCCAACAATAACGTTAATTGCAGTAAGTATTACTATTGGTATCAGCATATAGTTGCCTGGTTCTTTAATTTCAACCTCTGTAGAAGGAGCTCCTCTAAAAAAAGCAGTACTAATAATAGGAATCAGATAACCAGCAGTCAAGAGAGCACTGAAAAGAAGCATGATTGGAACGATGTAATTTCCTCTTTCGAGTCCTCCAATTGCAAGATACCACTTGCTTACAAACCCGTTCATAGGAGGTATTCCTATAAGACAGATGGATGATATGGCAAAGCATGTCATTGTAATCGGCATCCTTTTGCCTATTCCCTGAATTTCATCCAGCTCCGTTTTATGCTCGTAATGCATAATGGCTCCAACACAGAAAAACAGTGTTATCTTTATGGTCGCATGAAAGAACATATGAAGAACTCCACCTGTAAATGAACTCTTGTCAAATACTACAAGACCAAGCATAATATATCCAAGCTGGCTGATAGTTGAATATGCCAACCTTTTTTTAAGGTTTTGCCGTCCCATGGCAAGGAAAGATCCCATTAGTATTGATATGAGTACAAGAGCCAGGGTATACTTGTTCCCACCGATTTCTTCAATGAGTTCCCATCCCAAAACATAGTAAGTCATTCTCATAAGAGAAAATATACCAGACTTAACCACTGCAACGGCATGGAGAAGGGCACTTACGGGCGTAGGTGCTACCATGGCCGCAGGCAACCATGAATGGAATGGTACAAGAGCTGCCTTAACTCCAAAACCAATGAAGAGAAAAAGATATACCATGAGATAATAGCTCTCATCAATATTATCAAGATTTCCCACTATTCCTCCCGGTACAAATTCAAGTGTTCCCATCTGGCTGTACAGAAGAATTAGACCAAATAGAATAAAGGTTGCTCCAACAAAAGAATATATAAGATATTTTTTACCTATTTGCAGTGCCCTGTCCGAACCCGTCTGAATCACAAGGGGAAATGTAACAAGGGTCAACAGCTCATAAAACAGGTAGAGAGTAATCAGGTTTCCGGAAAATGCTATTGAAAGTGTTATCCCCTGAGTCATCATGAAAAACATTGAATAGCTTTTTAGCTTTTTTTCATGGTTCATGTAGTCTATAGAATAGAATGTTGTAAATATCCATAGGGTTGACACCAGTACTGCAAATATCTTGCCTAGAACATCCGGCTTCAAAAAAAGATTGATTATGTCACTAAACTCCAAAATTGTAAGTTTCTCGTCATGGATCAGGAATACACATAGTAAAGTCAAAAAGAAGTTGATGAATGCCGAAGAAATCAGGATTCTGTTTATCTTTTTTTCGTCAGAAAATCTAATATAAAGCCCGCTTAATATGGGGAAAACTATAGGTGTCAAAATTAGTAGCTTCATCAGTACCTCCTAAATAAAGCTGGCAGAGATTATTTCAAGTATTGTACTTGAAAACAGACCTGTCAATGTCATAAGGACAATAAGAACCGCTACAGGTGCTATCTTGGCCTTTTCTATTTTCTTTGAATTGTAAACCTTTCCTTGTAGATTGTTCTGACCAAAGAATCCATTTATCACTATTGGAAAATAATAAAGCAAATTCAGAAGACTGCTGGCAAGTATTATAAGTATAAGGGGTATCCTGCCTATGTCGATACATGCAAGAGATAAATACCATTTACTAATGAATCCGGGGAATACCGGTATTCCCACCATGGAAAAGGATGCCAGCGTAAAGAGTATCAGAGCAAAAGGCATTTCACGTCCTATACCCTTCAAATCATCAATGTACTTGCTCTTGTTCTTCTTTATCATAAGTCCAGACAGAAGGAAGAGTCCAGATTTGGTTAGTGCATGACCTATTATGTGATAAACTGCTATAGTCATTCCTCCTATGCTTCCAAGTCCAAGTCCAAATGCTATATATCCAACCTGTGCGATACTTGAATAAGCAACCATTCTTTTCAGTTCCTTTTGTGTTATGGCCATTACAGAACCGAATATCATTCCACATGAGCCCAATAAAAGTATCACATCCAATATAACTGTACTTTTTACTATTTCAAGAGTGAACATTCTGAATATCATTTTGATTAGCATGAATATATACACTTTTATTACCATTGACGATAATAGAGCACTTGATGGAGATGGAGCTGAAGAATGGGCATCAGGAAGCCATCCATGAAGTGGGAAAAGGGCGCTTTTCACTCCCAGTCCTACAGTAAAGAGTGTCAGTATTATAAGAATTGAGTTTGTATAGTTCATATGGTTGATTGCTATAACTTGGCCTGCCAGGGTCATATTAAGATGACCTGTTATAGAATAAAGATATGCAATTGCCATAAGTACAAGACCTGAACCTATGGAACTCATTACCAGATACTTTATTGTAGCCTTTATGTTTTCCTTCTTGTCCTTTATTACTATGAGTCCACAGGCAGATAGTGTAGACACCTCTATGAAGACATAAGAATTAAAAAGATCGTTTGAATATACCACACCAAGGAGTGAGGCAATCAGTATGTTTACCAATGTATAGAATAAGCCTATCCTGTTTTCTTCAATTTCACTTTTTATACATGAATTTGAATATATAATAGTCATCAATGCTATTACTGCAAATACAAATGCAATAAGTGCCTCTGCATTACTAATATAAAACTGAATTCCCAGGAAGGTATCCGGATGTCCTATATTCAATATATAGTGTCCATTTTTTATTGTTTCAATTAATGTCGCACCGGTAGATGCAAGTAGAAGACCGCTTGTAGTCAATACAAGAATCGAAGTCTTTTTAAAGTCTTTAATAAGCGGTGCTGTAAAGGCTGATATCATAAGTATAAGTATGTTTATCAGGGGAAAATTATTCGTCATCGCTGTTTCCTCTCATTTCCATTATTTTTTCTAAATCTATTGTTCCATATTTTTCATTAAGCTTGATTGTAAGCCCAAGTGCAAATGCCGTTGTAGTTACGGCAACAACTATGCCAGTAAGCATCAGAGCTGTTGGAACAGGGTTTACATAGTTTAGGGCACCCTTAAATCCATTTCTTATTATTGGTGCTTCTCCTCCTGCTATATATCCTTTTGCTATGAAGAAAAGGAATATTGCAGTATCCATTATATTTAAACCGATTATTTTTTTTATAAGGTTGTTGTGAAACATGAGTGTAGTAAATCCCACCCCGAACAACACAATTGAAGCAGTTTCATAATAGTTTACAAGTAAACCTTCCATGTCATACCTCCCCGTCCAAGAATAAGGAAAATGCAAAATACATCATCAATGATACTACTATCCCTACAATTATGTTAAGGGGAAGAATCAGTCCTGCACTGAATATTTTTCCTGGAGTACCTGCCGGTATCTTGGGAAGATGCAAATCGTATGAAAGAAAACTGTAACCCTTCATAAGTCCGTAAAAAACTAGGGGTATACTCATTCCTTTCATTATTGTACTTTCGTTTATTATGTTTCTAGTATATGTTTTTCCAAAAACAAGGTGGGTGATGATGAATGAACATCCAAGTATGGCTCCTCCAGCAAATCCCCCACCAGGTGAAAGATGTCCATGGAATATTATATATATGGAAAAAAGCTGTATAATTGGTATCATTATTCTGCATACCTCGGTTAATATTGTATCTTTATATTTCATAGTTCACCTCAATTTCACGTATCTAAAACAGTCAAAATCCTAAAATCTAATGTAGAATTACCCTTATGCAGCTTTCTTGAAGAGCAAGAGTATAATCAATGCACCTGTAAACAATACGGAAGCTTCCATAAATGTATCCAGCGCTCTGTAATCAAGTACTATTGCCGTCACTATATTCAGTGACCCTGTTTCTTCCATAGTATTTTCCAGATAGGAATGACTCAATTCATTGTTGTCCGGATTGTAGGGATCTCCAAAGGGAGGCAATTCACTTACACCAGACAGAAGAAGAACTATAAGAAGAACTGCTATTGCTATTGCACTCACGAGTCTCATTTTTTCTCTCCTCCTTTAATCTTTTTCAAGGCTGCTATGAAAAGAAAGGTAGTCACACCTGCTCCTACAGCAGCTTCTGTAATTGCCAGATCAGGTGCATTCAACTGCTGCCAAAGGACAGCCATTACCAGACTGTATACCATGAATACTATAATGGTGGATAAAAGATCCTTTATTAATGAAATTGATATTGAAAATACTATCAAGGATATCAACATTATTATACTGAAGAGTTCCATCAATTATCCTCACTTTCTTTTTCATAATGTGCCTTGGTTATTATGTGTGTTGCAGTTGGTGAAGTTACCCATATGAAGGCAATAATAACTATTATTTTCAGTGTTACTGCATCCAGTCCGTTGTATATACAAAGCCCCACGAGGGTGAATACAGTCCCAAGAGTATCACACTTGGCACTACTGTGAGCCCTGGTGTAGATATCAGGAAATCTCAATATTCCTATGGTTCCAACCAAAAAGAAGAATATGCCTGAAAGCAGGAACAAGGCTGTAATTATATTTCTTGTCATTTCATTGCTCCTTTATAGTTTTCGATATTATTATTGAAGCCGAAAAACTTATTAGTGCATATACAAGTGCAACATCTATGAAATAGCTTTCGTGGAAGATAAAGGATACAATTATGATAATTGATATTACCTTGGTTCCAACCAGGTTTATTGCTATTATCCTGTCGGAGACAGTAGGACCCTTTATTGCCCTGTAGACGCAAAGGAATATGGTTATGGACAGAATCAATATTGTAACATTCAGAAGATTAATCATAATACAGTTCCTCCATTTCCATGAGTATTTTTTCGAACCTGGTATTTTCGATTGATTTGCTGAACTCCTCTGTTAGACAATGTATCAACATAACATCATCTTCCATTGAAACAGTCAATGTTCCAGGAGTCAATGTAATTGAATTTGCAAGTATGGTTCTGTTCAAATCCGACTTTAGGCTAATCTTGTGTCTGACGAAAGATGGTGAAAGTTTTGGCTTTGGTGATAAAACGAGTAGGGCAACATGTAAATTTGCCTTAATTATTTCAAACAAAAGTATGAAAAAGTACTCGAAAAAATATGGAATACTCCTTAATCCTAGGCTTAAGCGCACTTTTTCAATAAGCTTTTTGTTTATCAGGGCGACCAAAATAACTCCGAAAACTCCAGTGAACAAAACTTCAAGGGAAAATCTTTCAGCAAATACAAGCCACAGTCCTAAAAGCAGGACATATATTAAATTGTGCATTAAATCACTCCTATGAGAATTATAAAGATTGGTATGTTTGAAGGGGATGAAAATTCACTGCTATAATATCATATATGAGAATGTTTTTCAATAAATTTGTTTAGATTGTCAAAAATTTATTAATCTTATATCCTGACTAAAGATGTATTTCATGTTGAAAACTAGGCAATATAATAGTATAATCTCAATAGTTGTCGCAGCCATTACAAAGGAGACATATCAGATGAAAAAACTAATCACAATTATACTTTTACTAGTTCTAACACTAACATTGTGGGGATGTTCCACCGACAATTCAAATATGAATGATTTAAAGGTTTCAAAGAATGATTTTATGCTTGATACCCTTCTTACCATAACTCTTTACGGAACAGAAGATGATTCAGCCATAGATGAAATATACAATACGATTTCAGCATTGGAAGACAGATTGAGCATACATGAGGATGGAAGTGATTTGGCATCGATTAGGGACAATGCAGGAGAAGCACCTGTTATAGTATCAGAAGACACATTGAATGTATTTGGAAAATCAGTTGAATATTCCATACTATCAGGAGGGCTTTTCGATATTACTTCCGCTCCACTTATATCCCTGTGGTCCATTGGAGATGAAGATGAGAGAGTCCCTTCACCTGAAGAGATAGAGACTGTACTGAAACTTATAGATTATAAAAAAATTTCCATAAACCATGACCAATCCACAATCTATCTGGAGGATGCGGGCATGTATGCAAACTTGGGTGCCATAGCCAAGGGTTATATTGCAGATAAAGCAGCGGAAAAGGCAAAAAGCATGGGTATTGACAGCGCTATTCTCAATCTTGGAGGAAATGTACTTCTTATAGGTACAAAGCCGGACGGCAAAGATTTCAAGGTTGGAATTCAGGATCCCGATGAAGCCACGGGCGGTTATTTGGGAATTTTGCAAGGAAGCAACCTTTCAATAGTAACCTCGGGAGACTATGAAAGGTACTTTATTGAAGACGGTGTGAAATATCATCATATACTCAACCCATACACAGGTTATCCCGCTGACAGCAATATTAAAAGCGTATCTATTATAACCGAGACCTCATTTGACGGAGATGCACTTTCAACCACGGTATTGCTTTTAGGGCTTGAAAAAGGACTTGAACTTATTGAAGGAACTGATAATACGGAAGCAATATTCGTGACCAAGGACAATGAAATAATTCTGACTCAAGGAATTGAGGACAACTTCCAGCTTACATCGGAATATTACAGCTACAAGGAATAAGGAAAGAGAAATTTTCCTAAAAGGACACATTGAATATGGGGAAAAAAATCCCGCCAGTATAGTGACTGCGGGATTTTTTTATCTTCTATTTCTTTTTCTTGTTTTTTTTCAATGTCAGTGATATTCTGTTTCTCTTTGTGTCTATATCAAGTATTCTTGCTGAAACAATATCTCCTACCTGAACCACTTCCATAGGAGACTTGATATACTTGTCGCTAATTTCCGAAACATGGACCAAACCATCCTGTTTCACACCTATATCAACGAAGGCACCGAAGTCAACAACATTTCTTACTGTACCTGTAACTATCATATCTGGCTTAAGATCTGTAATCTTAAGAACGTCATTTCTGAAGATAGGCTTAGGCATCTCATCACGAGGATCTCTTCCCGGTTTCTTAAGTTCTTCTATAATATCAATCAAGGTAGGTAGTCCAACTTCCAGCTCTTCTGCAAGAATCTTGTATCTGTCATTGAGCCTTTCCTTCATTGATTTTTTCTTTTTATTCACCTTTAGCCTTGCAAGATCCTGAAGACTTTTCATCTTTCCTCCACCCTTTATTTCGAGAGTAGCCTGGTTTTCCTTTACAGGAATGGAGAGGATTTTTTCATTAAAATCAGTAAGTTGCAAATTTCCAAGGTGTTCAAAATCATAGCCAAGTCTAACCAGAAGCTTTTTAGCAATATCATATGATTCAGGATGGACAGCAGTCTTATCAAGATAGTTGTCTCCGTCACTAATTCTCATGAATCCACCACATTGCTCATATACCTTGTCTCCCAGTCGCTTAACCATTTTCAAGTCATTTCTGCTGTGGAATTTGCCGTTTTCCTCTCTGTAGGCAACAA
Organism: uncultured Clostridia bacterium; assembly: GCA_964523535.1. Taxonomy (GTDB): domain Bacteria; phylum Bacillota; class Clostridia; order Tissierellales; family Dethiosulfatibacteraceae; genus Dethiosulfatibacter. Next base: position 11,268 of record CAZFYP010000059.1, read on the forward strand.
TATTCTTTGCTACAGACTTGTTGACTCCGGCAACATACTGAAGCAATGAGTATGAAGCAGTATTAAGATCAACACCTACACTATTTACACAGTCCTCAACTACTCCATCAAGAGCCTTTCCAAGTTTTGTCTGGTTTACATCATGCTGATATTGGCCAACACCAATACTCTTTGGATCAATCTTTACAAGTTCAGCAAGTGGATCCTGGAGTCTTCTACCTATTGATATTGCACCTCTTATGGATACATCAATATCTGGATATTCTTCTGTTGCAAGCTTTGAAGCAGAGTAAACCGAAGCTCCCGCCTCACTTACAATGGTATAGGAAACCTGCTTATCAGATTCCTTCAATATGTCAGCAACAAGCATTTCAGTTTCTCTCGAAGCCGTACCGTTTCCTATGCTTATTAAATCGATATCATATTTGTTTATCAACTCATTGATTCTTGCTTTTGATTCTTTGACCTTGTTTTGAGGTTCGTTTGGATATATTGTGTCATATTCCATAACCTTGCCAGTTCCGTCAAGGACAGTCAGCTTGCAGCCTGTCCTAAATGAAGGGTCAACTGCAAGTACAACTGAATCCTTCACTGGAGGTACTAAAAGTAGATTTTTTGTATTTTTAGAGAACACCTTTATAGCTTCCTCTTCTGCTTTTTCTGTAAGAATATTTCTTATTTCCCTTGTTACAGAAGGTGTTATAAGCCTCTTGTATGAATCTTCAATAGCACTGATTAGATATTCAACAGTTACTGCATCTTCATTCTTCACTATCTTGTCCTTCAGATAACTAACTATCTTCTCATCAGGAGTGGCCATTGTAACCTTGAGGATTTTTTCCTTTTCACCTCTGTTTATAGCCAGTATTCTGTGATTTGCAATCTTTGAGATTTCCTCTGTAAACTTGTAGTACATATCATATACCGTACTTTCTTCATCGTTTACAGCTATCGTTGAAACAGAACCTTCCTTGTAGAAGATGTCACGTATCTTTTCCCTGTATTCAGCATCATCCGAAACAGCCTCTGCAATAATATCCATGGCACCCTTAAATGCATCCTTTACTGTTTTAACCTCGTCATTTAGAAACGGCTGGGCCAGTTCTTCCTCTGTAACCGTCGCTGTTTCCTGGGCCAATACTATCTCCGCCAAAGGTTCAAGTCCTTTTGCCTTTGCTATGGTTGCTCTTGTTTTTTTCTTTTGCTTATAGGGTCTGTACAGGTCTTCAACCCTCTGAAGAACTTGAGCATCAAGAATGTCCTTCTTAAGCTCATCAGTAAGTTTTCCCTGTTCATCTATAAGCCTTACAACCTCTGCCTTTCTTTCTTCAATGTTTCTTATATAAGTAAGTCGCTCGTCAAGATCTCTCAAAACAACATCATCAAGTGATCCAGTCTTTTCCTTTCTATATCTAGCAATAAAAGGAATTGTATTACCCTCATCAATAAGATCCACAGTGTTTTTTACCTGAAATTCCTTCAAGCCAAATTCTTCACACAGTTTTTTTATTATATCCATTTTAGCTCTCCCGTTTGTTATTTATACTTTTCATTTTCAAATATTCATTCATGAACATATCCAAATCACCGTCCATTACAGCCTGAATATTTCCCTTTTCTGCATTGGTTCTATGATCCTTGACAAGATTGTAGGGATGGAAAACATAAGATCTTATCTGACTTCCCCATGCTATCTGATTGTAGTTACCCTGTATATCTTCAATCTTTTCCTTGTTTTCAGCCTCTTTGATTTCTATAAGCTTGGCCATAAGCATTTTCATAGCAGTAGCCCTGTTCTTGTGCTGAGATCTTTCATTCTGACATGATACCACTGCACCTGTTGGAAGATGAGTTATCCTGACTGCCGAATCCGTTGTATTTACATGCTGTCCTCCGGCTCCACTTGATCTGAAAGTGTCTACCTTAAGATCTACCGGATTAATATCAATTTCAATATCATCATCCAATTCAGGCATAATATCTGCAGAAGCAAAAGATGTATGTCTCCTGTTTGAAGAATCAAATGGAGAAATCCTTACAAGCCTGTGTACACCTTTTTCAGACTTAAGATATCCATATGCATATTCTCCCTGAATAAGCAGCGTCACACTCTTTATACCGGCTTCCGTATCAGATAATATATCCAGCACCTTTATCTTGTACTTTGATTTTTCAGCCCATCTGGTATACATCCTCATGAGCATCTCGGCCCAGTCCTGTGCTTCAGTACCGCCTGCTCCAGCATGAATGGTCAATATTGCATTGTTTCTGTCATATTCTCCACTCAGGAGAGTCGTGATTCTGAATTTGTCAATATCTTCTCCAGTTTCCTTAACGAGGGATTTAAGCTCGGATACATATCCTTCATCCTCTTCCTCTGCGATTAGCTGAAGCATCAATTCAATTTCCTCCACCTTGTCCATAATCTTGTAATAGGTGGTCAACTTACTCTGTATAGACTTAAGTTCAGCTGCAAGCTTCTGAGCCTTTGCTACATCATCCCAGAAACCTACTTTTTGCATTTCCATTTCTAAGTCAGACTTTTTTGTTTCCAGACCTGACAAGTCAAAGGGAAACACCTACCTCTTCTATAGTTTTGGTAAAAAACTTAAGTTTTTCGTTATATTCATACAAATCTATCATTCAATCACATCCCTTTATTATATTTATACTATACTAAATTCCCTATGCATCCTTGCCGCAGCACTTCTTGTACTTCTTACCGCTGCCACAAGGGCATGGATCATTCCTACCTATTTTCTTACCCTTAACTATTGTCTTGGGTTTTGCATCTTTTCCGTTCAAGTTTGTTCCTGTCTCCTTGGCAACCTTTTTCCTTTCCATCTTTTCCTGTCCTCTGACTCTATACATATACTTGACAGTATCTTCCTGAATCATTCCAATAAGTTCCTGGAACATGTCAAAACCTTCAGTCTGATAGGCTCTTACAGGATCTTCATT
>CAZFYP010000060.1:0-11510 GCA_964523535.1 uncultured Clostridia bacterium
AGTACCAGTTAATCAGATAGTATCCGTCGTAATTGTCTATGGTAAAGCCGCCTATTCCGTCTCCTTCACCGTTGAAGACCCTGTAGGCACTTGTCTCTTCATCGAAGTAGAAGGGAGCTCTTTTATTGAGGGCCGTTATTATCTTATTCTGGAAGAATTTCTGGTCTATTGCTTCATCCTTTCTTGTAAGAACCCAGCCATATCCCTTGTTCTGCCTTCCGAAGTATCCTCTTCCTATAAACTTGTTCTTGTCATCGATAAGTTTTACTATGGAACCCTCTTCCTTCAAGTCTTCGATATTATTTACCGCTTCCTTGGAGATCAGTGGATATCCTTCCTTGTACTTCTTTATATATCTTTTGTTTATTCTAACAATTATTTCCTTGTCCATGATTATTCCTTTACACATATTTAAAATTCAAGAAACATAGCTGCTCCTTTTTATCCCCTATAGCAATATCTGTTTAATTTCACTGACGGAGATATTTTATTATATCATCTATAATTTATATGTCCACAAATGTTTAAGCATGAAGGGCTTGCTGAACAATTAAATTCAGGAAGCCCTTGTCAAAGAATCATTTTGTTATTATAAAATTTTCAGAAAGTGACTATTACTTACCCAGTTTCTCTATTAGCTGTGGCACGATTTCATACATGTCTCCTACCATTCCGTAATCTGCTATATTGAATATGGGAGCAGAGGGATCCGAGTTTATGGCAAGTATCATTTCCGCTTCCTTCATGCCGGCTATGTGCTGGGGTGCCCCTGACACTCCACATGCTATATAGAGCTTTGGCTTGACCCTATTTCCACTGTATCCTACCTGGTGAGCCTTTGATATGAATCCATCCTCAACCAATGGTCTTGAAGATCCTACTACTCCACCTAGTTTTTCAGCCAATTCTTCTATCATCTTGAAATCTTCCGGTCCCTTTAGTCCTTTACCTGCAGATACAACTACCTTTGCATCTGTAATATTGAAATCCTCTTCAGTGATTTCCTTCAGTATTTCTATCATATTGTTCTCAAGGGCTAGGGCTTCATATGTCTCTACATGGCCAGTTCTTGCATCATCCCTTTTCGCTTCATCAAATTCCTTGTATCTAACTGTTGACATTTGAGGAAGATACTGTGATTTGATATGTGCCAGTATATTTTCACTGAAGGCCGGTCTTATCTGTACAAGTTTCTTATCGTCTTCGTCTATTTCAAGACCTGTACAGTCAGCTGTAAGTCCACACTTAAGGGCTGCTGCAACTCTTGGTGCCAGAGACCTTCCAAAACTTGTAGCTCCAAAAAGACAAATTTCAGGCTTTTTATCCTCAATTACATTTACAATATTCTTCACATATGTCAATACATCAGGAAGGTTGAACATCTCTTCGTTCTGTACATGGAATACCTTGTCAGCTCCCCTGTATATCAACTCATTGGTTTCCAGCTCAGAAGATCCGCAAATACAGCAAAATACTTGCTCATCTATTTTATCAGCCAGTTCTCTAGCCTTACCCAGAAGTTCATAGGAAACCTTGTGTATTTCATTGTCCTTTTGCTCAGCAAATACCATTACACCATTATATCCGTCCATTTATTCAACCTCCACTACTTTTCTGTCTACAAGAATATCAACAAATTCGTTCATTGCTCCATCCAGGTCGTCTCTCCATAATTTTCCTTCTCTTACAACAGCCTTTGGAACCTCTATCTTCTTGACCATTGTTGCAGAACCCTTGAGTCCAGTCATAGTTTCATCAAGTTCTTTCAAATCGTCAAGTCCCAATACAGGTATCTCAGCCTTTCTTGATTTCATCTTATCCTTGAAGGAAGGAAGTCTTGGATCATTTATATCCTTTGTTACAGTCAAAAGTCCAGGAAATTTCATTTTTTCAACGAATACTCCATCCCATATGTCAGTTACTACAGTAATTGTTTCTTCGTCGACTTCTTCTACCTTCTCAACAAAACAAATGTGAGGTATATCAAGAAATTCAGCCACTTCAGAACCAACCTGACCTGTATCTCCATCGACAGTCTGCATTCCTGCAAATATAAGGTCAAAATCTCCAACTTCCTTTATGCCTGCTGCAAGAGTAGCCGCTGTAGCCTTGACATCGGATCCTCCGAATTTTCTGTCACTTAGAAGTATTCCTCTGTCAGCTCCCCTTGATATAGCTTCCTTAAGGGCTGCTTCTGCACTTCCAGGTCCCATACTCAATGCAACTACTTCGGCTCCGGTTTTTTCTTTAATCTTTACTGCTGCTTCAAGTCCATTTAGGTCAAAAGGATTGATTTCCGTTCCAGCAGATTTTCTGTCAACAACTCCCTTTTCTCTGTCGAATTTGACTTTTTCCATGTCAGGTACCTGTTTAACCAATACTACTATTCTCATACTTCCTCCTGTTTAAATATTATTTAACGTATCCCTTTCAGGGATTAAGTGTTATCTTATCAATGTTTTTCTTTGGTAGAACCATTTATATGAATATAATACCACTTTCCCGAATGTTTGTAAATGGTTCTACCACAAGTTAATTTTTTAACACAAATAAATATTACCAACATTTCTACTGGTAATATTTATTGATCATATCCATATGAGTTTTCATGCTCTTTCTTGATTTTTCACTGTCCTTGTTTATTATGGCTTCATATATGTCCCTGTGGAGTATTTCCAGTATGTCTTTACTTTCCTTCTCCAAGACCGTGTGCCTGATATTGTAAGTGAACAATTGTATCATTGGCGCCATTGCATTATAGGCATTAAGTATTATACTGTTTCTCGATGCCTTGGCAATCAGATAGTGGAATCGCTTGTCAAGTTTTGACTTTTCCACTTCATCTTCGACTTTTGTCATTTCACCATAGCATTCCTTAAGCTTAACAATTTCCAAATCAGTGATTCTTTCAGCTGCCAGAGTGGAAATTTCCACTTCAATCATTCTCCTAAATTCAAGAACATCATCCGTAGTAGTACCAGTAAGCTTTAGTACTATAGCCATGGGACCCTCCGGCCATTCATCAAATTCATCCTTGATATATGTACCGCTGCCGGGTCTGTTTTCAATCAAACCAACAATGCTTAATATCTTGTAGGACTCCCTTATGGCTGCTCTGCTGACTTCAAGTTCTTCTGCAAGTTCTCTTTCCGTAGGCAGCTTGTCACCTCTTTTTATTTCATTAATCCTGATTTTTTCAACCAGGTATTCCATAACCTTGTAATATGTCTTGTTTGAATCTACCATTATAATCAAACCACCTTACTTATTCGTGATATTTTCTTACAGCAGCCATATGTCTTTTCATGGCTTCTCTTGCTTCTGTAGGATTTCTTTCAGCAATAGCTTGGCAAACATCCCTGTGAATTCTAACAATAAGCTCCTTTCCCTCTGACTTGATACCTCTTGCCCTCACATCGAAAATAAGCATGTTCATCATATCTTCCATAGCATTGTATGAGTTGATCAGTATGATGTTTTTAGTGGCTTTGGCCAATATGCTGTGGAATCTATTGTCATATTTTGCATTTATAAACTCATCATCGGTGTTTATCAGCTTTTCATAAGAGTCCTTCAATTCCTCAATTTCATCATCTGTAATTCTTTCAGCTGCAATAGTCGCCATTTCCACTTCTATCATGTTTCTGAATTCAAATATTTCGCTTTTTCCAGTATCCGAAAGCATGAATGCAATGGACATTGGGCCTGAAAACCAGCTGTTGAATTCACTTCTTATATAGGTTCCATTTCCCTGTTTTCTTTCAACTATTCCAAGTATGTCAAGGATTTCAAGAGCCTCCCTGATGGAATTTCTTCCAATTCCAAGAATCTCAACCATCTTTCTTTCAGTTGGAATCTTGTCGCCCTTGTTCAACTTGCCTTCCTCAACCTCTTGTCCAATATATTCTATAACCCTTTCATAGGCTTGCTTGTCTTTTGAATTTTTCATATCACCACTCCATTGTCTAAACTTATTATAAATTATTGATATGCTAAAGTAAAGATATAAGGTATAGATTCACTCATATAAAATGAATGGTTCATATTCTACAATTATGGTTAATTATTCCTTCAATTATGGAATTTAATTTCCTGTTCTATATTTATAAAGTGTCAAATATGATATAATTACAGTAGACAAAACTACTAATCTGCATCACAAGTCAGGCAAAAAACCTTTCACAACATTTTGTTTCTCATCTAGTACTTACATAGACAGTAATTCATCCCTTAGTCTATACACTCGACTACATTGCCAATTATTTAAACAGATAGTGTTCATTACTACACAAGCAATATTACTTTCCCTATAATTGAAACCCATATCGCAGTTCCTGCGATAACAAATAAATTGAGGAATTTTCATTAAAACTTGCTAATATGACTCAAATATTATAAGGAGGTTTATTAATGAATCAATTAAGAAAAGAAGATGTTCTAAAACTCATCGAAACAAAAGCCGATCCATGTATTTCTATTTACCTGCCTACCGAAAAAGCCGGCAAAGACATATTGAAGGGAAGGATTCTCTTGAAGAATCTGCTTAAGGAAGCTGAGAGAAAGCTTTCACTTCTCAATATATCTGACTCCAATGCCAAAAGCATACTAAATAAAGCTTATGATTTAATCGAGGATTTGATTTTCTGGCAAAACAGCAATGAAGGTCTTGCACTTTTCATATCTGGAGATACATTCGAGTTTTTCAAAATGCCAGTGAAGTTCCAGGAAACTGTCCATGTATCAAAGGAATTCAATATAATACCTCTTTTGTCGATGCTTACAAAAGATGAAAATTACTATCTCTTGTCACTTAGCCAGAAAAACATAAGGCTGTATCGCTGTGATGAATTCAATATCAACGAAATAGAGCTTGATATGCCTACTTCACTAGACGAAGCTCTCCAAATGGACAGTCCTGAAAGACAGCTTCAATATCACTCAGGTAATCCAAATTCATCATCTGCAATTTATCATGGCCACGGTGGAAGTCCTGAGGACAACAAGAATCATATCAACAGGTTCATGCAGATGGTATCCAACGATATCCTTGAATTCATGCCAAACAAGGAAATTCCTCTAATCGTTTCAGGTGTCAACTATATAGCGTCAATGTACAAGGATGCAAACAAGTATCCTCATATGATGGACCAGCATATAGACGGTAACCCCGACAGCATCCATCCCAAGGATCTGAAGGAAAGAGCCCATAAAATCATGGATGAAATGTTCAACGAGAAAACAGATATCATGATGGAAAAATTCAGCCAAGCGAAAAGTCTTGGAAACGGTTCGGATATCCTTGAAGATATTATAGCTGCATCATACGACGGCAGAATTAACAAGCTTTTCCTTACATCTGAAATAGAGAAATGGGGATACTATGATGAAAATCTCAAATATCTCTACGAACTTTATGAGCCAAGCATTGAAGCTGAAAATGTAATAAACATAGCAGCTATAAACACTCTTAAAAACGGCGGAGACGTACTTGTCTACAATCCTGAAGAAATGAACAAGGAGGACAGGCACTTCGCAACATTCAGATACTAAAGATAAAAGTATCTCTGATGCGGTAAGCTATAGCTATTTCCACCTCCATAGGTCATGTAGGCAGCTCTACTGTATAAGTCAAGAAAGCTAAAAGAAAGCGGAGTTGTCCGCGTGGAAAGTTGTTTCAACTTTCATTAGCTATTAGTAAAAACAAACCGGCTATTATAAAAGCCGGCTTGTTTTATTTTTTATTCAAATATATGTAACAGCCCAGCTGTTTTCTATTCTATACCTGTTCCAGGATTCATGATATTGTTAGGGTCAAATACCTTCTTGATTCCTCTCATGATCTCAAGGTGCTTTGGAGAAAACTGTATGCCCAGTCTTTCATTCCTTACCTTTCCAACACCATGCTCGGCAGTTATTGTTCCACCAAGACTTACAGCCAGCTTGTAGACTTCCTTGGAGAGTTCCTCATAACCTTCAGGCTTCTTGCCGTCATCGGTCATGATGAAATTGTGTATATTTCCGTCACCTGCATGGCCAAAGGAAGGTATTGTTGCATTGTATTTCTCGGCCAGTGCATCTATACCATCCATGTAATCCATTATTTTACTTACAGGCACTGCTACATCCAGTATGTCAACTACCATATGCTGTACACTTGGATAGCCGTGGCTTCTTATTTCAAGAATTGTTCTCTGCTCCTTGGCTGTTTCTGCAATTAAGCTGTCAACAGCTCCGTTTTCTTCACAGATTTCCACAATTTTTTCACTAACCTCATATAATGTTTCTTCCTTTGCTTCATCAAGTATGAAATAAAGGTCAACTATACCCTTCTTTGCAGGCCATTCAAGACCAAGATCCTTTGCAGACCTCAACATGAAATCCCTTTCTATATATTCTGCAGCAAGAGGTGTTATTCCAGCTCTAAGTATTTTCGGTACAACCTCTACAGCTTTTTTCTTATCATCAAAGGAAACCAGAAGGCTTCCAGAATTGCTGGATTTAGGGTAAAGCTTTAATATTGCCTTTGTTACAACACCAAGAGTTCCTTCACTGCCTATCATGAGATGGGTCAAGTCATATCCTGTATTGTCCTTCATGAGCTTTCCACCTGTGTTGATTATTTCACCAGTAGGGAGAACAATTTCAAGGCCCTTTATCTGGTTTCTCATAACTCCATGCTTTACTGCCCTTACCCCACCGGCATTCTCAACAATCATTCCTCCAACCTGTGCTCCCTCGTCTCCAGGGTGCACTGGGAAGAAAAGACTGTCATGGGATTTGAATGTGTCTTCCAAATCAAAGAGTGTAACACCCGCCTGGCATTCAACCATAAGGTTTTCTTCATCAACATCAATTATCTTGTTCAACCTTTCAAGAGACATAATAATACTTGGCTTTGTAGGAACTGCCGCACCGGTACATCCCGTACCACCACCTCTTGCTATCACTATACAATCCTTTTCATTTGCAAACTTAAGTATTTCAGATATCTCATTTGCATCAGCAGGCTTAGCCACTATACAATCATAGCATGGAACAGGAGCTATTGCTTGCTCTGTTTCATCAGTTATATAACTATCGATTTTTTCAGCATCACTTGCAACCCAATCTGTACCAACTATTTTTACCATAGCTTCAATAATTTTCTTATCCATAATTACCTCCATCTTTTGGTAGAACCACTATATATATAATAGCACCAAGACAAGCATTTGTAAATGCTTCCATGGATAGTAGTATAATTAACAAACTATCATTTTGTAATTTGTCAGCTCTCGTAGTTCTTAAGAATGGTATCCATATGCTTCTGCATGCTGGTCCTTGCTTTTACCACATTTTTAGAAGCTATAGCTTCATATATATCTCTGTGCAGCTTTTCTAATATTCCCTCATATTCATTTTCAACAACTACAGTTCTTATATCCATTGTAAATATCCTAAGCATTGGAGACATGGCATTGTAGGCATTTAGAATAATCTGGTTCCTGGCAGCCTTAACAATTATTCCATGGAATTTCTTGTCATATTCAGCCTTTTCAATTTCGCTAATGTCACTGAACATCTTATTATATGCATCCGTAAGCAATTCAATTTCTTGGTCTGTAATCTTTTCAGCTGCAAGAGTAGCTACTTCAACCTCTATCATTCTTCTGAATTCAAGGACGTCCCTCATTGATGTATCTGAAAGTTTCAATACTATTGACATGGGTTCTCCCAGCCACTCGTCGAATTCATCTTTTATGAAGGTTCCCTGGCTTGGTGCATTCCTTAAAAGCCCTACAATACTCAATATTTTATATGATTCCCTGATGGCAGCCCTGCTTACACCAAGATATTCAGCCAGTTCCCTTTCAGTAGGCATCTTGTCACCCTTTTTAAGATGCTTCAATCTTATTTCATTGGTAAGATATTCCATTACCTGATAATATGTCTTGTTAGAATCTCCCTTTAACATGGCATCTCCTCTAGTGATAGTATTTTCTGACAACTTTCATATGTTCCTTCATAGCCTCTGCCGCTGCAACCGTATCCCTTCTAACTACAGCTTTATAAAGGTCGTCGTGGACCCTTGCCGCCAATTCCAATCCTTCGTTATTGAAGGCTTCCACCCTTACATCATAGATAAAAAGGTCAAGCATATAATCCATGGCATTATAGGAGTTAATAATTATTATGTTCTTGGACGCCTTTGCAAGTATGCTGTGAAACTTCAAATCATATTCTGTAATGACTTCCTGATCCTCTATCTTTATCATCTCATCATAACATTCTGTCAATTCGTTGATCTCTTCATCTGTTATTCTTTCAGCTGCAAGTGATGCTATTTCAACTTCTATCATGTTCCTGAATTCAAATATTTCCTTTTTGTTTGTTTCTGAAAGCATTATGGCAACAGACATGGGTTTGGAAAACCATTTGTCAAAGCTTTCCTTGATATAGGTACCGTCACCCTGACGCCTTTCAACAACTCCAAGTATGTCCAGTATCTTGAGAGCCTCCCTAATGGAATTTCGTCCTATGCCAAGAATTTCTATCATGTCCCTTTCAGATGGAACCCTGTCCCCTTTGCTAATGGCACCTTTTTCAACCTCTTCACTTATATATTCTATAACCTTGTAATAAGCCTGTTTTTTTATGTTTTCCATGTCTTCACGTCCCCGTCATTGATATTACCATCTAAATTATATCTTAATATTATTATAGGATAAGTAAATTTCAATGTAAAGGAATAGAAATTTGAAAAGCCCCTATCAGCTGGATTAAATCCAATTGCTAGGAGCTTCAATATGATTTTGCACAATTTAGGTATTTTACAAAACTCCTTGTAACATTGGAGTTTTGCTCCCGGTACAACAATTCTTATATTTTTAAATGTAATTGTTGATACCTACTAGTCGAGACCTCACATGTATCCTGTTTTATTTCTGTTTTACAAATTATCGTTATATTATGTTATTTACCCGTCGACTACTAGAATCTTAATGACAGGCAGCTGAGTCCACCGTCTATTTTCTGGAATTCTGTCATTTCAACAAGTTTCAAGTCGTAGTTCAAATCTTCAAGGATTTTCTGAAGCTTTGGAAATCCTGCAGGCATGATTATATGGTCATTTACCCTTACACAGTTTGCTGCGTACATTTCATCTTCAGGAACTAAAATCTTTTCGAATTTCTCAAAGTCAGGATGAGTAATGAATTCACCTGCCACAAGGACCCTATTGTCTCCTATGAAGTTTACACCTGACTTAAGGTGAAACATCTCCTTAAGGGGCACTACAGAGCCTGTATAGCCATGCTTCTCCACGATTTCTATAAACTGTCTTGCTCCTTCTTCGTCTGTTCTCTTTGAAAGGCCTATATAGAAATGGTCTTCTATCTGCATTACATCTCCGCCTTCAAGATGTCCGGGAGACTGAATATGGTCAAAATTATCGAAGAATTCAGTCAAAGCTTCCTTTACCTTGATTTCCTCTCCCTGTCTTGTATCTACACCTGGATTTGTAACTATGGCCATCCTGTCTGTAACTACTGCAGGATCCTCCACAAAGCAAGCATCGGGATACTCTTCATCCGCTTCCATTACCTTCACTTCAACGCCACAAGCCCTGCAGGCTTCTATATACTGCTCGTGCTGCGCATACGCCTTTTCATATTTTGGAACTCCAAGGTCCGATGTTGTCTGTCCTGATACTACGCTCTTTCCCGGTCTTCTTACTACAAAATTCTTAAACATGTTGCGCCTCCTAAATTTTCTTATATATTTTTTATTTGATTTTTTTATTAATTTGATACTTTGTAGTCCTTCAATAGCTTAGTTTATTAATTCTTGAATATATTTTCCATGACATGTTCAATTATCCTTGGCGTCCTTTCGTAAAGGTCTTCCTTGTAGACTCTTTCGCTTATTTTGTGGAAGTCCTTTCCCCAGGGACCTATGTTGATGCAGGGCATCTGAACTTCCTTTATGTCTTCGAATGGTATGTCGTAGTATTTTCCCCACAAGGGCATATTTTCCATCTGTGATACAGTGGACTCCATGTCGTAGTTGAGGGATGAATAGGACAGGTCGCTAATTCCCGTAAAGTAGTACCTGTTCATATAGTCTTGATTCCATTCCTTTGCTGTAAATTTATTGATTAAGTCCAGATAATCCGGTGCATCCTCCTGGAAAAGGTTTGATACTCCTGGATACAAAGGCATTGTCATTCCTACAACTATGAACATCTCCTGCCTGTTGATAAGCTTGATGACATATTCAAGCAGCTGGTAGTTTGCATTTACAAAGCTTGTCTTGTTGAACCTGAGGTCGTCTATGATTTTTCTCTCAAATTCATCATATCTTTTGAAGTATTCCTCTCCTTTTTCCTTGAGGATCTTCAAGAGTTCATTGAATGTAACCACATGGACAGGCCAGTCGTTTCCTATAGTATTTCTGTTTGTCTTTTCCATGAAGACTGCTCTTGCAGCATTGTATTTTTTCATGTATTGGCTGGATTCCTCAAGGCAGATATCCATGAGTTTCTTCATTATGTCTTCCGGTGATGTAGAGAAATTCAATACATTCATATATCCTATGGATGATTGGGGAGTGGAAATGTCGTAGACTTCCTTTGAATCCTTGACATGGACCCAGGTAGGAGGAATGGACATTTCTCCTTCAATTTCGTCTACAAAGTCAAGATTAAGCTCTGTCCTTGCTACAATCCTGGACATTATTCCCCATGGATTGATACCTTCCAGAACCTTGCCGGCATGGGTCAGAATTCCCTTGACGTATACGAAGAAATTCATCTTTGCAATGGAACCCTGACTTATCATTCCCTTGTCATAGTCGACTCTTTGATGGGGCTCCGAATTTACCATAAGTTTGTACTCGAGTCCATGTTTTACCTTGAGCCTTCTCAGTATCTTTATACCATGCCTCATGCCGGCAGAAAGATTTTCCTCATCAGGGACAGCAAGTACTATTATGTTTCCAATCCTTTCTTCATCAAGTGCTCTTTCCTTCATTAGAGAAAGCTGTATTGCACCGCCACCCTTCATATCAGCCGTTCCCCGTCCGAACATCCATTTTTCTGACTGCAGGTCTTCAACAGCCTCTGCATCAAGGGCATCCGATGATCTTTCAAAAGATTCAAAGAGCTTGTCAGGATCAAAGGCGCAATCCTTGTATTCATTGTAATTTTCTACATTGACTACATCAGTGTGGTGGATGAAGACTACAGTCCTCTTGCCTTTACCTCTCAATAAAGCCCAGTTTACAGACCGGTTGTGGATGTCACCAGGAATATTCTCTGATCCAAAATCATCAGGATTTTCCCTGAAATATTCAATGGATTCAAAGTATTCCTTTAAGAAGCCGTCAATTGAATTTTCCCTGTATGTATTTGTTGTTGAATCAATGGCCACATATTCCTTTAATGTCTTTTCAATTTCATCTCTACTGTTGCCCATATGTCCACCTATACTCTTGTTACAGGACAGGTCAGGCAGGTTGGTCCTCCCGTTCCC
>CAZFYP010000060.1:11520-14050 GCA_964523535.1 uncultured Clostridia bacterium
TTAAGAAGCCGTCAATTGAATTTTCCCTGTATGTATTTGTTGTTGAATCAATGGACATATATTCCTTTAGTGTCCTTTCAATTTCAGTTCCTATGTTACACATAAACATCACCTAGATTCTTGTTACAGGACAAGTCAGGCAGGTAGGCCCTCCGGTGCCCTTGAATGAAAGTTCCGCTCCCGGATAGGTATAGAGCTTGCACCCCTTTTGGTCAAGCTTGTCATATATGTCCTGGTTGCCTTCCATAAGGACGCATACTCGCGGTGCAAGGGCTAGGACGTTTGACCCAAGGTTTTCATATTCCTCATCGTTCACTTCAACAAGGTCAAATCCTCTTTCTATAAGGAATTCCCTGAAAGGAACCGGCATATATCTGGAGTAGACAACTGCCAGGTCCGCATCCACTATGCTGATTATGCTCATCAAATGGAGACACTCAGCTTCCCCATCTGCATGAGGCATTGGAACTATAATGTACTGGTCAACTATGTCCTTGGTAATTTCCTTGAACTGTCTTATACCTTCATCGTTGGTTCTGTATCCTCTTCCTATGGCTACTGTCTTTTCATCTATCCATACAACATCGCCACCTTCAATCTTTCCGGGAGACTGTATCCACCCAAGGGTATCTATTCCAAGATCCTTGAATTTCTTTTCAACCTCGTATCCTTCCTTCTGTCTAAGAACCTTGCCAGTATTGAAGAAAATGGCACCCTGTTGGGTGATCTTCAAGGAATCGTGAGTATAGATTGAATCAAGACCAACATTTTCCGACTGTGGAAGATAGTCTACATTGGCAACGTTTTCTTTTATTATATTCTCGAAAACCTCGTATTCCTTCAATACTGTTTCATAAACCGGTTCACTTGTATAATTGAAGCTTTCCCACGACTTGCTCAGGTTCTTCTGGGAAATGAATGCATCCTTTGGATGCTTGATAAGAATTCTGTCGATTTTCTTGTGCATTGATTGACAACCGTACTTCATATAGCCCTCCTTAAAATATTATTGCGTTGTTAATATATTATATATTTTAACGTAATCAATATATTAAGTCAAGCATTTATATATTGTATACAATATATTTTATATACAAATCCTGTTAACTGTTGTATAATATATTATATACAAGTGCGCAACATCGCATTAGTCAAGACATAAGGTCTTTATACCGCTATCTGAGAAGCGGATAGGGTCTAATTAAATGTTATCTTGTGATCAAAATACCAGTGCATCAAGGTTTTTGATTACTTTAGCTATAAAATTACGGAGGAAATAATGTCCACTATACTAACATTGAAAGATCATGTATACAACTATATATCCGATAAAATCAATTCAGGTCAACTCAAGGCAAATGAAAAAATAAACGAAAAAGAAGTAATGGATGCTCTCAATATCAGCAGAACTCCCGTAAGGGAGGCTCTTATTCAGCTGGCGGCTGAAGGTTTCATAGACAATGTTCCAAGAAAGGGTTTCCTTGTGAAGCTCATTGACGAAAAGAAGATTCAAGAGGTATATTCCCTTCTTGGAGTTCTTGACGGCTATGCTGCCAGTCTTTCATGCAGCACTCTTACTGAAAGGGACCATAGAAATATGGAAATGCTCATATACGGAATGGACAAGGCTATTGGCGATGGGGACTATTCAGACTACCATAGCCTTCAGGTGGAATTTCACGACATCTATATAGATAAATGCGGCAACGAGGAGCTAATACGCATGATTAATCAGCTTAAAAACTTCTTTATAAAGGAAGAATACAGCGATGACTCCCAGGAGACTACAGATATCTTTTTAAAAACCAACAGGGAACATGAAAAGATTCTTGAGTTTTTGAAGGAAAAGAATATTCCAGAACTGGAAAGCTACCTGAGAAAGGTACACTGGCATCCTATCCATGCCCATTATGACACAATAGACTAAGCAATTGTTGATTCAAAAAATTTGCTGATAGTTTACCGGCAGTGTTGTTGGCATGGAAAGTCAAAAATAAAAAGGTGAAGCAACTTGATTTACAAGTCGTTTCACCTTTTTTCTGTTCAACTAGTGAATCCATTACAGAATTGCACATAATTACACCCTATTGCTTTCTGTCTACTCTTTTAGCTTCCTGTACAAGGTTGCTCTTGATATACCCAAGGCTTGTGCAGCAAGAGTCTTGCCTTCAACCGTATCGCCGTATATCCCTATTGCCTTTTTTATGAGATCTTTCAAGACATCGTCAAGTTTGGGAATTTCAAATTTTTCACTACTTCCTGCTTCCATGTATTCCCTCACATTCAATGGAATGTTTTCATATATGAGATATTCCTCAGAAGACATGTTCACCATATATTCAACTACATTCTGCAGTTCTCTTACATTTCCCTTCCACCTGTAGTTAACCAGAGTTTGTTCCGCTTCCATTGTATAACCCTTTATATTCTTGCCAAGGGAATCATTGTATTTGTGCAGGAAGTATTCAAGAAGAAGAGGTATATCTTCCTTCCTTTCCCTTAGAGGAGTCATCTTGAAGGGTATTACATT
>CAZFYP010000061.1:0-13951 GCA_964523535.1 uncultured Clostridia bacterium
CATCCAGCATCTTTTATGTTTTTCAAATTCGCCGGGCATCCTGTACCCATCTTTTCTTGGTGTACTCTCAATTTGTTTAGCCATTTTTATCTCCTGATTATATAGTCTTTAAAAAATCATTAATTTTATCTGCGTGCATTTTCTTAACTTCTTCACTTGCTACATCTATATATTTATTGGTAAAATAAACCAGTATAGCCATCTGTGCCGTCAGTCTGTTTTCCGCCTCATCAAATGCAACAGAGTACTCACCTTCAAGAGCTTCTCTTGTTACTTCTTCCTGGTCATTGGCTGGCAAACAGTGCAGCAGCATTGCTCCGTCCTTGGCCTTTGACATTAATTCTTCAGTGATGACATAATCAGGCATAAAGGCAGCCAGTCTTTCTTCCTTCTCATCATATTGGGTTACCCAGTAGAAGCTGTCCCCATATACAACATCGCACTCTCTTATTTTTTCAACATCATCAGTTATTTCATAAGATGCTCCTGATTGCTTGCAATAGTCATCTGCAATATCCAGCCACTCCTGTTCCATTTGATATTTTACAGGTCCAATTTGCTTGAAGCTCATGCCATACTTGGTACATGTGAGCAGTAATGAACGGCATACATCTGTTGCATCACCCATAAAGGCAAGTGTCAAATCAGACAGTTTTCTTCCATCACTTATATGTTCCTTGATAGTAAACAAGTCTGCAAGCATCTGAGTAGGATGGAATCTTGTATCAAGACCATTGATTACGGGCACAGTTGACATTCTGCAAAGAGCATCAATGGTTTCCGGTTCATTTGTTCTTGCCATAACAATATCACACATCCTGGACAGTACCCTGGCTGTATCATCAATAGATTCCTTGGCTCCCAAGTGAATATCTCTTGGTGACAGGAATAATCCGTGTCCTCCCAATAGAGTTGCTGCAACTTCAAAAGATACTCTTGTCCTGGTCGATCCGGCTTCAAATATCATTCCTACTGATTTATCCTTAAAAAGAGGTGGTACTGCATTATCTCTCCTGGCTTCTTTCAACATTGCCATTAATTCCATCATATTATCCATTTCCTGAGTTGAAAAATCTCTCATGGATATCATATGTTTCATATTTTCCTTGTTTAAGTTCGTGGCACTGGATACTGGTAGTTTCATTTAATTCTCCTTCTTATTTGTTTATATTCCTCCAACACTTCTACTTCTTATAAATATATTGTAATCCATAGCTTGTATCTTGTATAATATCAGCCTTCTATGTTATCATAGCTCTAGGCTATTAAGTTGAAGTGTAATGAATATACTTGACTTTCCTAAATTTGGAGGGACTATGAGACTCAACCAATTGAAATATTTCATTGAAGTATGCAAGTGCATGAATATAACAAAGGCTGCAAGCAATCTCCACATATCTCAACCTTCCCTTACTGTTTCAATTAAAAATTTGGAAGAAGAGCTGGGTGTCAACCTTTTTTACAGGTCCAAACAAAGGATTTCTCTGACCATAGAAGGTGAATTCTTTCTTAATAGGCTTCAACCCATAATTGACAGCCTTAATGATCTGTTTGTTGAAATGGTATCAGTAGGAGAAAAAAGCAATGCCTTGAAAATAGGCATACCACCAATGATGGGTTCATTTCTCTTCCCTCAGATATTTTCCAAATTCATACTTGCCAACACCGATCTGAATGTTGATATAATTGAACACGGTGCCCTCAGGGTCCATGAACTTCTTCTTGAAGAGGAGCTTGACCTTACTCTTATGATACTTGAATCCCAGTCAAGCAAGGACATATACTTCGATACAATAGAAAAAAGAAACTTTGTACTCTATGTCAATCCCAACCACCACCTTGCAGATAAAAAATCTGTGGATTTCAAGGACCTGGAAGACCAACCACTTATTATGTTCAACAAGGAATTCTATGTCAGCAAGGTGGTAACTGAAGGTTTTGAAAAAAACGGAATAAAACCTAAAGTTATACTGGAGACTACACAAATCAACACCATGAAAAGATTCATCAAGGATGGTCTTGCTTCATCCATAATGATAGAAGGAACCCTGTCAGAAGATGATGTTTCAGTCTGTATCCCACTCACGGGAATAGAACCCATTACAATAGGCATGGCTAGGAAAAAGAACCGCTTCGTAACTGGAAGCATGGAAAGAATGCTTAAATTCATCAAGGGTAAACAATGGATGGAATGATTTGGAGTTTCTTTATTATTTACAATTCTTCTTAATTAAGACTTTTTTCGAGAAATAGCCCATAAATCTCATTGTAAATATTATCCTGCTATGATATTATATATAACCGTGAAATGAAATATTTATAAACATTAGTATACGGAGGAATGGAATGGATAATTTGCCTAATTGCCCCAAGTGCAATTCAGAGTACACATATGAAGACGGAATTATGCTTGTATGTCCCGAGTGTGGACATGAGTGGAATCCAAACATGGAAACAGCGGAAGATGAGGGTCTTGTAGTTAAGGACTCTAACGGCAACATACTGAAGGATGGAGATACAGTATCTGTAATCAAGGACCTTAAGGTAAAAGGAGCCTCTGCTCCAATCAAGCAGGGTACAAAAGTTAAAAACATAAAGCTTGTTGATGGAGACCACAACATAGACTGCAAGATAGACGGCTTCGGAGCCATGAGTCTCAAGTCGGAATTCGTAAAAAAAATATAAACACCTAAGAGCTTATTCGAGTTTACAAAAAATTAAAAAGTGTATGGCATTTGTAAAAATGCATACACTTTTTTGTGTTACTACTCCAGTCCAAAAAACCAGTAGCCTGATTTATCATATTGCAAGGCACCATATCTGTCTATGCTGTTGCTGCATATTGAAGTATAGGAACAAATGCTGCATTCTGCCTTTTCATCAGGTCCTTTGTTGTAATTCCTGATCTTGCCCTTAACATTTTCATCATAATATATGAATTTATCTTTCTCAATAAAAAGGAATTCATCATAAATTGAAAGTAACCTGTCCTGGAAAGCTCTCTTGTGATTGCAGAAAGGTATATCCAAAATTTTAACATTCAATCCATATATATTGTTGTCAATGAGCTGGTCGATTTCATCATCGATATGATGAGCTATATCTATAAGGTTTTCTCCGTTCATGTCGACTTTCGAATTTTTAGGCTGTAGAAAGCCTGCAAATATTAAAGTATCAACATTTTTCGGGAATTTTAAATATTTATCCACAATTCCCATGGACTCTTGCCTCTTTTCAACATACTCTTTCCCTATGATGAATTTTATTTCAACTCTATTATTCTTATGGTCTTTCCCTGATTCTGTCAGGTTGTTGATTCCCTTCATGGTTTCTGAAAAGCTTCCTTTAGTATTGGTTATGCCATCATGAATATGCTCTTCACCAAATACAGGTATTGTTATCCTGGTATTTGAAATTTTCATGATTGCTTGTGCAAATTCCATGTTGGAAAATTTCCTGCCATTTGAATATATTGCTATTTCAGCCTTGGTTTCCGCTATTGTTCTAAGGATATCTATTAGTTGAGGATGCACAGTAGGTTCTCCACCATTAATTATAAGCCTGTCATCCCGGCCTATATCCCATTTATCAATCATTTCCCTGACTGTTGAAAGACTTATATAATCCGTGTGTTTGCCGCTTTTGGTCCTGTGGGACAAACACATTATGCAGTCATTATTGCACACATAACATATATTCAGATAAAATACTCTTGTAGCCATTATGGACTTCCTTTCCTCTTATAGTATTCATCTACAAGCGGACAATTTGGATCCCCTAGACCGAGCTTTCCAAGTACATGGAGAGACATTCCTATGCATCCTCCCCTGCAGATCCCAACATATCTGCATTCCCTGCATGGAGAATCCTCATGGAGTTCGTAGTCTCTGAATTTCAGGGCGGTTTCTGATTTTAAAATATCATTAAGAGTGTCATTTTCAAGATTACCAAGAGGGTAGTCACTGAGACATGTACAGCCAAATACAGTAAAATCAGGATATATGTATATCTTTTGCTTCGCCGTACCGCAGTTTCTTACAGCTTTTTCTTCAAGTACTTTCAATTTCTCATAGGATATTTCATCCAGTAATGAAAAATCGTAGCTTTTCATTATCCTGGTTCTTATCCTTGAATATTCCAGGATATCATCTACATATTCATTCCACTGGCCCGTTTCTATTTTCCTGTCATTCTTTCTAGCCGCCCCAAAGGGAAGTTCCCTGGATATCATCCAGTTTTCAAGCTTCAAATCAAGGAGCCTATCATGAAGTTTTTTCACTGATTCAATGTTCTGACTTCTCACTGTAGTGGCCACCGAGGATTTGATATTCATCCTATTCAACAGTCTTAGAGTTTCAAACGCCTTATCAAAAGAGCCTTTACCTCTAATTGCATTATGTTCAACCCTGTCTCCATCCAGGGAAACCTGTATAATAAGATTCCTATAGACAGAAAGGTCTCTCAAATTATCTTCTCTGAAAAAGTCTGTTGTTCCGTTTGTATTCACACTTACAACATATTTGAATACATTAAGGGAATACTTGAGGATATCACTGAAGCTGGGATGAAGGGTAGGTTCCCCTCCGGTTAGTACAAGCATTTTCTTCCTGCTGAATTCAGAAAATTCATCAAGGATATCGTAGAGCTTTTCAGTGTCCACAAATGATTTTGACCCATAATCCCTAATACAGTGGCTACAGGACAGATTGCAGGTCGTAGTAAGGAGAAGATATATCTGTTCCAGCTTATTCACATAATCCAATTTCATTACAGGTCTCCTGGTTGATGTTTTTTTCTATCTGTATATTCCTGAACTTGATCATAATATCCTTGAACATAGGATAATTGCACTCATCTTTGATATAACAAGCTTGGCAAGACCAGGTGCAGTCCTTTGAATAGTATTCATAAAACCAGGCATCAATATTATTCATTCTTGATACTGCCCTTTCAAGTATATCCCTGGGATAGAATTTACTCATTGCACCATAAGCCATACTCATATCAAGTCCCTTGGACATGCTGTAGAGGAGTTCCCTTATTGCCTTAAGATACATGTATTCTTCACTTTCCTTATTCTTCAACTTAAGGAGTATGTCGACAATATTAATTGATTTTTCATGATTGCAAAGAGCAGCATATCCATACATGAGAAAATACAGTTCAGCAAGACTGCCCCCTTCAAATTCAGTCTTAAGAGGCATGCCATAATAGTATTTAAGACCCTTGATATTGTGGGGAAGCTTTATATTGTAATTCATGTATTCCAATGCGAGTTCTATGAAGTTTCTATGACTCTTCTTAAGATTCTTCATTGTCTTTCTAACTATCTTAAGGGTCTTCATCCTTGCCATTGTCAACTCATCCAGTGGAAAAACTTCCGAAAGGGAAGGTATCACTACATGTAATGCAGGAAAATCCAGAAGCGTACAGTCTCTAATTAATACCTTCAGTCCCATTTTCCTACAAAGATCAAGATAGTATTCAAGCATCTCCATATTTGAATTCCATTTCCTGGCAAAAAGTTCTTTGTCAAACTCCTCATCAGAAGTCATGAAAAACTCATTGGGATATTCTCCAACCCCAACTGTAAGATGCCCTATAATATTTTCCGAAATATGGATACAGCTCTTTTCCAGGGAAAATTCATTGTTTAACATATGCAGGCTCCTGCCCTGGAATGATTCAGTAATTGTCCTTTCGATTGCTATTCCCAGATCCGGGTGACTTCCCAGATGAACCATATAGGTCTGCTTTTGTTTGTCAATTATTATGGAAGCACAAACAGGTAGTTTTCGTCCCATGGAACAATCCTTGACTAGGACATCATATCTGCCCGAACTTTTTATCTCAGTTATCATGTCATAAACTTCAGGATAATTGTTTTTTATGAATTCCAGAGGAAGATCAGGCATTGACAATCCATCTTTCAATATCCTGACATGTACGTATCTTTCTAAAAGCTCTGATATTCCCTGTACAAGAGCTTCTTCCCTTGTATTTCCTGCACACATTCCATTTGTACCATAGGCACTTCTGAGAAAAACCGGAAGGCTCTCCTTCCTACCGTCTGTCAAATTATAAAAGGGCAGACAATTCATCTTAAGCTCATTGACATCAAATTCCCTTGAAAGCTCCAGAAATTTCTTATAGTATCCCTTGTCGTCCACTAGTCCGTTAAAATCAATGATACTGTCTATGAGCAGTTTGCCTTTTTCATATGCTGTTGAAACATCATAGGTCATCTCATCAGGTGATGAGATGAAGCCTGCATCCCTAAACATATCCTTGTCCTTTTCAAAGGTGAAAAGATGTCCGTTCTGAAATCTTTCAAGAAACTCCGCATATGCGCTGGCAAGAGCCAGCTCTTTAGTAACACCCTTGCCGTTTGTACCAACCTTTGTATTTATTATTTCCACCCTGACTGAATAGCAAGAGCTTATGCCTGATTCAATCCAGTTTTCAGTCAAAACCATTCCAAAATCGTTTATTATTTTTTTAGCCTTTAACACCGTATCAACCGGCAGGCAGTCTTTATATTTTTGTTTATTCATTTTTCACCATATTAATAAATGCCTGTCCATAGGTTATCCCTATAAACAGGCATTATTCACTCTTCCAGTTTTATTATACTAGTCCTCTATATCTACAGAATCAGATCCTGTCGCCTTGTCCATTTCAGACCAGTTTCCCATATTTCCTATACTGATTTTGTTGGATGCTTCCTTGTTTTTCACAGTCCAAAAATTCAGCAATTCAGCAGTTTCATTTGTGGTTTCTACAGTTCTTTGATTAATCATTTTGCCACCTCGTTTAATTATTCTTTTTAAAAGTATACTAAACTGAATATTCATTGTCAATGAATGGTCACTAACTAAATGTAAAGTTTTTTTATTATAGGATATAGCCATTATGAAGCCATTCAATTACCCTTATCTTATTTTCTATCAAGTCATGTCTTCCCTTTTTTATGAACCAGGCAATGAATATAAGTTCAGATGATTTCAGTATGTTTGCCAGGGTATTTTTTTCACCATCAGACAATTCTGTAATAAGATTGTATCCAGATATGAAAGACTTCAAGGCACCGACATAGTCTGATTTCCCTACAGTTTTCATATCAAGGTTACCAGTTATGCTTGAAAAAAAATAAGCTATATCAAAAAGCCTGATATTATATTCAGCCATTTCAAAATCAAGTATGCCCACAAGACCAACCTCATCGAAAAGAAGATTTTTCAAATTCAAGTCCCTGTGAATAAGCTGGACCGGCAAGATTTCCGAAGCTCTTTCAAGATCCTTAATAAGTCTCTCTTCATATCCTGTTTCAGGGAACACCCTATTTAAAATATCAAGTTTCTCATATTCTACACTGAATTCCTTGACAATGGGAAGTGCCCAATCCTTCATCTTTGTTTCTATGCTGCCTCGATTAAAAATCTCCATTTCAGGACATGAATCTAAAATGTTGTGAAGTTCACCAATGTAGCTTCCATACATCCTGAACCGTTCATCATATCCTGTTTCCAGCCTTTCAAAGTAGCTCCTGCCGGAGATCTTTTTGTACAGGCAATGAAAACTGCCTCCATACTCTAGATAAGCCTCTCCATTCCTTAGTGGTATGGGTGCTTCTACATAGCTTGTATGCTCTGACAGAAAATTCGAAACATAGACATGCCTTTCCATCCGGATCCTTTCTTTTATGGATTTCAAGACATATGAACATTCTCCTGTCCTTATATAGCTTATATGGTGCCTCTTTACCGAAGATTCGTCATGCCTAGTTGTTTCAATAATATCTCCCAGCTTCCAGTTTCTTAATATCCTTATATCCATAGCACCTCCAACCACATGTTATTTTACCTTGAAAGCACTTTAAGTTTCAACTGTTAATTTGACGATTTCAGTGCGATGACTTTCAAATCATATGGCCTTTTTCTACAAAATGTTATACAATTTTTATATAGAGAAGTATATTATACAGTTGATGTAATTATGTTCCTATAATCCAACAAATGAGAAGGTGAATGTTTTGGATGAATCCATGATTAAATCCATGAGTTCAACATCAAGGACAGGTCTTATTACCCTTTATGCACACAGCATTGAAAGCCAGGCTGAAAATCCCATCATAAAAGATCCCTTTGCAGTCGATATGGCAGACAGGCTCAGTCCTTACCTTGCAAATGACAGTTCAAGGCTGTTGAGAAATCTTTCCAAAGGTAAATTGAACAGGCAGCTGGTATATCATATTGTACTGAGAGCCAGGAAATATGATGAATATACACATACGTTTGTTAAAAATCACCCTAACGGTATAGTTGTAAATCTTGGTTGCGGATTTGATTCAAGGTATCAGAGACTGAAAGCCAAGCCTTGGCTTTTCATAGACCTGGACCTTCCTGAAGTAATCAGCATCAAGAGGGAAATATTCAAGGAATCAGATAGTTACAAACTTGTAGGTCAGTCAATTTTTGACGAGGAATGGTTTCTGGAACTTAAGGATATGAAGAGACCTGTATTGTTCATTGCAGAGGGGCTATTCATGTACCTGAAACCTGCACTTCTCAATCCCTGGCTCATAGACTTGTCCCATAACTTTTCAGGTTCCTTCCTGCTGTTTGAAACCGTAGTGGAAAAATACACAAGAGGCTTCAACAAAAAAATGGTTGATTTCAAGCTTAGAAAAGAAATAGGTGTAGAAGGCGATGTCAGCTATTATTTTGGCCTGAAGAACAGCCGAGACCTTGAAAAAATTTCAGATGATTTTAATTTCATAGAGGACTGGTCCTACTTCGACGAACATCATCCAAAGGTAGGGTGGATGAATATCATGGGAAAATTCAACTACTTCAAATATGTACAGTGGACAGTTTACTATAGGATAAAATGATATATGTGAACACATGAGACTTTGTAATAATCAACATTACAAAGTCTTTTTTCTTGAATGTGAAATTGACGGTTCACCATTAAAGCGTTATACTGTATATAACCAATATATACAGTTGAGGGATTGTTATGAAAATTATTCTTTCAAATAAAATCAAAACACCAATCTATGAACAAATCGAAATCCAGCTTAAAGACCAGATACTTGGAGGTTCTCTTCAGGCCGAGTCCCGTCTTCCGTCAATACGTCTCCTAGCCAGGGACTTGGGCATCAGCGTTATAACTGTGAAACGTGCCTATGACGATCTCGAATCGGAAGGGTACATTTATACAATCGGAGGAAAAGGCACCTTCATAACTGACCAGAAAATAGAAAAGCTAAGGGAAGATAAGATTAAGGGTATAGAATACCATCTCAAGTCTTCCTTTAAGGAAATGAAAAAACTAGGTGTTGAAAAATCTTATCTGACTAAACTGCTTACTGAAATCTGGAAGGAGGAAAAATAGATGAAAGCCATTGAAGTAAACAATGTATCAAAGAATTTCAAGCATTTCTCCCTTAAGGAAGTTGACCTGGTTTTACCAAAAGGCTACATAATGGGACTTATTGGAGCAAATGGAGCCGGAAAAACCACTCTTATTAAAATACTCATGGGTCTCTACCTTCGTGATGGTGGAGATGTTAAGGTACTTGATATGGATCCCGTAAGTAAGGGCAGTGAACTTAGGGAGCATATAGGATTTGTATTCGATGAACCCAAATTTTATGACTTCAAGCTTAAGAAAATCAAGAAAATCATAGCTCCATTTTACAGAGAGTGGAATGAAGATGAATTCTGGAGACTGATGAAAAGATTCAATCTCCAAGGATATCTTAGATTCAAGAACCTCTCAAGAGGAATGAAACTTAAATTTGCACTTGCAATAGCTCTATCCCATAATGCGGAGCTTCTCATCCTTGACGAGCCCACTTCAGGACTGGACCCTATCTTCAGACTTGAGCTTCTGGATATTCTACAGGAAATAATATCCAAGGGGGACAAGTCCATACTGTTCTCATCCCACATCACAGAAGATGTGGAAAAAATTGCAGACTATGTGACATATATCAAAGATGGTAGAATAATGTTCTCCGATACAAAAGATTCAGTACTTTCCAGCTATACACTTGTCAAGGGTAAGAAGGACAAAATACCGAATTCTATCTCTGCAATAATGGTAGGCGGCAAGACTACTCCATATTTCTATGAAGCTATAATTCCTAAAAACAATAATCTTGAGCAAATATGGGACCAGGAAGAGCAGCCCACCCTTGAAGAAATCATGTATTATTCTGAAAGAAAGGGTGAGACAAATGTTGAAGCTTATTCGTAAGGACTTTCAAGCCTATAGTCATATTTTATTCTATCAACTGTTTTTCGTTAACGGTTTTATGACAATGGGTATATATGACCATAAAGCCAACTTGGCATTTCTTGGATTGCTGATGTATGCATCGACCATACCAACAGCCATTCTTATCAGCGACTATAGATATTTCCCTCTATGCTGTTCCCTGCCCTGTCAAAGAAGGACATATGTAATAAGCAAATATGCAGCAGGATTTGCAATGTCTCTTGTACTTGCAGCTGTAAGTCTATTATACGGATACTTCATAAGTTCCCAGATATGGACAAACAACATAAACATGACCCCCCTTTTCTCCATACAGGGCTTAACATTATTGGCAGTACCTGTAATAATAATAAACTCCATTACCTTTCCTGTCTTTTTCAAGTTCTCCAAGGAAAAAGGAGTACATATTATAATAATACTGTTCATATTTGCACTGATCTGTCTGCTGCTTCTTCTTGTCATCTTTGAAAAATCACATGGCGGCCTTAATTATTCAAGAAAGGATGTATTCCCAATATTCATATCATACATAAACGGATATATCTCCACTGTAGGTCCAGTTGCATTTCTAATACAACTTGCAGGAGCTTCCCTGTTGCTACTAAGTGCTTCTGTCATCCTGTCAATGAGAATCTTCTCAAGAAAAGATATAGGAGGCTAATCATGAAATCACTTATACTGCGTGATCTGCGCGCATTCAAGACTTTTTTTATTCTTATGCTGATTCTAATGTTGTTTTATTCATATTTGAACATCAGATTCGGTTCTGTTGATGGCATTATCGGTTTCATAATTGTATTTCTTACTTCCAATACGGCTATGGTACTCTTTCTGGGAGACAGCGAGCTGATTCCATTAACAGCAGCTCTGCCCGTTTCACGTAAGCAGCTTGTTTTGAGCAAGTATATATCCACCTATCTCTTTACCCTGCTTATAATAGTTGGAACATCAGTCATAACATGGTTTCTTGCTTCGACCTATATAGATGCACAAAGTGACTTATTCCAGCTTGTATCACTTAGGGGCTTTGTGTTTGCATTCATGCCTATGACAATAATGATATCTATTTCATATCCATTGCTTTTCAAGTTTGGCTTCAATTCAGGAGCTAGGATTGTGCTCTTTGCAATAATGATATCCTATGCTGTAACAACTGTTCTTGGAGATAGGTTTTTTCATCAATTCACAACACCGGGAAGAAAAGGTATATTCATCCTTTTCATGAACATCTTCAAACATTTTGAAGATAGCATTGGAAAAGTTCAGTTTTATTCCCTTACCTTGACACTCATGGTAACTACACTTTTACTTTCAATGATCCTATCCATTCATTTCATGAGGACTAAGGATATCAGTTGAAACGGACACAAAAAGACTCCGCGACTAATTGATAGACAAATTGCCGGGAGTCTTTATAAATTCACTACTAATCCATTACTATTTCGTGTGTCAGCGATTCCTTGAACTCCTTGTAGAGTTCCTCCGCCTTCTCCTTGAATTCCTGGGGGATTTCAACATAACCCCATCCCATGGTCATCTCAAAGAGGCCGTCATAGGCAAGGCTGTGGGTTTCAATAAGATTGTAGTCTATGTGTTCCTCGTCAAGAATATTGGTG
Source organism: uncultured Clostridia bacterium (assembly GCA_964523535.1). Taxonomy (GTDB): domain Bacteria; phylum Bacillota; class Clostridia; order Tissierellales; family Dethiosulfatibacteraceae; genus Dethiosulfatibacter. The sequence continues at coordinate 11,904 of CAZFYP010000061.1, forward strand.
AAAATGTCAGCTTCAAATTGGTTCTCAATACTTAATCTGATAGTATCCATCATCCATCCTCCAATTTATTTGACTTGTGTTTCCTTACTTTAATTATACACCTTTTTTATCTAAAAAGTCTATGAAAGTTCTTGTTGCTGATGATATGTATCTGTCTTTTTTCCATACCAGTCCTATGTTTATTTCTATGGGGTTTTCCAGAGGTATTGCCTTTATATCCTTTTCATGGTCCACTATTTCCTTTATGAGAAAGGCTGAGCCTATGCCGCTTTTGACAAAGCTTTTTATGGTATCCAGCTGGTTGGAATAGTATATTATATGTGGTTTAATGCCATTAGTGGTGTATCTTTCCCTGACCACCTTGTTGTGGTAAAATCCTTCCTTTAGCATTATTACAGGTTCATCTCCTATTTCCTTCATGGATATGACATCCTTTTGAGAAAAAAGACTATCCCTGTTGACGCAGAACTGAACCTGGGTGTTGACAATGGGCTTCACTTCCGTTTCTTCATAAGACTCGAGTATTATGAAGGCAGCATCTATCGCATCATTTTCCAGAAGTCTCTTTGTTTCCAGAGACCCGTTTTCCACTGCCTTCAATTCTATATCAGGATGCCTTCTGCTGAACTCAATAAATATTTCAGGAAATAAAAATGACCCTATCATAGGCGGTACGCCGATCTTGATTATCCTTGTCTTTCTTGCTCCAAAGTCCCTTATTTCCTCCGCTAGGTCATCAACACTCTTTAGAATCTCAAGAGCCCTCTTTGCAAGCAGTCTGCCTTCTTCAGTTATGGAAATCTTCTTGCTGCTTCTGTCTATGAGAGCCACTCCAAGGTAGTCTTCAAGATTTTTTATTGAAATAGTAATTGACGGTTGTGATACATGCAGCTTCTCAGCCGCTCTTGTTATATTTTCATATTTACATACTGCAAGAAAATATTCAAGCTGTCTAAGAGTCATATGTCTCCTCCTCCTTCATTATCTATCCCGATTCAATAATAGTTTTTATTTATGATAACATAAATTATCAATATTTTCAATTTATGGCATTTTCCTGTAGAATCAATTTATAAAAGGATATTCACAAGCAAAAAACTAAACGTAAAAAATATTTGAAAAGGAATGTATACCTAAACTATCTATGGTGTACAAGGTATTATTATGAATTACAATGAAATGGCTTTAAAGCTGCACAAGGAAAATGTAGGCAAGATTGAAGTAACCAGCAAGGTGGCGGTTGAAAACAAGACAGACCTGTCTACTGCATATACTCCTGGAGTTGCAGAACCATGTATGGAAATACACAGAAACATTGATGCAGTCTATGACTATACGGCAAAATCCAACCTGGTTGCTGTAGTAAGTGACGGTACGGCTGTACTTGGCCTTGGCGATATAGGAGCCCATGCCTCAATCCCTGTAATGGAAGGAAAGGCTGTCCTTTTCAAGTCATTTGCAAATGTTGATGCTTTCCCTATTTGCCTCAACACAAGGGATACAGAAGAAATCATAAGAACCGTGAAACTTCTTGAACCTGTATTTGGTGGAATAAACCTTGAGGACATAGGAGCACCAAGATGTTTTGAAATAGAAAAGAGGCTAAAGGAAGAACTTGATATACCTGTTTTCCACGACGACCAGCATGGAACTGCAATAGTTGTAGCTGCTGCAATTATTAATTCAATTAAAATAACAGGTGGAAAAATCAACGAAATCGAAGCTGTAATAAACGGTTCAGGTTCAGCAGGCATAGCTATTGCAAAACTTCTTATCAGTATGGGAATAAAGAATATAGTAATGTGTGATATAGAAGGAATACTATCTCCTGAAATGAGCAACCTTGATGATTCAAAGAAAGAAATCATTTCATTGACCAATAAGTATAATGAAAGAGGATCTTTAGCTGATTCCATGAAAGACAAGGATATATTCATTGGAGTATCTGCTCCCGGAGTTGTAACAAAAGACATGATTGCTTCCATGAATGAAAAATCCATTGTTCTTCCAATGGCCAATCCAACTCCTGAAATAATGCCAGACCTTGC
>CAZFYP010000062.1:0-13865 GCA_964523535.1 uncultured Clostridia bacterium
GAAAATGTTAAGGATGATAACAATAATGAAGATGAGCAATGAATGCTCATTTTTTCTTTTAATATTTCAAATATGTTGAACTTATGTTAAAATAGTAGCAGAGATGACAGAGAGGTATATAATGGGTTATTTTAAAAATTATGATGTAAAGGAAATTATATATGACAACAGTTTTCAGAGAATATCATTGTGTGTAAATAATGATGATGGATCTGAATTTTACAATAATATAATAATGAGTACAAGAATCATAGATCTTATTGATACAGACAAAATGACGGGAATGTTCAATAATGTATTGCTGGCGGAAAAATCCGATGACAGGGCATATATTATTACAGTACCGGCTAACGGTGTACACTTCGAAGAATATTTTGCCAATAAGCATCTGACAATGAAGGAACAGCTTTTTTTGACAGAAAATTTACTTTATAAATTTCAGAATCTTGAGTCTTTTGAAGACCTTATAGAGGAAGCTGTAATAGCTAGGGAAAATATTCTTGTAAGGGATAACAGAATAGAATTCAACAATATTCTGAAATTCAGCCAGGGCTATGATATAAGTGAAAGTTTACTTATAAAGTCTGCCGGTGATTATATGCATTATATATACACCGGCAGATTCATTGATGATTACAATATTTCTGACAAATTACCACCTGACATTATGAAAATCATAATAAGGTGTTATTCAAATCAGTACAGGGATATGGGCGAAGTGATTAAAGCTTTTAAAAAATCCCAGACCTATTCTCTGGTGGTTATTCCTATACCCAGTGCAGAATTAAATAAGGTAGCACCTTCAAATATGGATGAACCTGTAAAAACTGGACCGGATTATAAAGAGCTTGTTGCTAGCCATGATGAAGCAGAAATCCTTGCTACAAATGAGCTGGAGAGTGCAACTGAATCGCAGGCTGAAGGCAAAAAAAGAAAGTTTACCCTTAATCAAATAGCTGCAATAGTACTTATTTTGACAATACCTGTTATAATTCTGATTATGACAAATTTAGGCAAGGAAGCTGTTGAAGTACATACCGAACTTCCGGAAGCAAACAATGAGATAGTCATAAACAATACAAATAGTAACAGTACGAATTCAGAAAGTGAAAATCTTGAAGAGACAATAAATAAGTTTTTCAGCCAGGATTTATTGGATTCTACAGATAGTGAGTATAACGCAGAAATTGACTTCAAGAAGTTTTATGACGGATACTCATCTCTTATGATTAAAAATGACGGAAGTTCAAGTAAAAAGACTTTGTTTGCAGTAGTCGACATATCCAGTGAAGAACTCGACTATATGAAAAACAGGCAGGTTAGTCTGTCCATGAAACTTACAAGCGATCAAAATGAAGTAGATGGATCAGTAATAGTGGAAGTAATTGAAAATGGAAAAATTTCGGCATATTCAAGCGATAAGGTATTGTTGAATAGTGACATATGGTTCCTGAACCAGCTTACTGTAAACCTTGGGGATACAGATAGAATTTTACTGTATTTCGATTATAAAGGCGATTCTACAGTATGGATAGATGGAATAGAAATTGATGTATTGAAATAAATTCAATTTCAACTTTGCAATGTTATAAGATAAAGCGGATGTTCGCTTTATCTTTTTTTATATTTTTTATTATTTTCAATAAAACAGGGAACTAATATTTTTTATTGTCGTCTAATATATTTGGACTGGAGGTGACATCTTGGATGTTATAAAAATGAACAATATACTGAAAGAATATAAGATTGGAGAAATAAGGCTTAATGCATTGAAAAACATTGATTTGACCATTGAAGACGGAGAGTTTGTATCAATAATGGGTCCGTCTGGATCTGGCAAGTCAACACTACTGAATGTAATTGGATGTCTTGACAAGTGTACGGAAGGGACTTACATACTGGACGGAAACAGTGTGGAAAAGCTTAGTGACAACAGATTGTCTGAAATAAGAAACAGATTTTTGGGCTTTGTATTCCAAAATTTCAGCCTGCTTCCCAAATTGAATTCTCAAAAAAATGTTGAAATACCCCTTGTATACAGAGGTATCAACGGAAAGATTAGAAAGGAAATGGCAGAAGAAGCATTAATCAAGGTAGGATTAAAGGATAGAATGAAGCATCTTCCAACCCAGCTTTCGGGAGGGCAACAACAGAGAGTAGCCATAGCAAGAGCTATTGTGGGAAATCCTTCGGTACTTTTGGCTGATGAACCTACAGGTGCACTGGATACTGTTACAAGTAAAAACATAATGGAATTGTTTTTACAGCTGAATGAAGAAACAAAACTGACAATAGTTCAGGTAACACATGAGGAAGAGATTGCAACATACGGAAAAAGGATTATACGTCTTGTTGACGGAGAAATAAATAGAATAGATATAAATTAAATGGAGGATATCATGTTAAAGAAATTTTTACCTATAATTTTAATACTTGCTTTGGCATTTGCAGGTGTATCGTATGCAGTAAATGAACTGATGCCGGGAAGCGAAGGAGAAGAAGTAAAAAAGATAGTGTATTCCACGGATCCTGTAATAAAAGGAGATATAAATGTAGGAGTAAACACTTCAGGTCAGCTTAATGCTTCCTATGGTGGAGGAATAAAGGTGCCTGAAGCCACATCGCCTGAATTTTACGGCATTTCCTATATTATTGAAGAATTCCTTGTTGAAGAAGGGGATTCAATGAAGGCTGAGGAACCTGTCATTAGGCTTTCATCTAATGATCTTGAAACAAGAATAGATGATTTGAAGTCTAATCTTGAAAACAAAAAAGATTATCTTGCCCAACTTTTAGGAATTGATGTAAGGGATGTAGAAAATGTCAACCCATATGACGGTATCGTTATAATATCCCCAATTGAGGGAAGAGTTACTGAACTTCAGGCATCTGAAGGAGAAGAACTTGATGGATTGATAGCAAACATAATAAATGATTCTGAAATCAAGATTTCGTTTAAGGTACTGGAAAGTGAATACTCCCTCCTTTACGAAGGACAGAGTATTCTTCTAAAATTTCCATATTTCGAAGGATATTATGAAGGAAAAATTTCAGACCTTAATCCGAATTCAGTACCCAACGATGACCAGGAATTTGGCATGACATATGTGCACTGGGGTGAAATAACAGCTTCCAACCCAGGTTTGGTTCAAACAAACATGACTGCTTCAATAAGCACGCCTGTTAGTGGTGCTGTGAACCTTCCAAAAGAAACCTTGTCTGAATCGGGAAAGGTAGTTGGATATGGAAAGGAAAAGAAAATTTTCAAAAGTGCAATTTCTTCGGATGAAATTACTGTTACGGAAGTACTTGTAAATGAAATGGATTATGTTGAAAAGGGTCAGGCCATAGTCAAACTTGCAGGTGCTGATGTAAGACTAATGATACAGGAAAAGCTTGATGAAATAAATGAAATAAAGAGAACCATTGCAAAAGCACAGGAAATGAAGGGAAGCATGCTTGTTCTCTCTCCAATGGATGGAGTTGTTTCAGGATTTTGGAGAACTCAGGGTGAGACGGTTTCTCCCGGAGACTGGATAGGTGATATATTCAACACAAACAATATGAGGGTTTGGACCCAGGTTGACGATATAGACGTTGTTTATATCAAGCAGGATGCACCTGTAAAGGTAACAATAGATGCTCTTCCCGGAGAAGAATTTGAAGGAGTGGTGACAAGGGTATCTCAATCTGGAAAAGATTCAAGTGGAATAATCAAGTATTCTGTAGACATTGAAGTAAGCGGAAGCGGCGAGCTTAGACCGGGTATGATGGCTCAGTGTTTCATCGATGCTGGAGAATCCCTTGATACCCTTCTTGTGCCCATTGAGGCAGTATTTGAGGAAGACGGTGTGACGAAAGTGGAAATACTGAAAGATGACGAAAGTGTTGAAATCATGACAATAGAAACAGGTCTCATGAATGACAGATATGTTGAAATAATTTCAGGACTGGAAGAAGGAAATCTGGTAATTACAGGAAGCAGTTCAGATTTGCTTCCAAGCGAACACATAAAGGATAACAATACCTTTATACCGGAAAACAATAACTAATCGGATGTGATGAAATGGACAAAAACAACGGTATCAAATCATTTTTAATCAGACTGTATTTTACTGCAAAAATGGCAGGTTCCGGACTTGTTTCAAACCTTCTCAGAACATCACTGACAGTACTAGGAATAACGATCGGAGTTGCCTCCGTAGTCAGCCTTATGGGTATAGGAGAAGGGGCAAGAAAGGCAGTTGTAGAACAGTTTGAAAGCCTTGGACAAAATGTAATAGTCATGAAGACAAATTCCACCACCTTTTCGTTTACAAGCGATGAACACAAGGACCTTATGGAAAGGATTGAAGAACTGGAATATGCAACACCAGTGGTTAAGACTGAAGAATATGTCAAGTGGAGAAGAACGAGGGGAGAAATAGAAGTACTTGGTGTAAACCATATGTACCCTTCAATCAAGGATCATGAAGTTCTTTCAGGTAACTTTTTTTCATCGCTTCATGTAAACCAAAGATCCCCGGTATGCGTTTTGGGATATAATGTGGCAGTTTCACTTCTTAACGGCAGAAGTCCTGTAGGTCAGTCAATAAATATAGATAATCTTACTTTTAGAATAATTGGCGTTATGGCTCAGAAAGGAAAGGGAAAGGGTGAAGATGTTGATGACAAGATAATAATTCCTTTTTCAACCTCCCAAAAGCTTAATGACAAGAGAAATGTTGAAGAAATCTGGGGAAAGGCTTCTAATGAACAAGATGCAGCACTTGCCATAGTACAACTTGGAAGGATATATACAAGAAAGATAAATGGAACATCATTTGTAAATGTCAATGATGAAGATAATCAGGGAAATGAAGGTGTATCCGGAGAAGTAATGATTGACACCATGGTGGAAACTGTAGAAGAGCCTGATGACAAGAAGAATGAAATATTTTCAAAGGGTGAAGATATACTTACAATTACAAGCTTAAACCAGCTTGTGGAAGAAGCTGACGATGCAAACAGGATAATGACACTACTCCTTGGCGGTATAGCGGCTGTTTCTCTCCTTGTGGGAGGGCTTGGCATAATGAACATAATGCTGGTTGCAGTCAGCGAGAGAACTGGAGAAATTGGTGTAAGAAGGGCACTTGGAGCAAAGAAATCAGATCTTTTACTACAATTCATGCTTGAAGCATTCTATGTCAGCATCATAGGATGCTTGGTAGGAATAGTGGTAGGAATATGGCTAATAAATCTCTTTGAATCAAAGGGTTTTGAAGCTGTAATAAGTTTTGAGGCTGTTAAAATTTCTACAACAGTTGCTTTGGCATCAGGTCTGCTTTTCGGAGTATACCCTGCATTCACTGCATCAAATCTTCCTCCTGTTGAAGCTTTGAGAAGACAGTAAAAAATGCATATACAGTGAGAATCTTCGAGGCATGGAGATTCTCTTTGTCAATCACTAAAGAAATAAATCAAAAAATGTTAAATAAGACTTAAATGTAATGAATTAGTATCTTTTTTATTGTATACTCATATAGTATAATTAAATGACAAGAAAGTAGCTATGCTGCGATAATAAGGGAGAATGCAATGACTGAACTGATTTTTACTAGATTACCATCTTCAAGCGAATTGGGAAAAGCCTTTCTTATAATCCTTGTTGTACTTGTCCTTAGGAAGCTCTTTGTGACACAGATCATTAAATGGATGCACAGGGCTTTTGTAAAGCTTAAAGTAATAAATATAATGATTGATAAGACAAAGAAACCATTATCAATAATAATATTGATAACGGGCATTTTTTTTGCTCTTGTAACATTACCTTTAAATGAACTTTCAATGTCAATATTGTTGAGCACATACAAAAGTCTATTAGTATTCATGTTTGCACAGACAATCATCAGTATTGTTGAAGCCTACTTCGATGCCTATATAATAAGAAGAAGTGAGGACCAAAGACAGAAGCAGATAAATACTCTTATAAGCAAAATAATCAAGCTTGTAGTCATAATCATAGCCATACTCATAATACTGACTGAATTCGATGTAAAAGTACAAAGTCTTCTGGCAGGTCTTGGAATAAGTGGTATAGCATTTGCCTTGGCAGCTCAGGATACACTTAAAAACATTTTTGGTGGAGTTATAATATATATGGACAGCCCCTTTAACATAGGGGACATCATTATTATAAATACTATAGAAGGAATAGTTGAGGATATCGGACTGAGAAGTACAAAGCTTAGAACCTTCGACAAAGGATTGGTATCAATGCCAAATGCTGCATTTACAGATGGTACGGTACACAACTATTCAAGAAGAGGATCCAGAAGACAAAGGTTTAATGTAGGAGTTACCTATTCAACCAGTCCTTATAAAATGAAAAAAATCATTGAAGGAATAAAGAATCTTTTGATTTCTGAAACTTATGTGGAAAATACTGGAATCATAGTAAGATTCGAAAAATTTGGTGGAAGTAGTCTTGATATATTGGTCAATTATTATGTTACCAAACTTGATTACAATGAATTTATGGAAGTTGTTGAGATAGTTAATCTCAATATAATGGAGCTCTTTCAAAATGAGGAAGTTGAATTTGCCTTCCCAAGTATGAGTCTTTATATGGAAAATCAATAAAGTAAGTATACTGTATAAAAATGCGCTAAACATCCAAAAACTGAAAAAAAGCGTAATAGCCGCTTTTTTTAAAAGATATCATAACAATATGAATGATGACGTTATTTACTTGTGTGGAATTTCGTGTTTATCTGCAAATTCAATCAAACTTGTTTTAAAAATCTTGAAATATTCATTTGATGAATTTATTTTAGAATTCACAGATACAAGAGCACTGTAGTCCTTGTTTTCAATATATGTAATATAAAGTTCAAATGCTTCCAATTGATATTTTGCAGACTGGAGATAGATATTGTGTATTTCCTCTATCTCTTCATTTTCAAAGGTTACCTTTGATATGGTTTCGAAATGTTTTTTATATTCCGCAAATATTTCGTTTTTTAATTCTTTGATTATTTCTTCTTCATCTTCAATATTGTATTCAATATTGTTGTACTTCTTTATTATTTCAGTTTCGATATTCTGGAAATTCTTAATACTGATATTGACATAATCCAAAATTTCATTTACAGTTTCAGTGTCCTGTTCATTTTTAATATCAGATGTGCATCCACTGAACAGGATGATGCACAAAACAAGTATTGCGATAATTTTGTTTTTCATAACTAACCTCACTTTTTAGGAGTACTACATGTCTTTAATAAAAGAATTGAAAAAAATATTAAAATCCAATCCGGACAATATAGACATGATTCGATATGTTGTTTTTGAATATATCAATTATTTCTATATTGAATATATTCATGACAAAAAGATAAAATCTTTTTATACCCCTAGAGAATTTTATTCAATAAAGGGCCTCCTGTCAAATGTTTTTGATAAAACAAGCAAAAAAGAGTTGTTGCTTCCAGGTGAAATATATGAAAAAATTATACCTCTCAAGTTGAAAAAAAAATATGGACAGGTTTATACGCCTGGTACTACAATAGAAAGTATGGTTGATGAAATAGTTGATGAATATGATTTTATCAAAAATCCTAAAATCAAATATTTGGACCCGGCATGTGGAAGCGGGTATTTTCTTATAGCCCTCTACAAGAAATTAAAGACTATTTATAATGAAAATGAAGAATATTTTTTGAGAAACAATAATATACAAGCCGAAGACATAGACAGGCATATTATCGAAAATAATATCATGGGATATGATATTGACGGCTTTTCTTGTCTTTTAACTACTGTAGGGCTTAATATAGCGGGAAAAAAGATGTGCTGTCCTGATGTTAGAAATGAAGATTACCTTTTTAGTGAACTTGGTGAAAAGGTTCAGTTCATAATAGGTAATCCTCCTTATATAGGACATAAGAATTTGGAATTGGAATACAAGAAGGATCTTAATAATAAATATTTCGTCTACAAAGATAAGTCGGATATTTCATATTGTTTTTTTGAAAAAGGATTTGATGATTTGAATAATTCGGGAAAGCTGATTTTTATCACATCAAGATACTTTCTTGAAGCAGACAATGCAGATGTATTGAGAAAATATATAAACAGCAATTATGGCATAAGTAGAATAGTGGACTATTCAGGCATTACATTGTTTAAAAATACAGGAGTAAGTCCTGTCATCATAAGTCTTGTAAAATCCATGGCAGTAAAGAAAATAGAAATTACAAACATTGCCAATAATACCAGTTTTCAAGTCAATGGAAAAGATTTGGATGAAAAGCCGTGGAGACTCATAGCTGGGGATATAGAAAAAATCTATACAAAAATTATGTCAAGGACTGACGATATAATAAGGGATCATTTCAAAATAAATCAGGGAATAATAACAGGTCTCGACAAGGCTTTTGTAGTTAACAGGGATATGATAGAAGAATACAAGCTGGAAGAAGAGCTCCTTGTAAGCTGGATAAAGGGAAGTGCTTTAAGGCAATATGAAATAAAGGACAAAAAGGGATTAAAACTGATTTATACAAACAATATAGAAATAAAGGATTACCCAAATACAATGAAATATCTTGAACATTTTAAGGAAAGACTTGAAAAAAGAAGGGAATGTCAGCGTGGATATAGAAGATGGTTTGATCTTCAATGGGGAAGGGATAGAAATCAATTCGAAAGAGAAAAGATACTTTTCCCTTACAAATCAACTGAAAATCGATTTTCAGTCGATAAAGACAAGAATTATTTTAGTGCAGACATCTATATGATGACAGGAATGTCCAGCCATATTGATTTAAAAGAAAGCCTGGGTTACTTGAATTCTGAAATATTTGAATTCCTTGTGAAAATAACTTCTAAAAAAATCGGCAAAAACCTGTATGAGTATTATCCCTACAATATGTTAAAACTGCCTTATATTCATGTAAGTGACTTTGAAGGTAAGGAATATGAGAATTTCCATAGTATGGATTTACAATTATATGATTATTTTGATTTTGATAGAAAAGACAAGCAATTGATAAGAAACTTTATTGGAAAGACTATATAGGTATTATATAAAAACATTAAAAATGGGGGGTATTGCAATATTATGAAAAGGATTAAAGTATTGATAATTACAATTGTCATTATTTTTACAATGACTGTGAGTGCGGGAGCAGATATATATTATTTCGATATATATGATCATTGGGCTGAGGATGATATTTATTATGCTACCAATTCATTGAATATTTTTAATGGATATGGAGACTGGACCTTTAGACCAGACAACAATGTAACCATAAGCGAATTCGTTAAGATTATTTATAAGATTGGAAATGAGAATGGAATTTTGGATATAGATACCGCAGGTGATGCTGGTTATAAGGATATTGACCTGAATCACTGGGCATATTCTTACCTTATGTCTATTGATAATTATATGAAGAATACCGAGAGAATTAACATTGGTTTAAAAGATATTTTTGATGAGGATAATATTGACCCTGACCGGTTTATAACAAGATATGAAGCTGCATTGCTAACTTCAGTATTGTCACTACCCTCTGTTGAAGAAGATGAATTGCCGTTTTTTGATATTGAAGAAGATGATAGATTTATTGATATATTAAATGAACTATATAACAACGATATTTATCTGGGATTCAGCGATAATATGTTCAGACCGAATACAAATCTAACCAGGGCCGAATCTGCAGTAGTTTCAAAAAGAATTTTTAAGGAAGCTATATATTCAAGGAATGAATATCTTGAAGGTATAACCTATTTCAACAATGACTATAAGGGAAATTTTCCTCTGTTTTATGATTACGAAAGCAGCAGTTTGACTGAAGATGACTTTAAGTACATAAAGGCAGTAACAACAATAGAATATCTGGAATTCGGAGGTTATATATTTCCGGAAGATGAGCCTCTATATGATTTAAATCCTGTTAGAACCTTAAGGGAACTTGACGAGACGGAATATTTCAATAAAATAGGAGTACACTATTATCTTTTGTTGAATGACGATATAAACGATGATGTTAAACTTACACATAGCAATGCCATACTTGATTCCATGCTTTTCAATACGGGAATCGATATTGAGGAAAAACTTATACTGCTGCACGAAATTGTAAACTTCAATCTGGATAAGAAAATGATTATCTACCTTGAAGAAACAAAAAAAAGAATTGAAGACGATATCCTTAGAGCAGATATTGATTTTTTGCTCATGGATTATTATAATAAGAATGAAAAATTTGCAGAACTCTATGAAATGCTGATTGATTACAGGGGACTTGAATTGATATCTAATGAATTTATTGATTTAATGGATGTTGATGATCTTGAAGGTATTGTAGATTTTGAGGATGCTGAGGATGAAAATACTGAAATTCAAGAAGAGGAAACCATAGACTATGACATCGAATTTAACATCATAGAGAAGTATGTTACAAATATTGCATATTCTCTTTATAACATTGGTTTTTATAATGAGGCAGAAAGCTTCGTATATAATTACATAGATAAATTTAACAATGATGAAAACTACAGTGGAATATCTGATTCAAAGTTTGAAAATTTCACAGGTATCATCAAAAAGTTAAAAATAAAATAATATGGAGGAAAAATGGCTAATCCGATTTTTAAAATTGAAATGGAAAATGGAGATGTAATGACAGGGGAGTTGTATCCTGAAATAGCTCCAAATACAGTTAAAAACTTTGTGTCTCTAGTAAATAAAGGCTTTTACGACGGTTTGATTTTTCACAGAGTAATCAAGGGATTTATGATTCAGGGAGGTTGTCCTCAGGGAACAGGAACAGGTGGACCGGGATATGGTATCAAAGGTGAATTCAAGGCCAATGGTTTTGATAATGATTTGAAACATGACAAGGGTATATTGTCAATGGCAAGGGCACAAAATCCTAATTCGGCTGGTTCGCAGTTTTTCTTGATGCATGCAAAGTCACCTCATCTTGATGGCTCTTATGCTGCATTTGGACAAGTAACAGGAGGTCTTGACATAGTAGACAAGATTGCTGAAACTAAAACAGACTTCAGAGACAAACCAAAGGAAGAACAGAAAATCAAGAGTATTACAATTGATTTGAACGGTTATGAGGTAGAAGAACCTGAAACTGTATAGTAAGAGTTTTTACTTAAATCAATAAAATGAAATGATAAGGCATGTTGGTAAATCAATTTTATTGACATGTTTTTTTCTTGCTCAAGTAAATTGATCTTTTATTGTTAAGGTAACTTTCTTTTGTCGCTTAATAACTGTATTTGCAATGAATATGCTTGGAAATAAGGGATAAATTAAGGTTTACGTAAAAATAGCTTGCTTATTTTGCCTAATAGTATTAAACTTATGAAAGTATGTTTAAGAAAGGAAGTTTAATAAAAAACTATGAATAATAAAATTGTAAATATAGCTGTAATAGCTCACGTTGATGCTGGCAAATCCACACTAGTTGATGCATTTTTATCACAAAGTGGTATTTTCAGGGACAATGAAGAAGTAGTAGACTGTGTTATGGACAGCAATGATCTGGAGAGGGAAAGAGGAATAACAATCTATTCCAAGAACTGCTCCGTTTTATATGGAGACACTAAGATAAATATTGTAGATACACCAGGCCATGCCGACTTCTCATCAGAAGTTGAAAGGATTATAAAGACAGTAGATACTGTAATACTACTTGTTGATTCTTCAGAAGGTCCCATGCCACAGACAAGATTCGTTCTACAAAAATCATTGGAGATGGGACTCAAGCCAATTTTGTTGATCAACAAGATTGACAAGAAGGACCAGAGAGCCGAAGAAGTTGTTGATGAGGTATTTGACCTCTTTGTAGAATTGGATGCAGATGAATATCAGCTGGATTTTCCAATCCTCTATGGAGTAGCAAAGCATGGAATTGTAAAGTATGAACTGGAAGATGAAAACGAGGATATAATCCCTCTTTTTGATACTATTCTAAAACATACGGAATGTTATCCGCAACTTGAAAATGAAAACCTCCAGATACAGATTTCCTCTCTCGGATATGACGAGTATATTGGAAGACTTGGAATTGGAAGAATTTTCAAGGGTTCCGTTAAGGAAGGACAGAATATTTCCGTTTACAAGAGAAATGGTGAATATGAAAAATGCAAGATTGGAAAGCTCTTTACATATAAGGGACTTGCAAGAGTTCCTGTCAAGGATGCCTATGCTGGTGATATTGTGGTGATTTCAGGATTGAGTGATATTTCCATTGGTGAGACTATAGGACTTCATGACAAGGTTGAGCCTCTTCCCATGATAAATATAGAAGAGCCTACTTTATCAATGAATTTTCTTGTAAATTCATCTCCATTTGCAAGCAGAGATGGAAAATATGTAACTACAAGGCATATCAAGGCAAGACTTGAAAAAGAGCTTGAGGTAAATGTAGGACTAAAGGTTGAAGAAATACCTAACAACACAGAGGGCTTCAAGGTGTCTGGTAGAGGAGAGCTTCATCTTTCCATTCTCATTGAGAATATGAGAAGGGAAGGGTATGAGTTGTCTGTATCCAAGCCTGAAGTTATTTACCACAAGGAAGATGGAAAAACAATGGAGCCAATCGAAAAAGTGTTCCTGGAAGTTCCCGATGAATACAGTGGTGCTGTAATTCAAAAGCTGAATCTTAGGAAGGGAGACCTGACTTATATGCTTCAGGAAAACGGATATACCACACTTAACTATGATGTGCCTACAAGAGGCCTTATAGGTTATAGAACTGAATTCATCAATGATACTAGAGGTGAAGGAACAATCATAAGAAGCTTCGACAGATACGACAATTTCAAAGGAGAAATACCGGGAAGGAAAAACGGAGTTCTTATATCAATTGAAACTGGAACGGCAATGACTTATTCACTTTCAAATCTTTCAGACAGGGCTCAACTTTTTGTCAAACCATCAGAAGAATTATATGAAGGTATGATAATTGGTATTAACAGCAGGAATGAGGATATGACTGTCAATCCTTGCAAGAACAAGAAACAAACAAATGTCAGGTCAAGCGGTACTGATGAAGCAATGAAAATAGTTGCTTTTAAAAAGTTAAATCTTGAAGAATCTCTGGAATTCATAGAAAACGACGAACTTCTGGAAGTTACACCAAACAACCTGAGATTAAGGAAAAAATTCCTTTCAGAAAATGACAGGAAGAAGAATTACAGAAAAAAATAAGCAGGTGACAAAATGATTAAGAATATTTTATTTGATCTTGATGGAACCCTGGCGGATTCTGAAGAACTTATAATAAGGTCCTTCCAGCACATATATAAAATCTTCAAAGGAAAAGAGGAAGATGAAGCAGTTCTCAGAAGTACTTTTGGTGGAACACTTAAGGATGTTATTACATCAAACTTTGAAGAACCCTATGAAACTGTTGTCAGAGAATATCGAAATTATCACTATGAAAACTTTGACAAGTACATGAAACTTTTTGACGGTGCAGAAGAATTAGTGAAATCTCTTTACGAAAAGGGATATACACTTGGGGTAGTAACCTCAAGACTGGAGCATACAGCCATGAAAATACTGCATATGCATGGCATCAGAAACTATTTTTCAGCCATAGTTACAGCAGACATGTGCGAAAACCACAAGCCTCATCCTGAGCCAATGTTCAAGTGTCTTGCAGAATTGAATGCAAAGAGTGATGAATCAATATATGTAGGCGATACGGAATATGACATTGAAAGTGCCAGAAATGCTGGTGTTAAGTCTATACTGGTCAAATGGAACGAATATGACCATATGGATGATGCTGTTAAACCTGACTTTGAAATACACAATTACGACGAAATATTTAAAATCATAG
>CAZFYP010000063.1:0-4558 GCA_964523535.1 uncultured Clostridia bacterium
AATCCGGTAGCTTTTGAATTATTCGGTATAGAAATAATGTGGTATGGAATACTTATCGCATTGGGAGTTTTGATTGGAACACTACTGGCCATGAGGGAAAGTAGAAGAATAGGTTTTAGAGAAGAGGATCTCATAGACCTTTTGATATTTGCCATACCAAGTGCCATTATAGGAGCCAGACTCTATTATGTGATATTCAACTTTGATTATTACGAGGGAAACCTTATGAAAATGATAAACATTAGAGGTGGTGGATTGGCCATTCATGGTGGATTGATAGCCGCGGTTCTTGTAGGAGGAATATTCTGCAAGGTGAGAAAAGTGAAATTCTGGCAGATAGCAGATATTACAGCTCCAAGTATTGTCCTTGCCCAGGCCGTAGGTAGATGGGGTAATTTCATCAACCAGGAAGCCTATGGAGTGGAGACTAATCTTCCATGGGGGATAGAGGTGGCAGGAAAAATTGTACATCCTACTTTTTTGTATGAATCATTGTGGAATATATTGGTATTCATATTTCTGGTATGGTACAGGAAAAACAGAAGAAAGAATGATGGTGAAGTTTTTGCCTTGTATGTCATACTTTATTCTGCGGGAAGATTTTTTATTGAGGGCCTGAGAATTGACAGCTTGTATTTCGGTAGTTTTAGAGTTGCGCAATTACTTAGTGCTTCACTTGTATTATTGGGAACTATGGTATATGTTTTCTTGAGAAGAAAGCAAAAAAACAGTTAAGTATACAATTTTATAAACTATGAAAACGCAGTCTTTTTTAGAAGAACTTTTTGATTAAATGAAAAGTTCTTCTTTTTTTACACATTTTCCATATGTTTTCCATATTTTTTCGATTTTTTCCAAAAAAGTGGTATAAAAAACCCACGTTGTGGTATAATATACCCATGAGGTGGTGAGTGAAGTGTTTACTGGTGAATACTTTCATACGTTTGACAGTAAGGGCAGGGTTATAATACCTGCTAAATTCAGGGATGAATTGGGAGATAGTTTCTTTTTAGGCAAGGGTTTTGACAATTGTCTTTTTGTATATCCAAATTCTGAATGGGAAGTATTTCTTGAAGAATTGAAAAAGCTGTCGGTATTGAGTAACGAACAGAGAAAATTCACTAGAAAATTGTTGTCCGGTTTCATTGAATGCAGCATGGATAAACAAGGTAGAATACTTTTACCTCCTAATTTAAGAGACCATTGCAGACTTAAGGATGAGGCAGTGGTTATTGGAGTATTGAACCGTATCGAAATCTGGAACAGGGAAGACTGGGACAAGTATTCCGATGACGAGAATATGGATTTTGAAAATATGGCTGAAAAAATGACTGAATTAGGGCTTAATATATAGGAGGATTACATGGAATTTTCGCATAAACCTGTATTGTTTGATGAATGTATCGAAGGGTTGAAAATAAAGGAAGATGGCATTTATGTAGACTGCACCCTGGGTGGAGGAGGCCATACTTCGGCTATAGCGGCCAAATGTCCCAAGGGAAAGGTCATAGCGATTGACCAAGATATTGAAGCAATTAACAATTTTAAGACAAAATATCAAGATCTTGACAATGTAGTTACGGTTTATGACAATTTCAAGAATATTGGAGATATATTGAAGAGGCTGGATATTGAAAAGATTGACGGTGCATTGATAGACCTTGGAGTATCCTCGTATCAGCTTGACAATCCGGAGAGAGGATTCAGCTATATGAATGATGCTCCTCTTGACATGAGAATGGATTCCGGCCAGAAGGTTACAGCTAGGCATATTGTTAATGGCTATACCGAAGAAGAACTGAAAAGAATAATAACTGAATATGGAGAAGAAAACTGGGCTGCCAGAATAGCAAAGTTTATAGTTGAAAAAAGAAAAGAATCATTTATAGAAACTACTGGACAGCTTGTAACCATAATCAAGAAGGCGGTTCCCAAAGGAGCCAGGAGGGATGGTCCTCATCCAGCAAAGCGTACATTCCAGGCCATAAGAATAGAAGTGAACAGGGAACTGGAAATAATCGAAGAGACAATACAGTCACTGGTTGACAATCTTGGAAAGAAAGGAAGATTGTGTGTAATTACCTTCCATTCACTTGAGGACAGAATAGTCAAAAACAAGTTCAAATATCTAGAGAAGGATTGTATTTGTCCTGAAAGCCAACCTATATGTACCTGTGATAAAAAGAAGGAAATAAAAATAATAACCAGAAAACCTTTAGCACCGACAGAAGAGGAACTGGAAGAGAATCCAAGGTCGAGAAGTGCGAAACTAAGAATAGCGGAAAAACGTTGAGGTGATATTGTGAGTACGATGACAAGGAAAAATAATATTGATTATCAAGATGTTGAAAGATATTATAGAATAAAAGAAGATGCCATGATAAAATCAAAGAAAAAAAAGCAGAAAAGCAGCAATGTCATACAATACAGATATTTTCTGTTTGCAGCGGTGCTATTCATACTATCACTTGGTATCATATTCAATTATGCGGCAATAACTCAAAGCAAGATGGAAATAAATAATTTAAATAAAGAAATTGAATTGCTTGTTAAGCAAAAAGAAGATATAATAATATCACTTGAAAGCATAAAAAATTCAAACATTATAGAAAAAAATGCAATGAATTATCTGGGTATGGATTATGCAAACAGCAGTCAAAATAATTTTATTGCTGTTAAATACAGTGATGCACTTGACGGCCAATTTGCATATGACAGTTTTTATAATGACAGCGCATCCCTGGATAGGATCATTGAAAAAACTTTTTTGCTGTTTGCTGATGAGGGTATTTAAATGTCTAAACCTAATTTACATATAAAAAAGAGAATCATTTTTCTAATGTTTCTTTTTTTTGTTTTAATGGTGGCTTTAATTGTGAGACTGGGGCAGTTTCAGCTTATTGATGGAGATGTATACAAGAAGGAAGCCTTTGAACAATGGTCTAGGGATATTTCAATTAATGCCGGCAGAGGAATCATATATGACAGAAAGGGAAAAAGACTAGCTGTAAGTGTAAAGTCCGATACAGTTGTTTGTTTTCCTGGAGATATTACAAAATCCATAAGCAAGGACAAAAGGGAAGATATTGAGGATGTAGTCAGGGACGAAGGTGTTATGTCCAAAATAATCAATATCTTCGAGTCTGATGAGAGACCTTCTGAAGAGGCAGTGGTGGACCAGGTGGCCATACGGGAAGAGATGGACAAGCAATATAATGATATTGCTCTTAAGCTCTCGGATATACTTGAAATGGAAAAAGATAAAGTCTACGGACTCATTACCAGCGATGCAGAATATGTGACCATTAAAAGATGGATAACAATTGAACAGGCTGACAAACTCGAAGAGTTGGAGATAGTTGGGATAAAGATAATTGAAGATACAAAGAGGGTATATCCCTATGGGAATTTTGCTTCATATGTTTTGGGATTTACCAACATTGACCAGATAGGTTTATATGGTATCGAAAAGACTTACAATGAGTATCTTATGGGTGAACCAGGTAGAAGAATTGTAAATACGGACAGTAATGGAGTGGAACTTCCCTATGATGGCTTTGAAGAATATTTTGAGCCTGTAGATGGACTTAATGTAGTATTGACCATAGATGAAGTCATCCAACATTATACTGAAAATGCAGTAGAAGAGGCATATTATGTAAATAGGGCTAAAAGTGCCACAATGCTGATTATGGATCCCGAGACGGGAGATGTCTTGGCTATGGCAAGCAAGCCTTCCTATGATCCAAATGATCCGCGTAAGCCCTATGACGAAAATATGGCAAAACTTTGGAGTGGTCTTACAGATGACGAGCTTACAGAAAAGTGGTATGATCTGTGGAGAAATCCTTCAGTGAACGATATATATGAGCCTGGTTCAACCTTTAAGCTTTTGACTGGAGCCATAGCACTTGAAGAAAACAAGGCCAGTCTTGATACCAAGTATTTTTGCGATGGTTATGTAACAGGTATAGAAAGTGCAACTAAGATAAAATGCTGGAGATATTACAATCCCCATGGCGAACAGACTTTTGCCGAGACATTGCAGAATTCCTGCAATGACGCCTTGGCTGACATGGGTCTTGCTATTGGAAAAGACAGATTCAAGCACTATATAGATGCACTTGGATTTGGTGAAAAAACAAATATTGAATTGAATGGAGAAGCTTATGGCCTAGTAAATGATCCTTCAATCATGAAAGATGTAAATACTGTTACCCAATCTTTCGGACAGGGTATTTCGGTCACTCCAATTCAATTGCTTACGGCACTCTGTTCTTTGTGCAATGATGGCTATCTGGTCAAACCTAGAATAGTCAAGCAGCTGGTGGATAATGACGGAAATATCGTCAAGGAAAATGAAGTGGAAGTCATAAGAAAGGTTTTTTCGGAAGAAACCTGTAATGATATGATGTATGCCATGGAATCTGTTGTAAGTGAAGGGTCTGGTAGAAATGCATATATTCCTGGATATAGTGTAGGTGGAAAAACAGGAACGGCACAGAAGGTAATCGGAGGAAAGTACTCTGAAGACATGTATGTTACTTCATTCATTGCT
>CAZFYP010000063.1:4568-13846 GCA_964523535.1 uncultured Clostridia bacterium
CATATGATCCTGAAGTGGTTGCCCTAATGATCATAGACGAGCCAAAGGATTCATATTATGGTTCTACAATAGCAGCACCGGTAATAGGGGATGTCCTGGAGGATATTCTTAAATATATGGATGTTCCGCCGGTTTATACGGAAGAAGAAAAAGTAAAAATTGAAAATTCTGCTGTAACTGTCCCAAATGTTACAGGTATGAACATAAAGGATGCCAGCAGTCTTCTTGAAAAACTGGGACTTGAGCATAATGTCACTATCAATGTGGATGAAGACATGACAGTCAAGGAACAGTATCCAAAGGAAGGTACGGAGGTAATGAGAGGTTCGGTAATAACAATAATGCTTAATTGATGATTTTGGTACTCAGGGTGTTTAGTCCTGAGTATTTCAGGTTGATTTTATACGTCAATAGTATTATTATATTGTAAGATTAGACAATGAGAGGTTTAGGATGCTTATAAAAAGGATACTTGAAAAAATTGAATATATAGATTTTGAAGGCGAAGAAAACACAGATGTGACCGATATAACCTATGATTCAAGAAAAACTGGCCCAAACACTGTTTTTACGGCTATCAAAGGTTTTGAAAGGGATGGGCACGAATATATTAAGGGTGCATTAGGCAAGGGCTGCAAGGTAGTACTCTGTCAGGATATACCTGAAGAAAAAGGTGATTGTTCATATATAAAGGTGGAAGATACCAGGAAGACCATGACGGATATATCCTATATTCTTTACGGTCCAGATGAAGGACTGAACCTTATTGGTGTAACGGGAACCAATGGAAAAACAAGCACCACATATATTTTGAAGAACATATATGATTACAAGAATATAAAATCTGGAATAATTGGAACCATGGGAGCTGTTGTTGGTGAAAAACATGTCAAGCTTAACAATACCACTCCAGAATCACCGGATCTGCATAATTTAATGAAGAAGATGAAGGATGAAAACATTGTAAATTGTTTCATTGAGGTTTCATCCCATTCTACAGAGCTCTTCAGGGTCAAGAACCTGAAGTTCAAGTGTGGAATCTTTACAAATCTTACAAAGGATCATCTTGTCTTCCACAAGAATATGGAAAATTATTATCAGGCAAAGAAGAAGTTTTTCTATAACTGCGACCTGTCCATAGTGAATCTTGATGATGAATATGGAAATAGGCTTTATGGAGAACTTAAGAAAGAAGGACTAAGGGTCAAGGGATTTTCCGCTAAAGTAGCAAGTGACTACAGTATCAGCAATTGCAGAATCAACGAGAAAGAGTCCAAATTTGTAATTGAATTTGAAGGACAGTCCTATGAAGTAGTGATTAAGGCACCGGGAATGTTTAATGTTTCAAACTATAGCGGTGCACTTATAGCAGCAGTGGAGCAAGGTTTTGATATCAATGATGTAATAAAGGCATACAGTATTTCGGAGGGTGTAGTTGGAAGATTCGAATTTTTGCCTACAAAACTTGACTGCTCTATAATTCTTGATTTTGCCCATACACCAGATGGTCTTGAGAAGGTAATGGAGACTATAAATCAGTTTGCAAGAGGAAGAAAGATAGTTATGTTTGGAGCAGGAGGGGGAAGAGACAGGTCAAGAAGATCATTGATGGGTAAGGTAGCAGGAAAGTATTGTGATTTTGTAATGATTACATCAGATAATCCAAGATATGAAAAACCCATTGACATATGCAGGGAGATAGCTGGTGGAGTTACGGAATATCATAATAACTATATGATAATTGAAGACAGGGGACAAGCAATAGACTACCTCATAAAGAACCACGAAAGGGGTGATGTGATTCTTCTTGCAGGAAAATCAACGGAACCTTATCAGGTGGTCGAAGACAGGAAAGTTCCTCATTTTGAAAGGGAATTGGCAATGAAATCTATTAAGTCTGCAGAAAAATTATTGGAGGAGAAGTATAATGACATCTAATACAATATTTGCATTTTCTGCATCGCTTGCCTTGTCTGCTCTTCTTATACCGCTTATGATACCCTTTCTGAAAAAGTTGAAGTTTGGACAAACTATAAGGGATGAAGGACCTGAATCACACAAAGTAAAGACTGGAACTCCTACAATGGGAGGCATAGCCATAATGTTTGCAATACTGTTTTCTTATTTCTTATTTGTTGAAAAGAATACTGCGTCATTGATTACTGTGATTGCAATTGTCGGTTTTGGCTTAGTAGGTTTTATTGATGATTATATAAAGGTTGTAAAGAAAAGAAACCTTGGATTGAGAGCCTGGCAAAAATTGGCAGGGCAACTTGTTTTTGCTCTTCTTCTTGTTTCTTATCAATATGGATTTACTGACTTGGGAAGCAGTCTATATATTCCCTTTGCAGGAAAATATCTGGATCTTGGATGGATTTACATTCCCTTTACACTTGTAGTCATACTAGGTATTGTAAACAGTGTTAATTTGACAGACGGCCTCGACGGACTTGCTGCTGGTATAACATCAATTTTCTTCTTCTTTTTCATAATAATGGCCTCAGTAATTGGAAGCAGAATGCAGAATGGTAATACCCTTGTAGAGCTTTCAACTATTGTAATGGGAGGCTGCCTGGGATTTTTGATGTACAACAAGTATCCTGCCAAGGTATTTATGGGCGATGTAGGTTCACTGGCACTGGGTGGTGCGGTTTCAGCCATTATGGTTTTGTCGGGAGTTATGATTATATTCCCTGTACTGGGGGCAGTATTTTTAGCAGAAACGCTTTCTGTGGTGGTACAGGTGATTTCATTCAAGACAAGGAGGAAAAGGGTTTTTCTCATGAGTCCTCTTCACCATCATTATGAAGAAAAGGGTTGGAAGGAAACAAAAGTAGTTAAAAGATTTTATATGGCGGCAGCAGTTTCGGGATTAATAGCTCTAGCTGCAATATTCGTATAAGGGGAGATAGATGAAAAGAGAAAAAACATTGATATATGGACTTGGCATTTCTGGTATATCAGCTTTAAAGAGATTGATATCAGACAATAAACAAGCTGATGTAATTGACAGGAAGAAAAAGGAAGAACTTGAGAAGCTTTTGAATGAGAATGGAATATTTGACATAGATATCTTAAATACATATGATAATATCGACATGGATCAGTATTCCATGATGATAAAAAGTCCAGGAATTCCAAATGAAGATCCGGTCATTGAAGCTGCAATAAGAAGTGGGCTCGAAATAATCAATGATGTTGAATATGCTTATAGAAACGGCAGTGACAGTTTTCTTATAGGTATAACGGGTACAAATGGTAAAACAACAACAACAACTCTAATTGGAGAAATAATCAAAGACTGGAAGGGCAGTGCAGTAGTTACTGGAAATATAGGGTCGGGAATCATGTGGGATTTCAAGGATTTATCTTCAGATGACATTGGTGTTGTTGAATTAAGTTCTTTTCAGCTTGACGGAATAAAGGACTTTAGGACCAATGTTTCTGTTATTACCAATATCAGCCCGGACCATATATCCTGGCATAAATCTTATGAGAACTATATTGGCGCCAAGCTTAAGATAATGAAAAATCAGACTGTAAAGGATTATTGTATAATTAACTTCGATAATCATGTGTTGATGAATACTATCAAGGATACAAAGTGCAGAAAACTGTATTTTACTACAACTGATAAGAAAGTTGAAGGCGTTTATGTAAACCGAAACAAAATCATTCTAAATATTTCTCAACCTGAATATGTCTGTGATGTTGATGAAATATTCATACCTGGTTTACATAATTTGGAAAACTCCTTGGCGGCAATACTTGCTTCAAGTCTTGCCGGAGCTGATATGGAATCAATAAGAAAAGTTCTGAAGAATTTTAGAGGTGTGGAGCATAGACTCGAATATGTAAGGGATGTAGAGGGTATCAGCTTCTATAACGATTCAAAGGGCACTAATACTGATGCATCAATTAAGGCAATAAACAGTTTTGAATCTCGGGTTCACATAATTCTTGGAGGCATGGACAAGGGCGAAGACTTCAGTTTTCTTGTAAACAATATGGAAGGTAATGTTAAGACAGCCAGCATCTTTGGAGAAACAAAATATAAAATAGCAAAAACCATGCAGGAGAAGGGTTTTAATGATTTTCAGATATTTGATACTTTGAAAGAATGCGTAATTAATGCATTCAACAATGCTGATGATGGCGAGATTGTTCTTTTGTCTCCAGCTTGTGCAAGCTGGGATATGTATGAAAACTATATGATAAGAGGAAATGAATTCAAGAATCTGGTGTTTGATTTGGTGAAAAAAAATGGATAACAGAAAAACAATTGACTGGTTGCTGTTTTTAACTATACTTGTACTTGTTCTTTTAGGTTTTGTCATGGTATACAGCTCCAGCTATCCCGATGGTTATTACAATTTCGAGGGAAATGGATTTTATTTTTTGAGGAAGCAGATAATTGCCGGAGTTCTAGGATTTGTAGTAATGATTATTACATCATTTATAGATTACAGGATATATAAAAAGCTGAACAAGGTTTTTTTGGGGATAGTAATATTGTCAGGTCTGTCATTGTTTACTGCAGCAGGTACTACAGCAAACGGGGCACAGCGATGGATAAGAATAGGCGGTGTCAGCATTCAGCCTTCAGATATCATAAAGATTACTGCTATAATATACATGGCATACTTTCTAGAAAAAAACAACAAGTTCATAAAGAAATTCGGAAAAGGATATATTCCCGTTCTAATGATGATTGGATTGTTTGCAGGTGTCATTGTAATACAGAATGATCTGAGTACAAGTTTTGTACTTGCTCTTACTCTGGGAATAATGTATCTTTCAGCAGGTGCTAATATTCTTCATGTTATTCTGACTATGATAATGGGTGTTTCAGGAATTGCCTATCTTATAATAAATGAACCATTCAGGATGCTCAGAGTCACAAGCTTCATAGATCCATTTAAATACAAGTCTAGTTTAGGATGGCAGGTTGTTCAGTCCATATATGCCTTGGGAACGGGCGGTCTCTTTGGTCTTGGTCTAGGAAAGAGCAGACAAAAGTTTTTTTATATACCTGAATGCTACAACGATTTCATTTTTTCAATAGTAGGAGAGGAACTTGGTTTCATAGGATGTTTTATAGTTATACTATTTTATATAGTGATTATTTGGAGAGGCTTCAGGATTGCAATAAATGCAAGTGATTTGTTTGGTACATTTCTATCAGTGGGAATCACAGCATTGATAGGAGTACAGGCGCTTGTACATATAGCCGTTGTAACGTCTTCGATGCCTCCTACAGGCATAGCGCTACCTTTTATAAGTGCCGGCGGTACGTCTCTGATGATATTCATGGCTTCTGTGGGTATATTATTGAATATTTCTAAAAACTCAATATAATCCAATCGGTAATTTCATAGCTGTATTCATCATTATATGTTAGGAAGCCATGAGCAAAACATAGAAATGTAAAACAATTGTGAAGTGAATTATTTAAATTAAGAAAGGAATGTATACTGATTACTCTCGGTATACAAGATATTTATGAAATACATATTAAGCGGCGGTGGTACAGGTGGACATATATCCCCTGCACTTGCCATTATAGATATAATTAAGGAAAATGACATTAATGCGGAAATACTTTATATCGGATCCAAAAACAGTATGGAAAGCGAGCTTGTACCAAAGAGAAACATAAGGTTTAAGTCCGTAAGGACAGGGTATATAAATAGAAAGCTTTATTCTCCATCGAATTTGAGAACACTTTTCAACAATATTGTAGGACTGTTGCAGTCAATGACATTGATGAAGAGAGAAGAACCTGACTTGGTTATAGGAACCGGTGGATTTGTATCAGGACCTGTAGTTCTTGCTGCAAAACTGTGTAAAATCAAAACAATGATACATGAACAGAATGTATATCCTGGAATAACAAACAAGCTTCTGGGAAGGATTTGTGACAATGTAATGCTGAGTTTTGAAGAATCGGGAAAATATTTCATCAAATCCAGGGATAGGATTTTGGTTGGAAATCCTGTCAGAAAAGATTTGTTTGATTTTAATAGAGAAGAATCAAGAAGGGAAATGCATGTAGTTGGAGACCGGTTTTTCATATATTCATTCGGAGGCAGCGGGGGACAGTTGAGTCTCAATAATGCTGTTATTGAACTTATGAGCCTTATGAAGAATGATGACAGGGTACAATTGATGCATGTAACGGGAAAAAGGCTTTATGAAAGATTCATAAAGGATATGAAGGAACAAGGAATGGAGATACCAGACAATACTGTTCTTAAGGATTATATGTTTGAAGCTCCTAAGGCCTTAAATGCCTGCGATCTTGTACTGGGTAGTTCAGGAGCAATTACAATAGCAGAAATAACCTCACTTGGCTTGCCTTCGGTATTGATTCCTAAAGCATATACTGCTGAAAATCATCAAGAAAAAAATGCAAGGAGCATCGAAAAATCCGGAGCAGCCTATGTTCTCACGGAAGACGAGGTTACAGGTGAAAAACTTTATGCTATAATAAATGAGTTGATTGATAAAAAAGAAACATACAGTAGGATGAGTTCGGAAAGTTTAAAACTTTCAAATTCAGACTATGATAAAAAGATTAATGATGCTATTTGGAAGGTATTAGAAATATAAGATGAATGAATTTGATGAATCGTGGAAAATACAAAGAAAAAATAGAAGAGAAGAAAGAAGAAAAGAAAGAAGAAAGAAAAAAATCAGAAAAATGCTGATTTCACTTGCGGTGTTTGCTGCTCTGGCAGGAGTCTATTATTCTGTCTATTATACTGATTTCTTTTTTCTTGATCAAATAAATGTAAACGGGAATACAATTTTATCTGCAGATGATATAATTGGTGATTCCGGATTGAGAAAGGGTGAAAATATTATTTTCATCAACAAGAAAAGTGTAGTTGAGAATATTAACGAGCTTCCTTATATAAAGGAGACAAGTGTAAGTAAAAAATATCCTGATGGCATTGACATTCAAGTGGTGGAAAGGACCGGTGAAATATTGTTTATGTCTTTTGATTCTACAATAATCCTGGATTTTGAAGGAACCCCCTTGCAGGAAACTGATGAATTAATTGAAAACTACATGGTTTTAGGAAACGACAACGTATTTGAATGCCAAATGGGGAAAGAAATTTTATTCACGGAAAACAATATTTCCTTTGATTTAATCGTTGATTTAATGTATTATATTAGTTTGAACGATATGGTTTATGTAAACAAGCTTAAAATTTCAGGTGATGATGTTTATGTTTATTTGGACAGCGGTACTTTGGTGAAAATGGACCAGATGAAGGACTTGAAATACCAGCTTGCTTTCAGCAAAAATATTGTAGATGAAAGAACGGATAAAAATCAGGATATCAATGGTCTAATTGATTTTACCAGAGGAGAAAATCCTGTTTATATAAGTTCTGAAGATTCGGAGGTCCCTTTTGAAGAATAAATTGTTGATTTTATTTATCAGCCTTGTACTGGGCTTTATACTTGCCTTTCAATATCAGGTAGTAAAAAACACTTCAGGTGAAACTGAAATTTCACAAAAGGTAAATGAATTGAAAAATGAATTGAATAATGCCGCAGAGGAAAAGGAACAGTTGGTTACGGATTTGAATGAAATTGAAAGCATATTAAAGGAATATGAAAGTGCTGCAGCAGAGGAAAGCATTTATGTAAAAAATCTGACAGAAGAGCTGGAAAAATTCAAGATAATGTCAGGATATACAGATGTTTCAGGTCCTGGCGTGGTAATTACCCTTGATAATCCCGATACGGATGACCAGTTTAGTGAATTCAATTCAAACCTTATATACAACTATGAATATATTTTGCTTGTTTTAAGCAATCTAAATGCAGCCGGAGCAGAAGCTATTTCCATTAACGGACACCGACATACAAACTATACTGAAATAGTACCTGTTGGTACTCATCTGAACATTAACGGGATGTCGGTCATACCGCCTATTGAAATAAAGGCAATAGGAAATACGCAGACACTTGAGTCTGTTTTGAATTTCAAGGGTGGAGTTGTTTGGGAAATGAAGAATTTGAATTTTAATGTTGATATAAAGGTTGAAGATGAAATACAAATACAAAGGCAATTGAAAACTGTGGATTTCAAATATGCTCAACCATATGAATAAAGATGGTGGTGTTATGAAAAAGGGAATTGCAGTATTGGTCTTGTCACTGATGATAGGCTTTTTACTGGGAACTCAGATAATCAATGAATCAAAGGATTTCGTATTTATAAATATCAATACGGTCTCAAGCCTTGCCAGTGAAGTGAATATGATCAATCAGGAGATTGAGGATATTAAAAACATCATAGAAAAAAGTAAGAATAAACTTACGGAATTTGAAATGCTTAATAATGATGAAGATGATATATCTGTTTATTTGAATGATGAAATAGATAAGATGAAAGGAATAGCCGGGTATACAAATCTAAGAGGCCAAGGTGTCATGATCAAGCTTTCTGACAATATGGAAGAAAGTGTAGGCAATATAAACTATGACCTCATTCATGACATTGATGTTACCATAATAATCAATGATTTGATAAGTGCCGGCGCAGAGGCTGTTTCCATAAATGGAAAAAGAATACTCTCAAATACTGAAGTTGTATGTATTGGTCCTCTAATAAGGGTTAATGGAGAAGGTATTGCGGCACCTTTCATTATAAAGGCAATAGGAAACAAGGATGAATTATCGGCTGCCATTAATGCACCGAATACCTATGCATACAATTTGAAAACTGTTTATGGAATAGGTATAGAAACGATGAAAAGCAATTTTATTCTTATACCAAAATATACAGAAGAAATTGAGTTTTACTATATAAAAAATTAAGGATGGTGGTGATATCATGTTGATCGCAGGTATAGGGACAATTATTGGATTTTTAATGGGACTTGCACTGACTTTGACATACAACGCGACTTATACTCTGTATATAACCCTTACAATTTTGATTTTACTGGAAAGCCTTTTAAGGATTATTATGGATTCAAAAAAAGAATTGGATGTTTCAAAGGAAATATTGCTTGTAATATGTGAAATAATATTCGCTTGTTTCCTTGCATTTCTTGGTGAAAATCTGGGTATTTCATTATATCTGGTAGTAATGTTGGTATTCGGACTTAGAATATTCGATAGCTTTAATGTAATTGTTAAAAAGATTATTAAATATGATAAAATAAATTGAAATTGACTATTTTTATGCTATACTTTAAATAGCATAATCGGGGAGGTATATTATGTTTGAATTTGATGTCGATCCTGTCAGC
>CAZFYP010000064.1:0-13558 GCA_964523535.1 uncultured Clostridia bacterium
TCCTTATTCCTTCTACATTTGCACTTGTCTTTATTGGTATGTAGATGAATGCTGCAGTAAGTATTACAAATAGAACAGGGAATATCCAGCTTATGGCTTGACCGTTGTAAAGTATTGTCCCTTGTTCAAATGTTATGACTTGTCTTGAAATAAAGACTCCTGCGAATCCTGCCGCTATTAATACTATGAATACAGTGTTAAGGATATTGTAGTTCATATCCTTCTTCATATACTTGTAAATCAGTCCCGGTATGAATCCTACCAGGGCACTTGAAAGTGTAAATCCTGGAAAGAATGCTCCTCCCGGCTTGACTACGAAGCATATAAGGTCTGACAGTGCTCCTGTCATCAGTCCTGCCAGCGGTCCGCATATTATGCCGCTTAGCATAACCGGTACCGATGTGAAATTTATCCTCAGTGCAGGAAGTCCTGCAAGAGGCACATATACCTCAAGCACCAGTTTAAGTACCACGCTTAGAGCTATCATTAGCCCTACCTTTACCATTGTGTCCGTTTTCATTCTGCTTTTTTTGCCTTTAGTAATAAAAGCATTACTCATTGTTTCCTCCTTATGAGCAATGCTTCCACTTATACAATCAATACCGGCATTTTAATAATCGTCATTATTCTTTTTTCTTTAGCAACCATTTAAATAATTAAAATTATGAAATTGCTTAATTGCAACAGCGGAAGCGATAAAATAACGCGGGTCTCCCCTTCGTTCAAAGGCAACATCCCATCCTTTGACACTTTACGCATCTCATCTACTCTGTTTTTTTATTTATTTCCCTAAAAAGTATATATTTTGACCAGGTGGAGGGCGGCCCCCTCCACCAGCCAGTCAATTACAATTAGTTAGGGGCTAATCAGCTATATTTAATTTATTTTCTGTATTCGTTAAATAATTTCTCGAAATCTTCCAGGCTATCCTGCGCATGGTATACATGCTTGTCTTCCGGGAATTTAGATGCCTTAACATCAGCTACGTATTCTTTCATTGCATTTGTCATTACTTCTGCAACATTGGCATATTTCTTAACGAATTTTGGTGTGAATGCCTGGAACATTCCCAGCATGTCTCCACAGATTATAAGTTGTCCGTCACATGGCTCTCCAGCTCCAATTGAGTAAACCGGAATATCCAATAGTTCAGTAATGAATGCAGTCAACTCAGGCGGCATAGCCTCCAGAAGAATCAATCTAGCTCCTGCTTCCTGTACTGCCAAAGCATCTTCAATCATTGCCCTTGCTCCAGGAATCTTTCTACCCTGAGCCTTGAATCCACCAAGAGCTCCGGAACTTTGAGGAGTAAGACCTATGTGTCCACAAACCACTATTCCTGCATCTGTTATGGCTCTGATTCTGCTTGCTATTCTAACTCCACCTTCAAGTTTTATTAAATCCATATCTGCTTCCTTCAGGAATCTAACTGCATTTTTTACAGCATCTTCATCTGAAGTTTGGTATGAACCAAAAGGCATGTCTCCGACTATCATAGTGTTAGGCGCACCTCTTCTTACTGACTTACAGTGAGAAATACAATCTTCCATGGTTACGGGAACCGTTCCATTATAACCCATTACGACCATTCCAAGGGAGTCTCCTACCAGGATCATATCCATTCCTGCCTGCTCTGCAAATGATGCCATTGGGAAGTCATATGCTGTAATCCAGCTTAATTTTTCCCCTTGCTCTTTCATTTTGTAAAGATCCAATATACTTTTTCTTCTTGCCATTTTGTTAACCTCCATGTTTTGTTTTATTATGTGGTACGTTGTACTACTATCTTGTACATTAACATTAACATATGAAATAATATAAAGCAAGATATTTTTTTGAAAACTTTTTCCCAAAAACAACACTACTGTCATATTAGTTTTATTATGGCACTTTTTAAGACATAAAAAAAAGACGGTATCGAAACAGTTAAACAACTGGATTCCACACCGTCTAAAAAATCTATTATTTTCTCATCATTTCTTTTCTATTGCCTTTAAATTCAGCTTTCCTTTTTTCAAGAAAGGCCGCTACTCCTTCAACCTTATCCTCAGTAGCAAATAAAAGTCCCGTAACATCACTTTCAAGCTCAAGAGCATTGTCAATATCCATTTCCTTACCTTTGTTGATTGCAACCTTGCACATGGACACAGCCATAGGAGCTTTTGACAATATAGTATTCATCATTTCCTTTGCTGCATATAGAAGTTCTTCAGATTCAACAACCTTGTTTACCAGACCAAGCCTTAAAGCTTCATCGGCCTTAACTTGTCTCGCAGTAAAAATAAGTTCCTTTGCAATTCCATACCCAACCAGTCTTGCAAGTCTTTGTGTTCCTCCAAAGCATGGCATAATTCCCAAATTAACTTCCGGTTGACCAAAAACAGCCTTGGTGCTTGCTATTCTTATATCACAAGCCATGGAAATTTCATTTCCACCACCTAGAGCATATCCATTGATTGCTGCAATAACAGGCTTTTCCATTTTCTCAATCGAAGAACAACATGCCTGCCCCAACTGTGCAAATTTTCTACCGCCCATAGCATCAAGAGGGACAAATTCTGATATATCTGCTCCTGCTATAAAGCCTTTACCCTCAGCTCTTATTATGACACCACCAATAGATTCATCACTATCTATACATTCCATAAGTGATATCATTTCTTTCATGGTTTCCTCGTTTAGTGCGTTCAGTGCTTTGGGTCTATTCATAGTCAATATAGCCATGGATCCATCTATTTCTATGCAAATGTTATTCACTTTATCTATTAATTCTTTTAATTCCATTTGAACTCTCCCAGTTTGATTTTTTCATCAACTGCAACTAGAGAAGTTCCAACATATACTTATCTTAAATTCCATATATTTGGATATTTTCATATCGAATATTCGTACCACCAAAATCATTTTTATATTATTCCAAATCAGTATAGCTTGTCAAGAGAAATTCACAATTATGTTAAATTATTATCAAATAAGTCAATATTTTATAATTACCTACATATTTATTATTGTTTCTTCGTTCTAATGTGAGTATAAATATTATACAAATAAGTTACTCCTGCATTTTTTTCGGCTTCTTCAAGCCCAAAATATAATCCATATAAGTACTGGCATTTCTTGTGTTTTCTCAATTTAAATAAACCGCTATTTTATTGTACTATAATATGGCATTGTGTATTGTATTATAAGATTTGTGTTGACTTGTTCTTAAAGCTGTGTTAATGTATTTTTAACGTTAAACAATTATCAATTAACAACTAAATAAAATAGTTTCAACAACAATTTTTTCGAATAACAACCAATCAAAATCATCTGTTATTAACTAAATTATTAAGGAGATATTTCCATGAACAAGAATCTAAGAAAAGCAACTATGGATGGAAACACAGCAGCCGCATATGCGTCCTATGCATTCACAGAAGTTGCAACCATTTATCCAATCACACCATCAAGCCAAATGGCCGAGTTGGTTGATGAATGGAGTGCCAATGGAGTCAAGAATATTTTTGGAGAAACAGTTGAAGTAAGAGAACTCCAGGCAGAAGGCGGGGCAGCCGGTGCCCTTCACGGAGCCTTGCAAGGTGGTGCACTGTGTTCAACCTATACAGCAAGCCAGGGACTTATGCTCATGCTTCCAAACATGTACAAGATTGCAGGAGAACTGCTTCCAGGAGTATTCCACGTAAGTTCCCGTGCAGTAGCATCAAATGCTCTGTCAATTTTCGGAGACCACCAGGATGCAATGAGCTGTCGTCAGACTGGATTTGCCTTACTTGCATCAGGCAGCGTACAGGAAGCCTTTCACATGGCTTGTGTTTCGCACTTGGCAGCTATCAAAAGCAGGATACCTTTCCTTCACTTCTTTGATGGATTCAGAACAAGCCACGAATATCAAAAAATAGAAGTTCTTGAATATGATGCACTTAAGGAATTAGTGGATTTCGATGCAATTAAATCATTTAGAGAAAATGCACTGAATCCTGATCATCCTGCCATTAGAGGAACTGCTCAAAATCCTGACATATATTTCCAGACCAGGGAATCCGTAAACAAGTTTTATGATGCCATTCCTGGAATAGTTGAAAAATACATGAATGACATAAATGATCTTTGCGGAACAGACTACAAGCTTTTCAACTATTACGGAGCCCATGATGCAGAAGATGTTATCATATCCATGGGTTCTTCAACAGGTGTTGTCAAAGAAACCATAGACTACATGAATGCAAGGGGAAAAAAATTCGGCCTAATGGAAGTGCATCTTTACAGACCTTTCGCTGCTGATTACTTCCTCAAGGAACTGCCTGAAACTGTAAAAAGGATATGTGTACTTGACAGAACTAAAGAGCCTGGAGCAATGGGGGAACCCTTGTATCTTGATATAAGAAATGTATTTGCAGACATGGACAGCGGGCCTATTGTAATAGGTGGTCGTTACGGTCTTGGTTCGAAAGACTTCACTCCTGCAGATGTAATGGCTGTATATGAAAACCTTAGAAGCAAGAACGCAAAGAACAATTTCACAGTATCAATAAACGATGATGTT
Organism: uncultured Clostridia bacterium; assembly: GCA_964523535.1. Taxonomy (GTDB): domain Bacteria; phylum Bacillota; class Clostridia; order Tissierellales; family Dethiosulfatibacteraceae; genus Dethiosulfatibacter. The sequence goes on from CAZFYP010000064.1 coordinate 4,547, forward strand.
ACAGGCCTCTCACTTCCCAAGTATGAAGAACAGTTTTCTACAACACCAGAGGAAAACTTCTCATTTAAATTCTGGGGACTTGGTGCTGACGGTACTGTAGGAGCCAACAAGTCAGCCGTTAAAATTATAGGAAACCATACAGACTACAATGCACAGGCATACTTTGCATATGACTCAAAGAAATCAGGCGGCGTTACAATATCTCACCTGAGGATGGGTCCAAAAGCAATAAAGGGTTCATACCTGATATCATCGGCAGATTTCATAGCCTGCCATAACCAGTCCTATGTAGACAAATACGACCTTGTTGAAGACCTTAAAGAAGGTGGAACTTTCCTTCTTAACACAATATGGTCTGCGGATGATTTGGAAGAAATGCTACCTGGCAGCCTCAAGCGTAGAATAGCAGAAAAGAAAGCTAAGTTCTATACCTTGAATGCTGTAGATATAGCAAGAGAAATAGGTCTTGGAGGTCGCATAAACATGATTATGCAGGCTGGATTTTTCAAGCTTAGCGGTGTACTTCCAATAGATGATGCAGTAAAATATCTTAAGGAAGAAGTTGAAAAATCATATGGACATAAAGGCCAAACCATAGTGGACATGAACAACGCAGCCATTGACAAGGGTATACAGATGATAAATGAAATACAAGTACCTGAGACCTGGATAGATGCTGATCTTGAAACTACAGAACATCCTGCAGACATGCCTGATTTCGTTAAAAATGTAATGAAGAAAATTGCCCGTCAGGAAGGAAATGAACTTCCAGTTTCAACATTCAACGGAAGAGAAGATGGCAGTTTCCCAGACAGTATAACAAAATGGGAAAAGAGGGGAATTGCAATAGAAGTTCCTAAGTGGAACAAGGACAAGTGTATTCAGTGCAACCAATGTTCATATGTATGTTCACATGCCGTAATAAGACCGGCATTGGTAGATGACCTGGAAGCAAAAAATGCTCCTGCTTGCTACGAAATGCTTGATGCCAAGGGTTATGACGGAATGAAGTATCATCTTGCCATTTCAGGAATGGACTGTACCGGTTGTGGTGTATGTGTCAAGTCATGTCCTGTTGATGCACTTGAAATGGTAGCCTTTGAACCATTAAAGGAAACTATGAATACAAACTGGGAATACACTGAAAAGAATGTTTCCATGAAGGAAATAAGTCAAAAGCAGAAGTTTACTGTAAAGGGAAGTCAGTTCCTTAAGCCTTATGTTGAATTCAGCGGCGCTTGTGCAGGTTGTGGTGAAACTCCATATGTTAAACTTATGACTCAACTCTTTGGGGACAGGATGATGATTGCCAATTCAGCAGGATGTACCCATATATGGGGTGGTTCACCAGAAGTTCCATATACTACAAATACAAAGGGTCACGGACCATCATGGGGATGTTCCCTCTTTGAAGACACTGCCGAATATGGCTATGGAATGTTCCTGGGTAATTCTGCAGTCAGGAAACGTCTGAGAAGCAAGGCGTTGCAAGCAGTTGCAGAACTTCCAGATGGAGAATTGAAAGATGCCCTGACTGATTGGGAAGTAAATTTTGATGTAAGTGAAGAAACAAGAGAAAGATCTGAAAGAGTCATAAAAGCATTGAAATCAAACCAGAACATTGAATCGGAAGCACTTAAGGATATTGCCAATAGAACGGACTATCTTATAAAACCATCACAGTGGATTGTTGGTGGAGATGGATGGGCTTATGATATCGGCTACGGTGGACTTGACCATGTACTGGCTTCAGGAGAAAATGTAAATGTCATCGTTGTAGATACGGAAGTATATTCAAATACAGGAGGACAGTCTTCAAAGGCTACTCCAACGGCAGCAGTTGCACAGTTTGCAGCAAGCGGAAAGAAGACGAAGAAGAAAGATCTTGGAATGATGGCCATGAGCTATGGCTATGTATACGTAGCACAAATCGCAATGGGTGCCAACAGGAATCAGACACTTAAAGCCATAAAGGAAGCAGAAGCTTATGATGGACCATCATTGATAATAGCCTATGCTCCATGTGTAAATCATGGAATCAAGGGCGGTATGAGCAATTCACAAAACCGTCAGGCAGATGCAGTCAAGTCAGGTTACTGGCATTTATACAGATTCAATCCTGAACTCAAGGATCTTGGTCAAAATCCATTCCTTCTTGATTCAAAGGCACCAAGTGAATCCTTCAGAAGTTTCCTAATGGATGAAGTAAGATATACTTCTCTTGCCAAGAAATTCCCTGATGTGGCAGAAGAGCTTTTCGAAAAGGCAGCACAGGATGCCGCCGAAAGATTCGAATCATATGAAAGGCTTTCAAATATGGAATACAAAACACAAATAGAAAGCGTAAGTTAATCAAGCCCAATATACATTATTTTGCCATTTTGTATTAGGATAAGAAGCCCCAGCCGTTACTGCTGGGGCTTCTTGATATGGCAAACAATCCAAATGCCTTCTGGCTAATAATGGTAATAGCAGGAGCACTATCCCTGGTTGCAGGAATTTATTCTGTTTCCATGCCCCTTCTAAATGCTTCAAGGTTCAAGTCTACAAACTTAGGCTTTACATTCTCGGATATTACTTTCTCCCAGTCAACATCTGTTATGCCCATATTCTTTACAAGAGATCCAAGAAGAATAACATTCATTACCTTTGGGTTTCCAAGGTCTTCAGCTATTTTAGCTGCATCAAATATTTTTGCATCAGCAACCTTCTCAAGTTCTTCATTAATACCTGAAGGATATGGACAAGATCCGTTCTTGATAGGCATTGATTCTATTTCAAAATCATTTACAACTGCCTTGCCGCCTTTCTTAAGGTAGCCAATCCATCTAAGGGCCTCCATCTTTTCGAAGGCAACTAAAATGTCCGCTCCTCCACGCTCAATAACAGGTGATTCAACTTTTTTCCCATATCTAACCCGGGAGGAAACAGAACCTCCCCTCTGGCTCATACCGTGAATCTCACTCATCTTCACATCATATCCGGATTCCATGAGACCCGTCACCAACAACTTACTTGCAAGGATTGTTCCCTGGCCACCTACACCTACCAATATTATGCTGTTAGTCATTAATTTACCTCCTTTGATATTGCATCAACGGGACATGTCTGAGCACATACCTCGCATCCCACACACTGATTAGGGTCAATAAAAGCTTTCTTCTTTTCTTTATCAAATGACAGAGCAGGACATCCCACCTTCATGCATTTTCTACAACCTATGCATTTATCTTGGTCAACGCTGCACTTGCTTTGGAAAAGTCCATCGAATTCTTCTTTATCCGCTTCAGAGAACTTCTTAAGTACGCAAGGCCATCTTGTAATTATCACTGAAGGTTCATCAAGATCAAGAGCCCAGTCCAGAGCTTCCTTGACTTCCTTCAAGTTATTTGGATCAATATTTCTTATATGTTTCACTCCTAGAGCTCTTACAACAGGTTCGATTTCAATGATTTTAGATGGTCTGCCCTGAGCAGTAAATCCCGAACCCGGATTATTCTGATGGCCCGTCATTCCTGTTGTCCTATTATCCAGTATTATATTGACTGTATCACTGTTGTTGTAGACAACTTCAACAAGAGAATTCATACCAGTATGGAAGAATGTTGAATCTCCTAATACGGATACAACCTTCATCTTGTTGTCTTCAATCATATTAAAGACCTTCTGGGCTCCATGTCCCGTACTAAGACTTGCACCCATACATATATTGTAATCCATGGCATTATATGGTTCTGCAAAGGCAAGACCGTAGCATCCTATGTCTCCGGCTATCATAACGTTCTTTCTCTTACCCAGTTCATAGAAGAATCCTCTGTGGGGACAACCTGCGCAAAAAGTTGGAGGTCTAGATACGATTTTCTCTTCATTACATTCAACAGAAGCTTTCATCTCACCAAAAACCGACTGCCTGATTACATCCGGCGTCATCTCTCCCATATAGGGGAATATATCCTTGCCAATACAATCTATGCCTGCAGCCTTCATTTGTTCTTCTATGAAGGGGTCATTTTCTTCTACTACATAGATTTTGTCGAAGTTTCCTGCAAAGTCCCTGATTTTTTCCATAGGAAGAGGATATGTAAAGCCAAGCTTAAAATATGACACCGTATCTCCAAATACTTCCCTGGCATAGGTATAGGACATTCCCGAAGCTATAACTCCTGTCTTAGATTCATTCATAACCGTGTAGTTGAGTTCAGTTTTATTGGAGTATTTTTCAAGCTTTGTAATTCTTTCTTCAACCTTCACTCTGAGCTTTCTTGCATGGGCAGGTACAGCCATATATTTTTCTATGTCTTTTTCATACTTCTTTATTTCAACTTCTTTTCTATCGGAACATTCAACTATGCTTTTTGAATGGCATACCCTTGTAGTCATTCTAAAAAGCACAGGCGTATCAAAGTTTTCGCTAATTTCAAAAGCTACTCCAATCATATCCTTTGATTCCTGACTGTCTGATGGTTCAAGCATGGGTATCTTTGCAAATTTAGCATAGTTTCTATTATCCTGTTCATTCTGGGATGAATGCATTCCCGGTTCATCTGCAGTTATTAAAACCATTCCTCCGTTGACTCCAGTATAAGCAAATGTAAACAAGGGATCTGCTGCTACATTTACACCAACATGCTTCATTGATGCAATCGTTCTAGCTCCTGCAATAGAACCTCCTATAGCAGCTTCCAGAGCAACTTTTTCATTTGGTGCCCATTCCGAATATACCTCTTTGTATTTCGAGATATTCTCAAGTATTTCTGTGCTTGGCGTTCCAGGATAGGCACTTGCCAATCTAACTCCCGCCTCATAGGCACCTCTGGCTACAGCCTCGTTTCCTGTAAAAAGTTTTTTCATATTTGTCTCCTTATTAAGTAATTTTATTTATATGTAATTTAACCTTATCTTCTAGGTGTTAGAAGAAGGGGCCTTCTTGAGTTCCTGTCGCACCTCATACACCTGCTGGCTTCAAGCTTTGCTTCTTCAAGTGTATATTCATGGCTTATTTCCCTAAAACTGTCCTTTCTCGCATCAGCTTCCAGGTGGTTCTCAAGGGTCAGTGGATCGTCCCAGGTTGTTATCTTAAGAGGTGATTCGGGTATTTCTATAGTCTTTCCGGTATATAAGCCCCTACCACCAAGATATCTGTCCATGCTTGATGCAGCCTTCTTTCCTCCTGCTATTGCTTCAATGGCTATGGAAGGTTTACTTGCATCACCTACTGCAAAGACTCCTTCCATACTTGTTTCATATGTCCTTTTATCCACAGATGCAAACCCTCTGAACTTATTAATATCTTCAGGCAAATAAGAAAGATCAGGTTTCTGGCCTATGGCAAGTATTACTGTATCAACCTTTATTTCCCTGGTATTGTCCTCATTGTAGTGGGGGCTGAACCTGTATGAATCATCAAAGACTCTGGTACATTCCTTAAGTGTTACAGTGATTTCATCAGCAAATTCCAAATCCTTGACTCCCCATCCATTGAGAAGTTCTGCATTCTCTTCAACTGCCTGTACTCTTTCCTCCATTCCTGCAGGCATTTCCTCATAGGATTCAAGAGAAACAAGGCTGGCGGTTTCGGCTCCAAGCCTTATGGATGTACGAAGAGCGTCCATGGAAACATCTCCGCCACCTACTACCAGTACTCTTTTTCCAATTGTTTTCCTGTCCTCAAGTCTCACCTGTCTCAGGAAAGATGCTGCAGTTTCAACATTTGGATTGTCATATCCGGGAAGGGTATTGCCAACATGGCATCCACTGGCTACCAGAACCGCATCGTGGCTTTTTCTAATCTGATCAAATTCTATGTCCACTCCCACTCTGGTTTCCGTCAATATCTTGACTCCGTGGGCTTCTATGGTCTTGACTTCCTTAAGTATGTCTTCATAGGGAAGCCTGTAAGATGGCACTCCAAAGGCAAGCATTCCGCCAACATGCTTCTCAGCTTCATAAATGGTAACATCATAGCCTGACCTGGCAAGATAATATGCACTTGTAAGTCCTCCGGGGCCAGCTCCGATAATTCCTATACTCTTTCCATTACTTGGCAGTCTATCTTCTTCATATCCGTCAAGTGCTGCACTTGCTGCAAAACGCTGAAGTGCCCTTACTCCTACTGTAGACTCAATCTCCCTTCTTCTGCACCTGTCTTCACATGGACGGGCACAGACCTTGCCGCATATGAAGGAAAGAGGATTTTCCTGTCTCATGAGTGCGTAGGCTTCCTTATGCATGTCTCTCTTCATAAGCTCAACATAGCCTGGAATGTTAATTCCTGCAGGACAGGCATTTATGCACTGGCTCACTATGAGTCCCCGACAAATACCATTTCTGCATTTCCTGTCATCTATGTGTTCCATTATCTCATCTTCATATTTTTCCATTACAGTATTGAATACTTGATTAAAAAGTTCATCAGCCTTTGTATCTACGGAGCCAGCAGTCATCATCTTAATATCTTCAAGATCTCTAACAGTAGATTGTCCCTGGGCTATCTTCTCCACGAGTTCATTTAGCTTTCTCATTCGGTCAGTATCATGCTTGACTTCCCTGATCATGTATCTTGTAATAAACCGCAGATAGTCTACAGGGCACAAGAGATTGCTGAAATAGTAGATGTCCTTGGTCATGGCATCTCCTTCAAGCTGTCCAATAGTGAGATTTATCTCCTCATTGTTTATGCATTTACCCAGAGGTCCTCCTATCTGTATCATCTTTACCCTTCTGTTCTCTATCATTCCTCCCGCTTCCTTAAGAAGAATATCCTTAAAAGTCCTGTCCGCAGATAAAATATTTGAACCTCTATTATTTACATCACCTTGTATGGAATATCTATTATTCATTGATCCCTACCTTCCTTTTTTCAATTCTTCCATGTCATAATTCTCTGTCTCAAGATTGTACATATAGTACTGGGGCAGGGAATCCATGGCATTTTCATATCCTATCATGCTGATTGGACACACCCTTATACACCTTACACATTCATGCATGGATGCCATGCTATCGAAACATTTAATATGATTTGTGGTTCTCTTCATTGTTCCTCTGTATCTGTGTTCTTCCTTGGGAATGGCTCCTGATGGGCAGGATTTCTGGCACATGCGGCATCTTGCACAGAACTCTTCAATGTTGAAATCCTTTGGCTTGTCAAGAGGCAATTCAGCATCTATTATGACCGAACAATACTTGAGCCTGGTTCCAACTTCAGGTGTATGACAAATACCAAAGGTGGAAAAATTACCCATTCCAGCATTGACTGCATGTACTGAATACTTGATGAATCCTTCCCAGCTTCTTGCCCTGCAGTCATGACCCTTTGCTCTAATAAAGTCAGCTACATCGTGGACATATCTGGCACAGTGTGAATATCCATAGTATGCCGGAGTATCATGCTTGGGATTAGGATAATTGTGAACTACATCATAGGGCATCTCATATCCCATTATAATCATTGTGTCATATATAAGATCGTCATCCACCTCTACGGATACGAATCTTCTATCTATCTTAGTTACTCCTATGCTTACAAAACCCAATGATTTGGCATAATCAATTATTTCTGATTTTAGCTTTACAAGGTCAGTCTCTTTCTTTTCAGCTACAGGAGGCAGGTCTTTACCCTTGGCTTCTTTCATGATTCTCTCGAAGGATTCTGTAAGATGCTTTTTCTGCCACTCCGCATTGTCAGAGTATTCATCCATTAGAGACCCAAAGAAATTAAGTCGGTTCTTGTTGTTGAAGGCCGGAGGGTCCACGGGCATGGGATGATTAAGGATAGACAGATCAAACTCCTCAAGATCCACTATGTTAACATAGGGATTGTTGTCCGTTATTTCTTTTCCCGCATTATCGAAATATCTGAACATACCATTGGAGTAACTCCACCTCATTTCACGGTCTTCACCAGTACTATCCTTCATGCCCTTCTTCATTTTTCTCCATTGTTTTACTATATCTCCATAAGTCTCCTTCTCTTCAGAGTAAAGATGATATGCTTTTGTAGTTTTTGATTCATTCATGTAATACCTCCATTTTCAACGAACTTGCAATTTAAATTTCATTTATAATATATAAAGCAATATCCGTGCCAATATAGCAATCAAACAAAATTTTTATCAAATCCAGTCATAGGAAGGATTACAGGATATAAAAAAAGACCTCAATTAGTAAAATCAAGATCTTTCAATAACATTAATGGGAACAACGGGTTTTATGTACCGATTGTTCCCCTTTGCCAACTCCATGCCCAGTCATATTTCCAGGCAAGTCCTCAAGACTGATCATAGATTCATCAAGATTAACCAGGTACTCAACTACATTATCAAAGTCATAGGAATTTCTCCGGAGTCATCATTAGCCATCATCGTCATACCCCCTCCCGGTATTATTCGTTGATAAATCCGTCTTCATGTGTTAAAATATTAAAAAGAATACATCAGGCCTTCTGCTTGATAGAATGGGGGTAAAACATGAAATCCAAAAAAATGCTTGATCTTCAAAAATGGGCTGTAGTCGGAGCAACACAAAAAAAAGACAAGTTCGGCTACCAGATGTTCAAGGCCCTTTTGGACAATGGAAACACAGTATACCCCGTATCTCCAAAATATGAGGAGATTGACGGAGTAAAAGCATACAAATCAATTAAGGATATTCCTGAGAAAATAGACGTTGTTGGATTTATTGTAAATCCGGAAGCAGGACTTAAACTCATCCAGGATGTCATAGACCTAGGCATCAAAAACATCTGGATGCAACCAGGCACCAGAGATCCAAGAATAGTTAAAATAGCAACAGATAATGATATAAACGTAGTCTTTTCATGCGTCATGGTGGAACTTGATAATATCGATCAAGGATTTCTCTAAAATCAAATATAAACTTTAAATGAATTTTAAATATAAAAAAGACAAGGATTGCTTTCAAGAAAAGCTCCTTGTCTTTTTTTATTCTAAATATTTTTGGCTCTTGATTAGTTTGTGTGGAAACAAAATATCTCCCGAGCCTTGTAATTAC
>CAZFYP010000065.1:0-9575 GCA_964523535.1 uncultured Clostridia bacterium
TCATTGAGAAAACTTCAAGCATACTAAAAGGAGACTGTCCCTTTGATGAAATCAGAGTAAAAAGTCTTTCTGATATTGTAAAACTTCTTGACCCAGGTCAGGAAGGTCTCAATACCTTTTATATATACGACTCCTACTCGGACAAACTGCAAGCAACAAGAAAAGAAAAAAACATCCTTAACAGAAAGATTAAGGAAATAAAAACTCAAGTGAAGAACAGTCTCAAGAAGGATTATGAGCTAAGAATCAATCTCAAGGGAGATATTTCCCTTAACAAGACAGAGACTGAACTTATAGGTAAAATGGACCAAGACTCAAGGATTTATCCATCCTCTGAAACAGGAACAGGCATTTTATACTCCATAAAAAACACGGCAGAGATCGATGAAATGATAGTGGAGATAAACAAGCTGAAGCTAGTGGAAGAAGAGGAAGAATACAGAATAATGGCAAAACTGTCGGAGAAAATCGGAGAGTGCAGTGATAGATTCTACATTGACTTCAAAGCAATCGGGAAGATTGATCTGGTCCTGGCAAAATTAAGAGAGTCAAAGGTGACAAGCTCCATACGACCTCAAATAATAAAAGATCATAGAATAATAATAAATGAAGGGCGTCACCTTAAGACACAAGAGGCACTTATCAACAAGAACAAATCCTATGTTCCAGTTTCCGTAAAACTTGACAGGCCGGCAACCTGCATTACTGGAGCCAACATGGGCGGAAAGACAGTAAGTCTCAAGATGATTGGTCTTGTGGCGGCTGCAGGGGCACTTGGACTTCATGTACCATGTAAATCCTGCAGTCTGGGCCTTTCTCAAAATATCTTCATATCCATAGGGGACGAACAGTCCGTTGAGAAAGGTCTTTCCACCTTTGGAGCTGAGATATGCAATATTAAAAGAGCCCTTGAAAGGGCCAATGAAAGATGTCTTATACTCATAGACGAACTGGCAGGAGGTACAAATCCTGTTGAAGGATATGCTATAACCAAGAGCATAATTGGCTACCTGGCAGACAAGAAGTCCATATCAGTAGTAACCACACACTTTGACGGTGCAGCAGGAGAAGAAGTACAAAAGCTCCAGGTTGCAGGTCTTAAGGATACAGATATGGAAGACATCAGAAAAAATCTTACAGAAAATCCCCAAAAGGGAATGGACATAATAGGGCAAAACATGGATTACAGGCTGATAGCTGCAGACAGCATGGGCCAAGTTCCTAGAGATGCAATAAACATTGCAGAGCTTATGGGACTGCAGGAGGAAATAATTGACTCCGCCAACAAAATTTTAAAAGGAAGTGATATTGTTGAAAAGTAAACTAAACCTTAATCCTGAAGTCATAAGCAGCGCAAGAAACGCGGCGAAAAACATAGCTAATGAAACACAGGAATTTATAGACAAACATACCACTGTTACGGTGGAGAGAACCGTTGCCAGACTTCTGGGAATAGACGGAGTTGATGAGATAGAAAAGCCCCTTCCAAATGTATTGGTTGACAATATAAAGGAAGGCGGAGGACTTGCACAGGGTGCCGCATTCTGGATTGGAAATGCTATGGTCAACACAGGACTAAGCCCTCAGGAAATTGCTGAAGGAATCAATGCCGGTGAAATTGACATTACAAAGCTGCCAATAGCAGACAATGACCAAATATTTGCAAAGGTAAACGAAATAGCAAAGGAAACTACAGAAAGAATAAAAGGCAACAAGGACAAGAGACAGGAATATCTTGATACCATAGGAGAAGGTCCTAAGCCATATCTATATGTAATAGTGGCAACTGGAAATATCCACGAGGACATTACCCAGGCCCAGGCAGCTGCAAGACAGGGAGCAGACGTAGTAGCAGTTATAAGGACTACTGCACAGAGTCTTCTTGACTATGTTCCATATGGAGCTACCACAGAGGGATTCGGTGGAACCTATGCAACCCAGGAAAATTTCAGACTCATGAGAAAGGCCCTTGACGAGGTTGGTCAAGAAGTAGGAAAATACATAAGACTTTGCAACTACTGTTCAGGACTTTGCATGCCCGAGATAGCTGCAATGGGAGCTCTTGAGAGACTTGATATAATGCTCAACGATGCCCTTTACGGCATACTCTTCAGGGACATCAACATGCAGAGAACAATCGTCGACCAGTACTTCTCAAGAATCATCAATGGATATGCAGGAATAATCATAAATACAGGAGAGGACAACTACCTTACTACTGCAGATGCAGTGGAGGAAGCCCATACTGTACTGGCTTCACAGTTTATAAACGAGCAGTATGCGCTTCTTGCAGGAATACCTGAAGAACAGATGGGACTTGGACATGCCTTCGAGATGAATCCAAAGATAGAAAACGGATTCCTCATGGAGCTTGCACAGGCACAGATGGCAAGGGAAATATTCCCCAAGGCTCCATTGAAATACATGCCTCCAACAAAATTCAAGACTGGAAACATATTCAAGGGACATGTTCAAGATACTCTATTCAATATGATATCAATTTGGACAGGCCAAGGGATACAGCTTCTTGGAATGCTTACTGAAGCAATCCATACTCCCTTCCTTCAAGACAGAATGCTTTCAATAGAAAATGCACAGTATGTCTTCAACAATGCAAAGGATCTGGGGTCCGAGATTGAGTTTAAGGAAGACGGAATGATCCAGCAAAGAGCACAGTCGGTACTTGCAGATGCAGAGAGCATGCTTAAGGACATAGAAGGGGAAGGAATATTCTCCACTATCCAGCAGGGCAAGTTCGGTGGTGTCAAGAGACCATTTGACGGCGGAAAAGGACTCGATGGAGTTGTCGAGAAGAATGATGGCTACATCAATCCGTTCATAGCATTAATGCTTGGAGGTGAAAAAGAATGTCTACAAAAATAATCGAGAAGAATGACAATATAGATTTGACCAGGGTAAAACCATACGGCGATACCCTTAACGATGGAAAGGTCCAGATGAGCTTTACCCTTCCAATACCTTACGGTGACGAAGCCGACGAGGCTGCCAAGCAGCTTGCAAAGAAGATGGGATTTTCCGAGCCAAGTGTTGTTTACTCATACGACCTGGGAGTAGGCTATACCTTCTTCACAATGTATGGGAATTCAAACCATACAGTGGACTACACTGCAATCGAAGTGCCAAAGGTTGATGTTGAATTCATGGACAAGTACGGAGTGGAAGACTATATAAAGGAAAATATAAAGAGAGACGTTGTAATCATAGGGGCATGTACAGGATCCGATGCCCATACAGTGGGCATAGACGCCATAATGAACATGAAGGGATTTGACGGACACTATGGACTTGAAAGATACAAGGGCCTTGAAACTCTTAATATGGGAAGCCAGGTGGCCAATGAAGAACTTGTTGCAAAGGCAATAGAGACCAATGCAGATGCAATACTGGTTTCACAGGTAGTAACCCAGAAAGACGTTCATATACCTAACCTTACCCAGCTGGTAGAGCTTATGGAAGCTGAAGGAATCAGGGACAAGGTGGTATTGGTATGCGGCGGACCAAGGTTATCCCACGAGTTGGCCCAGGAGCTTGGATACGATGCAGGCTTCGGACCTGGATCTTTCGCCAACCATGTGGCAACCTTTATAGTCAACCAGATAGTAGATAGAAAACTGGCATAAAATGCAAAAAACAAAAGGGACGGTTCCTTTTGTTTTTTGTTTAGGTAATATAAGTCAATTTAATACAATTAAGTAAAAACAACAAAAAATGAAATACCCCCGAATTTCCGGGGGTATTTCTGAATATATTATTTGGAGGGTGTTATTATATGAACTGGAGGGTTAGTCCAGAAGGGCGTCTACTTTGTTGGTATCATAACCTACAATTTCAGTTCCGTCTATTACCGTAACGGGAACTCCCATGTGACCCATGGCCATTAACTCTTTTCTTGCATCTGCATCAGTTGATACATTCTTTTCTGTGTAATCCACATTCTTTGATGTGAGGTAATCCTTCATCATTGTGCAATATGGGCATGTGCTGCTTGAATATACTTTTATATTTTTCATAACTATTATCTCCTGTAGTCGAGAACTCTGTCTCTTTGTTTTCTTGTCTATATAATACCCTACCGGGGTATCGTAAATCAATACTTTTTTCAATATTTCCCTACAAAAAACAAAAGGGACGGTTCCTTTTGTTTTTTGTAGGATTTTGTATTTGGTGACTTGACATATATACTCCACTGTTTTCAACTGACATAGTGAATATATCGGAAAATATTGTTGAATTTTGCTGAAAACTGTATTTCTATAAGAAACCGAAAAAATATATCATTAAAAATATATAATAATATTATTTATTTGATAAAAAGGCTGTAAGTGTTGAAAATAAAGGAATGTACATTGAAAATCAAGTTCATATTTAATATTAGTCGTAAAATGTGGTATAATAAATTAACAAAAAACAGAAAGAACCGGTCTTTTATTGGGAGGTGTATCATGCCGAGAAGGAACAGAATTAAAAGTTCAACAGGAATCTATCATGTAATGGCCAGGGGAAACAACAAGAACTGGATATTCAAGGAAGAGCAGGACAAGGGCAAGCTGTATTCCATTGTAAAGGATGTAAAGGAAGCTTATCCATTCAAGCTGTTTGCCTATTGCATAATGAACAATCACTACCATTTTATAGTTAAAGAAGAGGAAATTCCTCTAAACGACTTCATGAAGGTAATCAACCAGAGATATGCCACATACTACAACAAGAACAGGGATATAATTGGACATGTATTTCAGGACAGGTACCGAAGTCAAGTTGTAGAGGACAATGTATACTTTCTTGGTCTCATAAGATATATCCATCTCAATCCCGTCAAGGCAAATATGGTTCAGGATCCATACCAGTATAAATGGTGTTCCTACAAGGAATATTTCTACGAGACACCTCTCATGGTTGATTCAAACTTTGTGAAAAACAATATTTGCTATGACAGGGATAATTTCAGAAAGAATTTCATATCACTTCACAGGGGAGATGATGAGAATATCTATTTGGATATAGAAGAATCCCAGGAGGATCGTAAAAAGGAAATAGCGGAAAGGATATTTGCAAACTATGAGGGTGTAAATGAAGAATCTGTAAAGTTTTTGAAGAAAAAAACAGCAATGTCCCATAGAGACATTGCCAGGTATGCAAATATTTCAATAAATATGGTTCAAAAGTATCTAAATTCTTGAGAGTACAAGAGTAAGGCATTACTTCATGAATTCCAGGAAAGTTAAAAATAAATGGCAGATACCTTTTGCCTGATTGCTAGGCAGACTGATTCCTTGCATAATCAAAAAGGAACTTTGAATCCTTTATGCCGTATTGGCCCATGACTGAATCCCAGGTGGTGAATTCTCCATGCCAGTCGGTGCCACCTGTTTTGACAAGTTTATATCTTCGGCAGAATTCCTCGTATCGCTTCACAAGAGGTTTGTCGTGGTATGGATAGTAGACTTCAATTCCATTAAGTCCGTGGGGAATAAGTTTTTCCATTTCATCCAGGTCGATATCACCAAGCTTTGCAGGATGAGCAAAGGAGGAGATACCTCCTGCTGTATTGATGATTTCAACTGCATCTGCAGATGAATGAGGAAATTCCTTTAGCATCCTGGACATATCTGTAGGAATTTTTGCAAAGGTTTCAGTGAAAAAATCCGGCCAGTCGCTGAGCTTAAATGGATGTCCATCTGCTATCATTGACTTTATAAGGTCAGAAAGATAGATGCTGTCCTTGAATTCATTGAGTTCTTCAACACAGGAAGGATCATAGTCTATGAGACCCTCTTTTCTAAGCTTTGCCATAAGGCTCAGTGAATTTTTCTTTATGAAGGTATTTGTAAGGCCAATGAAGTCCAGAAGCTGGGAATTTTCATAGTCAATCATATATCCAAGTATATGGATGTTGTTTGTAGCTGAAAGTCCAGTTACTTCAATTCCCGGAATTATGTTAATGTTGTTTTCTTCAGCAAGCTTCATTGCAGGCTTTAGACCCAGCACCGTGTCGTGGTCTGTAAGTGCGAATTCAGACAGCTTGTTTCCTTTTGCAATATTTATAAGTTGTCCAACGGTATTGGTACCGTCGGAATAGTTTGAATGAACATGTAAATCTATCATGATTGGATTACCCCTTAATATGTAGCTTGATATCCACTATGGATAAGGCATTAGACCTGCTTTCTTGTAGTCTAAGCCGCTTTCTTGATAAATGAAAGTATATCACATTCATTGAAATTTTGGTACCATACTATAGAAAATTAACCTGTATTTTACTGAGAAATAATATATAATAATTATTAAAGATAAAATTCACTAATGGAGAGGTTAAATGTTTAGTCTTCTAACAGAACTTTCAGGAAATGTTGCAATAATTCTAATAATAGTAATACTTCTTTCCAATCAGAAAATTTTTAAGCAGATGTTGCTTAAGGAAGAGATGAATCTTAAAGAGAGGATATTTCTTACAATTCTCTTTGGTGGACTTGGGGTTTTTGCAACTTACACCGGTGTCAATATAAAGGGAGCAATAGCTAATACAAGGGAGCTATCTGTGATTTTTGGTGGATTGCTTGGCGGGCCTTTTGTGGGTATTGGAGCAGGACTCATAGCGGGAATACACAGATATTTACTGGACCCTCACGGAATTACATCCCTTCCCTGTGCAATAACAACAGTATTTGGAGGATTTTTTGCGGGATATATTTATATAAGGACAGAATACGATGAAAGATGGAAATATGGAATTATGGCAGGAATAGTTGTTGTTACACTCAACATGGGCCTTGTTCTTCTCATATCAAAGCCTTTTCATATAGCGCTGGATATTGTCAAGACCATTCTTGTTCCAATGGAGTTTTTCAATACTCTTGGCATAGCTATGCTTTTGTTGATAACCGAGAACATATTCAAGGAAAAGGATCTTATGGCGGCCAAGCAATCTGCTATAGCTCTTGATATAGCGGACAGGACCCTTCCCTATTTTCTTAATCCGGACAATCAATCATATTCAGAGATTTGTACAATAATTGAGGAATCCACGGAAGCAGACTGCGTATTGATAACAGGAAAGGACAAGGTGTTGGCATCGTCAAGGGAGTTTGGTGGAGACCAGTATGAACTGTATTCGAAAATTATTAAGGATATAGGAAATGATTTTGAAACGGAGAAAGTTGTTCAGATAAACAAGCTTGACAAGGTATATGGTGCCAGGAAATATAAAACACTGGTGGTGTCACCCTTCTATGAAGAAGACCAGTTTCTTGGTGAATTGGTAATTCTCTACAAGGAAAACAAGGTAATGAGTTACAAGGAAGAGGTTCTTTTTGAAAGACTTTCCAGAATCTTGTCAACCCAGTTTGAATTGATTAAAATTGAAAAGTTGAAAAGGGAAGCTTCCAGATCTGAAATAAAGGCCTTGCAGACGCAAATCAATCCCCATTTCCTTTTCAATTCATTAAATACAGTAGTGTCACTTGTGAGATTAGACCCGGACAAGGCAAGGGATTTGATAATAAACCTTTCCGATTTTTTGAGATACAATATAGAAAGCTCCCTTAAGCTTATAGATATAAATGAAGAAATAGGCCATGTCAAGTCATATGTTGGCATAGAGCAGGCAAGGTTTGGTGAACGAGTCAATGTTGAATATTATATAGATGAAAATGTGAATACAAAGATACCCATGTTCATAATTCAGCCCCTTGTTGAAAATTCCATAAAGCATGGAATGAGAGCCAATACTATGATAGAAGAGAACAGGAAGATAATGATAAAGGTATTTGCATATAAGGATGATTTCCATTCCACAGTGGTTTCTGTGGAGGATGATGGGGTTGGTATTTCCCGGGAAATAATTGATAAACTTGAGAACAATACCATGAAAGCTGAGAACATAGGTCTTGTGAATGTACACAACAGACTTAAGCTTATATATGGTTCTGGTCTTGAAATTCAAAGACTTGATATAGGAAGCAGGATATCATTCAGGATATCTCAAGAGAAAAACGAAGAATTTATCAGAACGGGAGAAAAATATGAACTGTTTAATAATTGATGATGAAAAGCCTTCAAGGGAGGAACTCAGATATTTCATAGAAAACCATTCATCCATTGAAATAATAGGTGAGTTTGAAAACTCAATACAGGCCCTTAATTTTCTCCAGGAAAGCAGGGATGTGGATGTCATCTTCCTTGATATAAACATGCCAAATCTTGATGGAATGGAACTAGCCAGGATAATACATAGATTCAAGATAAGACCGGAGATTGTATTTGTTACTGCATATAGGGATTATGCCCTTGATGCCTTCCAGGTGGAAGCATTTGATTATCTTCTGAAGCCCTACTCCAGGGAAAGGATTACAGGTCTCTTAGGCAAGATTGAGGAAAAGATTGGAAAAGAAATGACGACTGAGGAATACAAGGCTGGAAAGAGCAAGGCAGAAGAAAGAGATAGTGATGAAGTTTCCAAAAAGACCAAGCTGTCATTTACAAATGGAGAAAAAATACTTGTTCTCAACTTCGACGAGATTGTTTGTGTTAAGGCAAACGAGAGGAAGGTGGATGTTTTTTATGGAGACAAGAAAAACTTTATCGCCAACTATAAGATTTCTCAACTTGAAAAAAAGCTTCATCATGAGATGTTTTTCAAAAGTCACCGATCTTATATTATAAATATAGAAAAGATAAAAGAGATTGAAATATGGTTTAACAATACATACATGCTTACTATGGAAGGTATGAAAGAAAAGGTACCTGTCAGCAGGTCCTATGTAAGGGAATTTAAAAAATTGATGAAGATATGAGGAGATGCAATAAATGCATCTTCTTTTTTAATGAGCACCGTTCCACAATTATGTATGACAACTCCCTACTCCGTCGTCCCATGAATCTATAATTTATGTTGTTGATTCAAGGTTACCAAACACCTTGAATCATTGGTGTTTTAGCTACCGGTACAACAATCTGATTATTATTAAATGTTATTGTTGATACCTATTGGTCGAGACCTCGCTGTCATACATAATTGCTACACTGGTTTGAGTTTTCATATCGATTTTATGTTTTTTGCATTTCATGCAAAAACACACCGAATGAATGCATTTGGTGCAGGGGAAAACCCTTGGTGTATGCATTTGGTGTAGAAATGTATGCATTTGGTGCGGAAATCGACTGCAGTTGACAAGACAGTGCTAAAATTCAATTATGGAGGATGAGTTTATGAATTATAAAACATATCTGGAAAACGTTTCTGAAAAGCTAAGTGCCCATTTTGATTTTATGGACAACAAGGAATTCGGCAACATAAGATTTGAACTTACAGCAAAATCACAAGTAAGAAATGAAAAATACATAGCAACAAAAGAGACGGTACTTTACGCATATGAAAACAACGAATACTGTTTCTTCAAGACAATGGACCATGTATACTTCAAGGATGTTGACAATATATTCAATTCAATTAAGAAGTCTGCAGAAGATTTTGTGGAACCAAGTGACCAACACATGTCTACAACTTTTACAGGAATAATTGTTACCCAGGGTGCGGTTGATGAAGATATTGTTGA
>CAZFYP010000065.1:9675-13523 GCA_964523535.1 uncultured Clostridia bacterium
AAAGGCCTTTGAACATAAAAAAATTATAGGAGGCAGATATGTCTTTATATCTAGTTTTAATTGCAATAGTTGTATTTTTAATTGCCTACGTAACTTACGGGGCTTGGCTTTCCAAGAAATGGGGAGTTGATTTATCAAAACCGACACCGGCTCATGAATTGGCTGATGGTGTTGACTATGTGCCGGCAAAGGCACCGGTTCTTCTGGGACATCACTTTGCATCAATAGCAGGTGCTGGACCTATAGTTGGACCAATAGCAGCAGCAATGTTTGGATGGTTGCCTGTATTCTTGTGGATAATGATTGGATCAATATTCTTCGGTGGAGTACATGATTATGGTTCACTATTCGCTTCAATGAGACATGAAGGTAAATCTGTAGGTTATATAATCGAGAAGAATGTAGGTAAATCAGGAAAGAAACTTTTCTCAATATTTGCATGGCTTACTCTTCTACTGGTAATAGCAGCATTTGCAAACATTATAGTTAAGACTTTTGTAGCAGTTCCATCTGTTGCAACAATATCCATTCTATTCATAATACTTGCAATAGGATTTGGATTTGCAGTAAACAGAATGAATGTTCCTTTGGGACTGGCAACAGTTGTAGGAGTAGCCTTACTTGTTGCATGTATATGGTTCGGAATTCAGAATCCTATAGTTCTTTCATTCAACGCATGGTATATAATAGTACTTGCATACATTTTCGTAGCATCAGTAGCGCCGGTATGGGTTCTTCTTCAACCAAGGGATTACCTGAACTCTTATCTTCTTTATGCAATGATAATTGGAGCAGTTGGAGGACTTATAGCCTACAGACCAGGTCTTGAATTACCTGCAGTTACAGGCTTTAATGTGAATGGCAGCATGATGTTTCCCATACTGTTTGTAACAGTTGCATGTGGAGCCATATCAGGTTTCCACTCACTCATATCTTCAGGAACGACTTCCAAGCAGGTGGACAAGGAAGCTGATGCCAAGCTTATAGGATACGGATCAATGCTTATAGAAGGTGTACTAGCAGTAATTGCACTTATAACAGCAGGATACATCGGAGCTGACAAGCTGGCAGAACTTTCATCGGCTGGTGGAGCTACAAATGTATTTGCAGACGGAGTTGGACAGTTCATGACTGGATTCGGCCTTTCAAAGGAAGTAGGAAAGTCATTCGTGGCCCTTGCTATATCAGCATTCGCACTTACATCGCTTGACTCGGGAACAAGAATAGGAAGATTCATCTTCCAGGAATTCTGGGACAAGTCAGATTCAGAAGATGGTACAAAGAACAATCCGGTACTTACAAACATGTACTTTGGAACACTTGTTACAGTAGGTTTTGGTGGACTTCTTGGTGTAGTAGGATGGACTAAGATATGGCCTATATTCGGCTCAGCCAACCAGCTTCTTGCAGCTATAGCACTTCTTACAGTAGCAACATGGTTGAAGAACGAAGGCAAGGATTTCAAGATGTTTACAATACCAATGGCATTCATGTTTGTAGTTACACTTGCAGCTCTAGTTCAAATCGTAATGACCAATATTGCAGCTGGTAACTTCATACTTGTAGTAATAGCAATAGTATTGTTTGCATTGGCTCTTGTACTAATCAAGCAGTCGTGGGCAGTATTAACAGGATCTGCTTCAAAACCGGGGTCGGACAACAAGGCATCCGGACAATAATAAAAGTAATAGTTTGAAAAAGGAAGGAATGCCATGAAAATATCATTAACGGACAAGGCCAGGTCATATCTGGAAAAGAAGAACGCACAGACGGTGACAATAGATTTGATAGTAGCCGGAGGATGCATAGAAATAGGCGAGCCTTCCGTATCCATAGGCGAGCCTCTTGAAGGAATAAATAAGTTTGACAGCTTTGAAATTGATGGATACACACTTTATATTTTCAAGGGTGCAGACATAAGAAAGAGCGGCTTGCTTATAGACGCCAAAAAATTCATTGGAATGGAGTCCCTAAAAGTGACAGGAATCAGACTAATGTAGACTAAATAAGTTAACAATCAATGAAACGACATAGATAGAAACACTTAATTTCCCCCCTCAACAGGACCCGACAGGGTCCTGTTTGCATTTCAGAAAAAGCGTTTCAAAAAAATTAATAAATAACTTGAAACACTGTTTCAAGAATGATATAATGAGTTTACAGACTGGAGGTGACGAATTGAAGGAAGAATATAATTATATAACCATGATAGAAAGAGCAGTAGGTGTCATGGAGTCAATATTCGAATCACATAAGGCGATGGGGGTTTCTGAAATATCCCAGGAGCTTGATCTTCCAAAGGCTACAGTCTATAGAATTCTCATTACTCTTGCAAAGGGAGGCCTTGTAACAAAAATGCACGGCACTGAGAAGTACACTCTCGGAGGAAAGTTCATCAAGTACAGTGAGAGGGTTAAAGAGGATATAAACATACATTCTGTAGCAAAGCCCTATATGGAAGAATTGGCAAAGGAACTTGAAGAAACTGTAAATATCGCAATAGACTATGAAAATGCAGCTCTCATTATTGAAAGAGTAAAGGGGGAACAGACTGCACTGGTATCCAGACTTATACCTGTTGCACCATACAACTGTTCCTCATCGGGAAAGGTATTTCTTTCACACAAGACCGAGGAAGAGATAAAAGAGTATTTCGACAAGGGAAAAGCTAAGAAGAGAACAATAAAGTCTGTATATAAATGGGATGATTTTATACAACAAAGAAATTCGATTCTTGAAGATGGATATTCTGTCGATGATGAAGAATATGAGTATGGACTTTACTGTATAGGAAGACCTGTTTTTGGAGTGGATGGAGAAATTCTAGCTGTCATAAGCGTTACTGGTCCTAAATCCAGACTTCAATACAGAGGACTGGACATGATCAGGGAAAGACTTTTTGATACTGTAAGGAGAATTGAAGAAGAAGTTAAAGAACTGGGAATTACTGAATAAAAATACAGTAGATGCATAAATATAAAAAAGTTCTTGACATTTGAAATGCTGTTTCATAAAATAGAAGTATAAAGATGAAAGAGGTGTATTTATGAAACCAATCAACGTTACAAATGAAATAGGAAACTTGAAGAAAGTATTGTTGCACAGACCAGGACAGGAAATCGAAAACTTAATGCCGGAATATCTTGAAAGACTACTATTTGATGACATACCATATTTGAAGATAGCACAGGAAGAGCATGATGCATTTGCAAGAATTCTCAAGGACAATGGAGTTCAGGTTGTCTATCTGGAAGACCTTGCAGCAGAGTCCCTTGGAGACTGTGATGTTAAGAAGATGCTCATAAAGGAATTTCTCCATGAGGCAGGAGTTTGGAACGAAAGAAGACTTGAAGTATTGATGGAATATTTCCTTCAATTTGACAAGAGGGCCCTTGTTGACAAGATGATGGCAGGACTTAGAAAGACAGAACTTACAAACTTCACCAAAAGAGGATTGAAGGACTATTTGGATAACGATTACCCCTTCATCATCGATCCAATGCCAAACTTGTATTTCACAAGAGACCCATTTGCTTCAATAGCAGACGGAATATCTCTTCACAAGATGAGGACGCCAACAAGAAACAGGGAGACTCTGTTCACCAAGTATATAATCAAGCATCATCCTGATTTTGCAGACCACACGATACCGCTTTGGTACGACAGGGATGACAGATTCGCCCTTGAAGGTGGAGATATACTTATTCTAGACAAGAATACCATAGCAATAGGAATATCACAGAGAACAGATCCATCGGCAATAGAGATATTCGCAGACAGGATACTTAAAGCAGAAAACGACTTTGATACAGTTCTTGCATTTGACATACCGAAGACAAGATCATTCA
>CAZFYP010000066.1:0-5173 GCA_964523535.1 uncultured Clostridia bacterium
TGATTAAAGAAATCGGTGAGGACAATTTCTTTAAAACAGTTAGAGAAGCTGTTGATTATGCTAATGATGGAATAAGTAGGATGACGTCAATAAATTAGAAATTGCCAAGTAAATCCAGACATATAAATAGTGTAATCCTCTCTGATGGAAGTCCATATTCTTAGGGAGAATTACACTATTTTTTTATAGCTAAGGAAAGTTTCCTTAACACCTGCTTTCCTGTATTGTATTTTGTCATATTGGTGATTTACTGGGTTTTGCAGTATTTTCCCATAAAGAGCATGGTTCCTGTTTCTTCATCCCTTATTGCAAAAACAAAAGGTCTGTCGGCTACAAAGCTTGTAGGATCTTCCATTTCTGCTGATTCAAGCATTTCGACTACTGTAACTGCTGCAGCTTCGCTTCCTTCTTCATTTACTTCTATTACTGCCTTGTGAAGGACTCTGCTTATAAAGATTCCTTCCCTTATTTTGGAGAAATCTGCATCCATTTCAAATGCACTTGCCATTCCCATTTTCTTAAGTACATCGTTAAGGTTTTTGATTCCATATTCCACCTTGTATCTTGGAATACCAACAATAACCTCGTCTTCGTCAGCTATGCTTTCTCTTATTGCATTGAATTTTTCACTGTCAAGACTGTCTATGAGCTCATTGATATTGCTGTTGTAAGGCAGTATGAAATACATATATAGTTTTTTATTTCCATAGGGAAGTCTTAAGACTTCGTAATCATCGCCTTTGCCGTAGTCAACAGTCCTTGTCATGCTCATCATGTCGACATCTTCTTCCGTACCGTCTATATTTGTGAAAATTCCAGGGTAGGTATTGTCCTTGTCGAATTCATAGGTCCAGTTACCCTTGAAGTATACTGCATTAATGAGATACATTATGACATCTGAAGGCAATGGTGGATTCAGCATTTTTTCAATCTTGCCCTTTGTGGATTCCTTAATCCACTTGTTTATAGTGTCTGCAGCATCAGGCTGTGAAAAATCTATTTCACTGATTTCCGCATCAAAGGCTTCTTTATTTGTGGTAATGAATTCCTCCTTGATTGGTTGACCCATCCTGTACCAGATGGAGTTGCTGATATCAAGGTCCACTTGTTCATCTACATTTGACAAGTATGGCAGCAGGTTCTTGTAGCTGGTATTTACTGCTGTAATATCTATTCCCGCGTAGGACAGAGCTTTAGCCATGTCTTCCTTTGTTTTGCCTTCTGCACCGTTGTATGTCATTGAAAGTGCAGTGGATATGCTGAGTGGTGAAATGAAGAGATTTTCTTTACTTTCTTCATTGTTGAGTTCCCTGAATACATTGAATGCAAAATCCTCGTTTCCGCCGGTTACCTGTGTGTCGATATTATTCATATCGTATTCAAGCTTTTTTTCTTGACTGGTGCATCCTGCCCAACTAAGCAGCAGTCCCATTATCAAAGTGATTGCTATCGCTTTTTTAAACATAAAAGACCCTCCTTTGTTATTTTAGACAATTGAAAGGGGATAGAAGTTCCATGATTTTGTATTAATTCATTAGACCTTTTTACATATTAAGGCATATGGTTTTCATTATAATACTATTTTTTTTGGGACCTTGAATATTCAAGGATTTTTTTACCGCATTCTTTTCGGTTGTCTTCATTCATTGGGTATTTTGCAGTGATGGCACCGACAGGACATACAGAGTAGCAGCTGCCGCATTCATCACAACGCGAGCCAAGTAGTGAGTACTTTTCACCTGGGACTATGGCAGCGAAGGTGCAGACTTCTTGGCATAAACCGCAGGCTATGCATTTGTCCTGGTCGATTTTGAATCCTGCCGGTGCTGTCTTCATGCCTTTATATGTGAATCGAAGTCTTTCAAGCTTGTGGTCTCGCTTATTCTTGATGAAGTCATAGTCGAATATTTCACCCTTGAAGCTATAAAGGACGAAAGTTGTCATTGTCGGGTATCTTTCAATATCCTTCAATAGAGGGTTGAATCTGTCGTCTTTGACTGCCTTTGATGAAAGTTCTTTTAGAGACAACTCTCTTACATCTCCGCTAACTCTAATGGAATATCCCGGTGGGAAATTGGACAATCCGTCTTCATCATGTGAGGATGGATCGGCATCTGCAATAAGGGCGCATGCTGCGACCTTGTTTGTCTTTATAAGCTGTTCATAAAAGGGCTTGACCTTCATAGTCATGAAGTATAGACCTTCATCATCATAGGTCAAGAAGTGAGCTATTCTTATTTCCGGATAGTCTCCATCTATTGTTGCAAAACTGTATGAGTGTAGCCTTTCAAATTTATCATATATTTCTTCTATATTCATCAGTATTCCTCCTGAAATATTATCTTAGCATGAATTTTTTTAATTTTTCTGTTTGAGGTATTTCAAGGTTTTCAATAACCCCATGTTCAATTATATGACCTTTGTCCATGAATATAAAGTAGTCTGCGAATTTCCTTAGAAAATCCATTTCATGTGTAACAAAGATGAATTCAGCCCCCTTTGATTTAAGCTGTTGTATGCTGTTCAGTATTTCTTTTGTAAGAAGGGGGTCAAGGGCAGCAGTGGGCTCATCGCGGTCTCATAAGCGTTGGCAATATATGGGGTCATATATGCAGTCAATGCAAAAATACCAAGAGGCATCTTTTCACTAATGCCCATTCTAATGCCAAATACATATACTACAAGGAAGATCATTACCAATAGTGGTGTACCCATTACAATTTCCTTAAGGGCATTTGTAAAAGTTTTAATGAACACATTGGAACTTCTCATAGCCAAGAAGAATACGAATCCGCAAACCATAGACAATACAATGGTCAATATGCTTATAAAAAGAGTTGTAACCATGGCGTCCATAAGTATGAATCCTTCGGACAGTATCAGATCGTAGCGTAAATTGTCTGTGGCAGTCAAAAGAATTGATGCAAAGAATAGTCCTATTATGGAGTAAGCTGCAATCTTTTGAAATTTTGCAGATGGATAAAAGAATTTAGTCTTATTGAGGTTTTGTGACGATGTAGTCAAGTCCGAAGTCATCATTGAAGTATACTTCGGCGACTGCCTTGTCGTATTTATCTCTAAGTTGTTCATAGAGTCCATCCTCCTTGTATAATTCCTTTATAAATTCGTTTGCATTTTCAAGCAGTTCAATATTTCCTTTCTTCACTGCAAAGGCAGAAGTTGAGTATTCTGGTATGCCCAGGTATATTTCAGTAGTATCAGGGTTAGCTGCATGATCTCCAAATATCACATATGATCCAACTATAACATTAGAATTACCAGAGGTTACTTCCATGATTGCTGTAGCAATTTCAGTAGCTTCCAAGGCTTCAATACCGTACTTTTGTGGAATTATAGTGCCTATTGTACCGCTTAATCCTATGCTTTTGATACCTTCAAGACCAAAGAATTCTTCAACATCCATATCATCGGTGATATTGTTTGCATCATAGAAGGTCTTGTTTACAAGAGCTGTTGTCTTTCCAAATCGGTATCCGTCTGAAAAATCAATTTTTTGTTTTCTTTGTTCATTAACTGACATGTCGCTTATGACTATGTCTACTTCTCCTGTTTCCAGAGATGCTATCAACATGGAGAAATCAGTATTTACAATTTCAACTTCCTTGCCCAAGTAATCTGCGAAGGCTCTTGCTAGATCAGGTTCTAGACCAGCGGCCTCACCATTTTCATCAAGATACATGAATGGAGGGTATTTCAAGTCGATTACTACCTTTAGTGTTTCTTTTGACTTTATATCCTCTGTGGCTTGGCTTCCGCAACCTGTAGTTACGGTTAGTATAGATACCACTATTAATAGTATTGTTAGAAATCTTTTCATGGAATTGCTCCTTTATTTTAAGTTTTGCATATCATTCTCTGGATAGTTCTGGGAAATTTCCTCTTAGATTGATATTGCATATCATTCTCTGGAATAATTATATCTTGATGGAATACTGAACTGAATATAAGAATATGCAATAAACTTATAAAAATGATACCTTTGACTTGAATGATATTGCCTGGGATGCTAAGATTGAATAAAGACCAGTGGAATATACAGGAGTGGAAGCTATGGCAATAAAAAGAATTGGATTTTATAAAAAGGACAAGGTTGAAGCTAATTTTGAAATTATTACATTGAAGCAGTTTTTCTCCACCAGACCCATGAAGCTTATAGAAAGAGATGCCAGGTTGAATTTCTGGTCCATGATATATATAACCGGTGGAGAGGGTATCCACAGCATAGACTTCAGGGAATATCAATATAAGGAAGGAGACTTGATAGTCTTGTCAAAGAATCAGGTCCATTCTTACAGAGTCAATTTGGAGGTTGAAGGATATATTATCAATATAAACGAACCTTTTTTCATAGAGAATGGAGAAAACAAGGATATGGACATGCTGGCTTTCTTTGAAACACCATATGGAGAACCAGTACTTCAAATAGATATATCCCAGGGTGCTACAAGTAGACAGCTTATGGAGCTCATCTACAAGGAATATCTTGCGGCAGATACAGGTTCCAGAAAACTGATCAAATCTCTGTTTGCTTCCTTTATATATTCTGTAAGGAATGAAAATAGTGAAAATATAAGAAAATTGTCCGTATTATTCTATGAACATTATTATGAATACAGGGAACTTGTGGAAGAGAATTTCACCAAGTTTAAGGCAGTTCTTGACTATGAAAAGCTAATGGGACTAAACAAGAAGACAATAAATCTGTCATGCCGTCAATGTGCTGGAATCAGTGCCAAGGAAGTCATCACATACCGTATAATCCTTGAAGTGAAACGCCTCATAGTACAGGGAAAGATGAAAAACTATGAAATTTCTGATGCTTTGGGCTTTGATGAACCAGCAAATTTGGCAGGCTTTTTCAAAAGATATACTGGTATGAGCATGAGGGATTTCAGGAAGCAGGAAGAAAGAGGATTCAAAGAGAAGGTGTGAATGCAAGGATATATAAGCAGTTAATTATAAATGAATAAAAACTGGAAAAAGAAAAGATAAAATACTTTAATTAGAGTCCCATGAACTTTGCTTCAGGGGATTTTGTTTTGAATTAATGTACATTTGTTTTAGTATTTTACAACAAATATTAAAAAAAATTAAAAAATCATTGCAATTATTACAACTATGACATAAAATTATAGTGTGAGTGAAATATTTC
>CAZFYP010000066.1:5258-13344 GCA_964523535.1 uncultured Clostridia bacterium
TATTTCGGTATAATATAAAATGTAATGGCATGAATGGAGAACATGAATAATTATTGAATGATGCGGATAATTAACTGACTTGAATAAAGAATGATAACATATTTATGCTATAACTACAGTGGGAGTGAAATAATTCTTATGATAGTGAAACGAGGTGATATTATCAAACAGATTGCTGAAGAAATTAGAAGAATAAGAAAAAGCAAGGGGATAACATTGAAAAAACTGAGTGAGGATACTGAGTTATCCATAAGTTTTTTGTCCCAGATAGAACGTGGCATATCCTCCATGACAATTACTTCGTTAAAGAAAATTGCTGATGCTCTAGGTGTTACCATGCAAGACCTGGTAAGCATTGAAGAGAATCAACAATTCACACGAAAAAAGGAAAACCAGTTGGTTATGAGACTGGAAAAATCATTTCCTACATACATTCCCCTAAGTGGCCAGTTTGAAGGAAGAAAACTTGAGTCTTTGATTTTAAAAATGGCCCCTCATGATGATATAGATACCTCCACCCATGCAGGAGAAGAATTCTATTATGTACTTAGTGGTAGCGCCATTTTTACAGTGGGAGATGATGAGTATATAGTTTCTAAAGGTGAAACCATACATTATCCATCTACAATTCCCCATAAGGTTTCCAATCCCAATGATGTTGAATTTGTAACACTATGTGTACTAATACCAAAAATATTTTGACGACAGGTCCGAGTAACCATTAATAGGAATGTCAATGATAAAAATAGAGGTTGTGATAATTAATGAGTAATGAAAATGACCACTTGCTCCAAGTGAAAGATCTGTCGGTACAGTTTAAATCAGAAGATGGACTGGTCTTGGCAGTTAACAAGATGTGTTTTACTTTGAACAAGGGAGAAAAACTTGGAATAGTGGGAGAGAGCGGAAGTGGAAAAAGTGTCACTTCTCTGTCTATAATGGGACTGGTGCCTAATCCTCCTGGTGAAATTATTAATGGAGAAATACAATTTAAGAATGCTGACCTGACCAAGGCAAGTGAAGCAGAAATAAGAAAAATCAGAGGAAATGAAATATCAATGATATTCCAAGAACCCATGACATCATTGAATCCAATATTGACTTGTGGTTTTCAGATTGCAGAATCATTGATTTTGCACAAGAATATGAAGAAAAAAACTGCCTTAAAAGCTGCTGTTCAACTTCTCAGAAGTGTAGGTATTCCTGATGCTGATGCAAATGCCAAGAGATATCCTCATCAGTTGTCAGGTGGAATGAGGCAAAGGGTTATGATAGCTATGGCTCTTGCATGTGAACCTGAAATACTTATTGCTGATGAGCCTACAACTGCACTTGACGTTACCATACAGGCTCAGATTCTGGACCTTATGAATAATCTTTGCGATGACCATGATACTGCAATCATAATGATAACCCATGATCTGGGAGTTGTATCGGAAATATGTGACAAGGTTATAGTAATGTATACAGGTCATGTAGTAGAGCAGGCTGATGTTAAGTCTATATTTAAGAATCCCCTTCATCCATATACTCATGGACTCATAGATTCTATTCCAAAGATTACCAAGGAAAAAAGAAGATTGATTGAAATCGAAGGAGTGGTTCCAAATCCTCTTGATAAAAGGGTTGGCTGTAGTTTTTATCCAAGATGCAAGTATGCAATTGAGAAATGCAAAAGTGAGGAGCCTGAAATTTTTGATATAGGTGAGGGGCGTTCAGTTAGATGCTGGCTGTTTGAAAATGGAATCCAGGAGGATCTTTATGGACAATAATGTACTCTTAAGCGTAAAAAACCTTAAAAAGGATTTCAAGATAAACAAGACAAAGACTAGTTCCAACAAAATATTGAAGGCTGTTGACAATGTAAGTTTTGATATACTAAAAGGTGAATCATTTGGCCTGGTTGGAGAAAGCGGATGTGGAAAGAGTACTTTGGGTAGAACAATACTCCATTTGCTAAAGCCAACAGGGGGTAGAATAGTTTTTGACGGCACGGATATGGATACCTTGTCAAAAAGGGAATTCAAGTCTATAAGAAAGGACATGCAGATAATCTTTCAGGACCCTTCGGCTTCGCTTAATCCGAGAAAAAGAATAGTGGATATTATAAAGGAACCCATGTTGATACATAAAATGTATAGCAAGGATCAATGCAACAAAAAAGTTGATGAACTGCTCAATGTAGTAGGATTGGCTGATTACCACAAGTTGAGATATCCCCATGAACTCTCGGGAGGACAGAAGCAGAGAGTGGGTATTGCAAGAGCCTTATCACTGAATCCAAAGTTCATTGTCTGTGACGAAGCCGTTTCAGCACTTGATGTTTCGGTCCAGGCTCAGGTTATAAATCTTCTGGCAGATCTTAAGGAAGAGTTTGGCCTTACATATCTATTCATATCACACAATTTAAATGTTGTTTATCAGATAAGTGACAGGGTTGCTGTCATGTATCTGGGAAATATTATGGAAATAGCATCATATAAGGACTTGTATGAAAATTCCATGCATCCCTACACAGTGGCATTGCTATCGTCAATACCGCAGATTGATGCCGAGGATCAAGGCAATAGGATTCTTCTATCAGGAGAAGTGCCCAATCCTGCGGAGCCCCCAAAGGGATGCAAATTTCACACTCGATGTTCCAAAGCCATTGAAAGATGTTACATTGAAGCTCCTGAACTTGTTGAAGTAAGGAAGGATCATTTTGTAGCATGTCATTTGGCTAAATAACATAAATTTTAAGGGAGGATACACTAATGAAAAGAAAGTTAAGATCAATGATTATGATGTTGCTAGTTTTAATGCTTGCCTTTACAGGTTGTTCACAACCTGCTGATGACCCAAGTGAAACAGAGCAATCGTCAGAAACTGAAACACCAGAGACACCCGAAGAGCCTGAGGAAAGTGTATTGGTAATAGCTGTAGAGCCGGATTACTTTACATTTGACCCTGGATATGCATATGAACTGTATGCACCTATGATTATAGGAGTAACTTATGATACTCTTTACGAGATTACTCCTGATTCTGATTTTCCAGTTCCACAGCTTGCGACCGGACATGAAGTTTCTGAAGATGGTTTGACATATACATTTACATTGAATCCTGATGCAGTATTTGCAAGTGGAAACGATGTTACTGCTGAAGATGTTAAATTTAGTTTTGAGCGTGCAATGAACCTTCAATCAAATGCTTCTGCACTTTTGGCAGATGCTGAAGGTCAGGGAGTTGTAAGCATTGAAGCTCCTGATGCAGATACAGTTGTCATTACCTTGTCAAAGCCTGACTCATCATTTGTTTCAAAGACAACTTCTACAGCATATGCTGTACTTGACAGCGCAGTTGTTATAGAAAATGGCGGTGTAAGTGATGCATCTGCTCCAACTACAGATAAGGCACAAGATTACCTTAACAATCAGTCGGCAGGTTCAGGACCATACATCATGGAAAGTTTTACTCCTGATGATAGTCTTATACTTGTTAAAAATGAAAGTTACTGGGGTCAAGCTCCTGATTACGACAAAATCATAGTTCAGGATATGCCGGATGCAAACTCTCAATTGATTTCAGTTCAGCAAGGAGATGTTGATATTGCATTCAACTTAAGTGCTGACCAGATAGCAAGTGTTGGTGCAGATACAAATGTGCAGGTAATACCTAATGCTACAATGACTATGGGATTCTTGCTTATGCACAACGATCCAGAAATAGGACAACAGGTTTCAGACCCATATGTACAGAAGGCAGTTCGTGCTGCTGTTGACTACCAAGGTCTTCAGATGATTATTGGGGAAGGTACAGTTACTCCTCCTTCATTCATCCAATATGGATTCCTGGGTGCTTTGGATCCAATAGATGTTTCATCGGCAAGAGATCTTGAAAAAGCAAAAGCATTCTTGGAACAGTCTCCGTATCCAGATGGATTTGAAATTGACTTCCCAGTAAGTAATCTTGCTCCTGAGGGAATTCCATTGACTCTTATAGCTGAGAAAGTAAAGGCAGATCTTGAAGAAATTGGAATTACAATCAACATCATTCCACAGGAATGGGGTGGCGGTTATGGTGATGATTACCGTGATGGTAAATTAGGATTTACAGTAATGTACTGGGGACCTGACTACTTTGATCCAAACAATCAGCTTGCATTCCTGCCAGGACAGTTTGTAGGTCACAGAGCAGGTTGGACTGCCGACATGAATCCTGAACTGGCTGCAATGTATGACCAGATAGTTCAAGAGCCTGATGATGCCAAAAGAGCTGAATTATTGGGACAAGTACAGGAAATTACTACAGTTGAATCTCCATTTGTAGTCTATGCACAGTATCCTAAGTATATTGTTGCATCCGACAAGTTAGATAATGTAGAGTATTCAAATGTATACAGACTTGACTTGGTAGCTGTTAAGGCTAAATAGTTATAAGTTAATAAAGTAAGATGTATTTCTTTAAGGAAATTTGAAATGTCTGAATCCGGATATGTAAGTATTTCATATTCGGATAGTGACATTTTATCAATATTTTGCAAATGCAGGAGGAGGTTAAAAATTGAATCTGTTTAAATTTATTGTAAAAAGAATATTTTTTCTCTTGCTGCTGTTGATGGGAGTTGCTACTTTTGTATTCCTATTATCCAAAATGGTTCCGGGAGATGGTGTATCGGCATATTTGAGTCCACGTAGTTTGGCCAATGAAAAGATAGTTGAAGCATTCAAGAAGGAATGGGGGCTGGACCAGCCTGTGATAGTTCAATATGGACGTTATATGAAAAACCTGCTGCAAGGAAATCTGGGTGTTTCCATCAGAACGGGAAATGACGTGTTTGGTGAGTTGTTGAGATATTTTCCTGCAACTTTTGAACTGGCATCCCTGTCAATTATATTTGCTACAATATTTGGCGTATTGTTTGGTATTATATCTGCTACAAAAAGAAATTCCCTGCTGGACCAGTCTTTGAGAGCGGTTTCGGTAACAGGTGTTTCAATTCCAAGTTTTTGGTTTGCCATTCTGGCTTTATATGTGTTTTATTATAAATTGGAATGGGCACCAGGTACAGGAAGATTGTCAATAGGTATTACTCCACCTGAACATATTACAGGACTCTACGTTCTTGACAGTTTGTTGACGGGTAATACAGAGGTGCTATTGGATAGTATTCCACATTTGATTTTACCGTCTATAGTCCTTGCTTCATTCACCATGGGACTCATTACAAGAACCACAAGGGCCAATCTATTGGAAACCATGTCTACGGACTATATACGTACTGCAAGGGCTAAAGGTCTTGGATCATTTCCTTTGATGTTTCGTCATGCCATTGGAAATGCTGCAATACCGGTACTAACTGTTATAGGTGTAGGTTTTGGAAACCTTCTTGGTGGAATGGTACTTGTGGAAACAATATTTGCCTGGCCGGGTGTTGGCCAGTTTGCTTTTCAATCCGTGAAGAGTCTTGATTTTCCGGCAATCATCGGTGTTTCACTACTAATTGCATTCAATTATGCAATTATTAATATAGTCATCGATATATTATATGGGGTAATTGACCCGAGAGTGAGGCATTCAAGATGAAAAAGTTCATGAAGATGTATAAGACAAACTTGTTTTTTGCAATAGGAACCACTATCTGTATAATATGGATATTCATAGCTCTTTTTGCTAATGTAATTGCTCCTTTTGATCCACTTGATCAGGACCTGGTTATGAGACTCAAGGCACCAAGCAGCGAACACCTTTTCGGGACGGATCGTCTGGGAAGAGACATACTGAGCAGGGTCCTCGTGGGTTCAAGGCTTAGTGTTTCGGCAGGACTTATAACTGTAACTCTTGCTGCAACTCTTGGAACAATTTACGGAGGTATTGCTGGTTATGTAGGTGGAGTTGTGGATGATATAATGATGCGTATAGCTGAGATGGTACTGGCCTTTCCTGCCCTTGTACTGGCAATGGTAATAGGGGTAGTTCTTGGACCCAGTCTCTACAATACCTTGCTTGCATTGGTAATTGTTGCCTGGCCCAATTATGCCAGGGTAATGAGAAGTGTTGTAATATCCATTAAGGAAAATGACTATGTAGAGGCATCACGAGCAGTAGGTGCATCAAATCTAAGGATTCTGGTAAAGGAAATTCTGCCTAATTCAGTTGGAGCTGTAATTATAGTGGCAACACTGGACATAGGTAATCAGATATTGTTTTTCTCCACATTGAGTTTTCTCGGTCTTGGAACACCGCCTCCAACACCAGAATGGGGAGCTATGGTGTCTGACGGTATGGATAACTTCATGCAGTGGTGGATTTGTACTTTCCCAGGTTTGGCAATATTGTCTATGGCAATAGGCGCCAACTTCATAGGTGATGGAATTAGAGATCTTCTTGATCCCAAACTGAGAAAAGAATTTTAAACTATAAGGATAGAGGTGATAAAATGATAGAAAAAACTCTAAAGATGTTTGAAAAAAGTGACGGGTCACTAGATGACATGATTACTTTTTTCGACAAGACAAATACTCCAAATGAAAAAGTGACCTTTGGTTATGCCTTATTTCCACCTGGAAAAAGAGTTCCGGAAGAGGGAGTATCATGTCATGAGCATGATGAATATTCCTTTATTATCAAAGGGACGGCAAAGCTGGTAATAGATGGAAAGACTACTGTAAGTGGTCCAAACTCTGCAGGATTCATACCTGCAGGAGAAGAACATTATTCATATAATGATTCGGATGAAACATGTGAATTGATCTGGATGCTGGTTGAAAAGTAAAATAGACAATAATAAAAACCGCTAATTATGGCGGTTTTTTATTAGTTTAAGAAAACTTTCTTAAGCATCCTAAATAAATGCTAATGCATGAACACAGCAAAGTTGCTTGTTTTTAGGATCAAATTTGCTTTTATGATTTTATAACTAAGGTCTAATATTTCAGAATCAGTCCTGATCCTACTTCCTTGATATCTACAACCTTAGATAATTCGATTTTTGAATTCAGGTCCGTACAGTGACATGCATGGGCTGTTTTGATTTTTGTTGAGTTGAAATAATCCTTTGTTCCGTCCATTTGTTTTTTACCTGGATCGAGTAAATGGAAGCCTCCTATGATATCGACCACCCTGTCATCACCGCATATCCTTTTGGCTTGTTCCACAATATTGCAGATGCCGGCATGGGAACACCCCGTTATAATGACAAGACCTTCAGGAGTCTTGCAGGCCAGTGCACTATCATCTATTAAGTAGTCTTCATGCATGACCCCATCCTTTTGATAGCTTCCCAAGGGTTCAGTATTTTCAAAATCATTGATTCTCTCTATTTCACCGAGGAAAACAATATTGTCTGTGAGCCACATTGGCTTCCTGGTCAATTCCATTTTGAAGTGTTTTCCTAGTTTTTCTTGGTCAAGTATGCTTCCTATTTCCTCCACACCTTTGTATTCTTTGTATAGAAAGGCTTCCGGATGAGCAACCATGGAAGGTATCTTGTGTTTTAATCCTTCAATCCTTGCTTCTGTATACATTTGTACTAGGGGGACAAGACCCCATGTATGGTCTATATGACCGTGGGATACAACAAGATAATCAAGATTCAATAGATTCTCATTAAGCTTTTGTGCATTCTTAATGAAGGCATCTGAATAACCCATATCGAAAAGTATGCGTATATCATTGTCTTCAATCAAATATGATACTCCTGGTTCACCGTAAAAATATCTGTCTATGATGGTATTATTGTCCATTAGAACCTTAAGTATCATTAACTTATTTCCTCCAATACAGGCATTACGTGTTCCTGCATATAATTCACTCCCCAGATATTCATTTCATCGAGAATTTTAATGAATTCTCTCCCTGTATCGCTAAGTGAATATTCAACTTTTGGTGGTACCTGATTGTATGACTTTCGTATTACAAGCTTGTCGGCTTCCAGAGATTTCAGCTGTTTACTGAGATAGGTCTGTGTTACGTCTGGTATGGATCTTTTCAGTTCAGAGAATCTTAGAGTATTGTCCCTGAGAAGCCAAAGGATTACTACTATCCATTTTCCTTTAATGATTTTCTGTGTCATGCACATGGGACAGAGTTTTTCCCTTATATT
>CAZFYP010000067.1:0-13281 GCA_964523535.1 uncultured Clostridia bacterium
TGATGCTAACAAAATATGTTTCGCAAGCAATATGTAAAACTCCTCCTCGCTTCTTCGAATTCTCCATTTCTCTTATCCTTAGTGCCGCCTTGACTCTGGCCAACAGAACCGTGTAGTTAAAGGGCTTTGTAATATAATCTACCGCT
The DNA here is from genome assembly GCA_964523535.1 of uncultured Clostridia bacterium. GTDB lineage: Bacteria > Bacillota > Clostridia > Tissierellales > Dethiosulfatibacteraceae > Dethiosulfatibacter. The sequence continues at coordinate 147 of CAZFYP010000067.1, forward strand.
CCAAGATTAAGCCCTTTTGCTTCATTATAACTTTCACTAAGGGCAGTCAAAAAAATAACCGGAGCATCACTTATTTCTCGTATCTCCCTAAGTACCTCATATCCATCCATGTCAGGCATTCGTATATCCAGCAGTATAAGGTCAATATTGTTGTCCTCGATTATTTTATCTATGGCCTCTTCACCTGAAAGGGCACCAATGACCTCATAACCCACGTTCCTTAGAAAATCACTTACTATATTCACTATATTCTTCTCATCATCTATTACAATTATTTTCATAATCATCCTCCAACAGCTTCTATAATACTCCATATAATACCAATACTTCAAGAGATAATAAATTTACACTTTACCTTACCACGAAAAAAGAGACTGTGCTGATTTAACAACACAATCTCTTTTCCACAACTATATTCATCGTTAAAATATATTAAATATATTTACTATCCTTATCCTTTTGAAGGATATGGGTCTTTATCATCCACCATTCACATGAGGTGTAACATGTTGATTTTTTAACATTTTGTACCTTCTATCTTATAGGGCAAATTCCGCTCTCACAGCCTTCATTACCTATGTCCAGGTCTGTTTCATATGTTTCGTATTTACCAAGGAGAGAAGGAATGAATGGTTTCATTTTGCCTACTCTTCTATTATATTCCTCTTCATCTATTGACTCGTAAGGAAGAAGCTCGTAGAAGCTGTCGTCCAATGGAAGGAATGAAAGTGCAACTATATCATCCCAATTTTCCCATACCCAGTCTTCAACAAGTTCCCACTCGTGGTCTCTTACATGAACTGTAATGGAGCAATTATGATCAACGTAATGCTCCATGAAGAGCTTGTAGTTTTCAAGCTGCTCAAGGGCAGTTACATCATACTTGGTTCTACCGTCAGGAGACTTTACAGGGAATTCTATTACCTTTGTTGTACATGTTGCCTCGTCCTGTCCAACTTCTGCATATATTGGGTATTCAAGCTCCTCACACACCCTTACAAGTGGATCGTGAGCGTTTATTCTAACCCTTCTTACATAGTATGGAGAGTGAGAGTAGTGAACTCCGCTTGATACAGTAGGAAGCTGAGAAAGTGTTCCCTCAGGTTTCACTGTTGTAACAAGGATAGGTTCTCCTTCACCGATCTGGCTGGCATATCTTGCTGCTTCATCGTTTGCTGCCTTCTTAAGCTGTCCTAGGATTTCAGCCTGATCCTTAAGGTCAAGGTCAAGGGCATTTACCATATCCTGCCATCCAGTCATTGAACATCCTGTAAGCTTGTCTCTTTGCTGAACTGAATCCCATGCAGGTATTTCAAGTTCTACGCAGGTCATTCTATATGCAGCTCTTACTGAAAGTTTCTGTGCTTCTAGAAGACCGTCAATGTCAAGCTTCTTGTTTTCATCAACAAAAGCAAATACATTGATTGTAGTAAGATTGCAAAGTCCGTTAGAATCAAGAAGAATCTCACCGCATGGATTTACTCCATTCATGTTTTCCCTTCTCTTGTTTCCTGCTTCTGCATTTACCCATCCAGGCTCTCCAGAATATCTCATCTGCTGGATCTGCCAGTGAAGCATTTCCCTCTTTGGCTTTTCCTGGTAGTAAATAGAATTATTTGACATCTGTCTGTGGATTATGTCCTTGTCCACGATCCACTGGCCGTCTATTTGCTTGTAGAGCTTGCTCTTGGCTTCGATACATTCCTTGTCGTCAGAATCAATAAGAACTATTTCAGCTGTTCTTCTAACTCCTCCTACAACTACATTTTCCCCAATGATATTTGCTATGTCCATACAGTCGATGGACTTGAGCTTCACTCTTACCTTGTCGTCTATTGTTCCTCTCTTTTTGAGAATCTTGTCAATCTTCAGGAACATGTTCTTAAGACTTGTATGACCGCTTGCCGTTCCACCAAAAGTTTTGAGCTGCTCACCCTTTGGTCTTACGTTGTCAAAGTTTATGATTACTGTCTTGATGTTTCTGTATTCGTTGCTGTGTATTATGTCAAAAAAGTAACCAAGGGACTGAACCCATCCTTCCTTGCTGTCTCCTACTATTATCTTTACGGTATTATTATAAAGAAAATCAAGACTTGTATTGTCTTCTCTTTTTCCAATTTCTATAGGTGTAAAGTCTTCATGTACAATTTCAAAATCAGTCCTTACCTTTGGAAGTCTAGATACATCATCCTTGAGAACCCTAACTCCCACTCCTGACCCTATCATCAATAGATAGAAAAGGTCCCTGAATGATCTGAAGCTGTCTATTACCTGGAAGGCACAGTTGAAGTTTGCCATTGGATAATGCTTTGCAACAGGTGTTCCTCCAACCCAGAATGTTCTTCCTGAAAGGAACTGTCTCAAATTGAATATATTGTCATATAGCTTTTCTGCTTCATTCTTTGTAGTGGCTACAAGGCTGCAGTTGTACTCTACTGCTCTTCTTACTGTTTCCCACCAGTATTCTCTTCTTCTTTCTTCTCTAAGCCATCTTGAATAAGTTCTATAGTATACAAAGTTTCCAAGTTGCTGCATTGGAGACTTCCTGTGCTTGTATCTGCTTATGAACTCTTCACTAAGAAGTCTTCCGTCTCTTCTCTTCCTGGCATCTCTTGACTTGTCTCTTTCATATCTGTATAGAATATATCTTTTAGCTACATCCTTACGGACACTTTCCATCAATTTATCTTCAACCATATCCTGTATTTTTTCTACAGGAGTTGGATTTTCCGTCTTTGATATTTCTTCAAGTATGTCATCTGCTATGGACTGTGCAAGTTCAATATCTGCTCCGTCCTTTGTTTCATTCATAGCCTTGATTATTGCATTTACTATCTTTTCGCCTTTAAATAGTACTTCTTCACCTGTTCTCTTGAAAATTCGCGTCATCATTTCCCTCCCAATATATAGTGCTTCCACAAAAAAAACAATCCTTCAAACACTACATATTGTACCATCAGGATTATTTCCAGTCAAATGAATTCATTAAATTCCACCGTTTCCCCAATGCCTTATTATTACTCACTTATGCGGTATTTGCATAATTATTAAAAATTTTGCATTTGAGTAAAGCCTTGTCTTTTCAACGATTTTTGAAACTTTATTTTTTATTGTTTTTTTGTTGATTTTTATGTCCACTGTATTGTGTCCCATGTTTCTTTGAAACAGCTGCTCTTAAGAAAGTCATCTTCATATTTGGAAGAACACATCATAGGGTGTCTGCTTTGGCAAAGATTGCCGTATTTGATGTATTCCTTCCTGCTTTGGGCTTGCTTGCCCCACAGGAACCACGTTATGTCTTTGTTTTCCGTAGAAATATATTGTAGAAGCTTGTTGCTGAAGTTTTCCCATATCTTTATATGACTTCCGGGCAATCCTGCTTCCACAGTGAAATATGTATTGAGAAGAAGTACTCCCTGCCTTTCCCAGGACTTGAATATCTCCGTTGGAGGCAATATGTTGAATTCCTCCTTTTTTATTTCCTTCTGAATTTCTGAAAACTTTTTGATGTCTTCATAGTTTTCAATTTTTCTGCTGTTTTTATGTAAAAGCCTTATTATATTCTTTAGGGATACCTGTCTAAATTTGTCGTTCCAACTAATGAGGTCTCCTACTTCGAAACATCTTCCAGTAGCCCTACCTTTTTCAGGATAAGGGTCCTGACCAAGTATTACAACCTTTACGTCCTTAAGATCATTATCCATAAACCTTAAAACATTCTGTGGCTCAGGATTTATATTATTACCTATTTTTTCTGAAATTTCAAGTATTTCTTTTTTTGTTTTTTCATCAAGAAAGCCATTCCAGCTCTCATGATGATTTTCCGGATAAATATTCATCTTCTCTCCTATTGCATATTTAAAACTCTAAACTCAGTCCATGCCTATGAAACAAATATGAAAATGTTACGATTAAAGTATAAACATATTTGTTGTAAGCATGTCCTTGATATTTTCTGCCCTATATTTCACTTCCCTGGAAGATATCTTTTCAACTCCCGGATAGAAGGATGCACGATAGGCATCTTCATGCTTTTTATATTCTACAGATATTTGGAAACTCTCCGGTATCTCTATCCTGCATTTTTCAATATTTTTTAGTGCTTCTACTGTCTTGATTCTGATCAGGTCAAGAGCGTCAGCCTGAGAAAGGCTTATAATGCCCCCGCCTACACCTTCCTTCAATGGAGCTATGGAGATACCGGAATTGAACTTTTCAGCCCACTCACAAATCATTCGGTCTCCGCTTAGCATGATAACCGGAACTCCTAAATCCGCTGCAGCATAAGCATGAAGCAAGTATTCGGAACATAACATGCCATTAAGGATGATTTTTCCCAATTCAGGATTCATTGTATGTGAAAGAGGATTACCATCCATTGACGCAGCAGAATGATAGCCTATGAAAATTGCACCGTCATAGGATTCATCAAGTCCCTCTACCATTGAATATGGACTTCCCATCCAATTTCTAACTATCTTGACACCTTTAGGAAGTTGGTCATAGAAAATATTCTTTCCCGAATCATGGGCGTCATTTACGGTGATTTCACTTACACCATTTTCAAAGAGTGTTTCACAAACCGTTTTTACCTCGAGGGTCATCTCCCTTGCCGCCCTTTCATGCTCCGGACTGTTTAGTTCCGTCTCGGGCCATGAAACAAGACCTGCACATCCTTCCATATCTGCACTAATAAATATTTTCATAACACACCTCGGTTTTATTTCTGCTCAATATAGCAGTAATACAGCCTTATTCACCTGGTCTCCTATTAAAGAACAAGGTCCTCATCTTTTACAGTTCCTTCGGCCACTATGTTTGTATCTCCAATGAGCATGAGTTTATTTATTTTCTTATTCTCATCTGCTTCTATTTCTATAAACAAGTCTCCACCGGGAACACATATTTTAATTTTATTGTCATTGACAAGTTCCTTGAGATAAAGAACCACACCTACTGACGCCGAACCTGTACCACATGCAAGGGTGAAATCCTCAACTCCTCTTTCATATGTTCTGACAATGGCTGTCGAGTCTCCACTTATGTCATAAAAATTGATATTTGCTCCCTTTGGGAATATTTCATGGTATCTTAGATATTTTCCAAGGTTGAAGATATCTTCTCTGGAGATGTCCTCCAGACCCTTGTACTCGATAACTCCATGAGGTACTCCCGGGTTTCCAAGTTCAACATATGAAATGGTATAGTCAACTCCATCAATTGTTGCAATCTTGTCAAATTCTATTATTTCTGGGTTGTTGAGGGCAACAGCAACAAGCCTGCCTTCTTCGATTTCTCCCTCTACATTTCCTGCAGTAGTCTCGAATACCATTTTCTTTCCGGCTATTTCATTTATATATGCAAATCTTGTCATACACCTGGCGCCATTTCCACACATTTCTCCTATGGAGCCATCAGCATTGATGAATACCATTCTGAAATCCGCATCTCCGTCCGCTTCATTGACAGCCATGAGCCCGTCAGCTCCTATAGATAACTTCCTTGTGCACAATCTCTTAGCCATTTCCTGCAGTTTTTCCACAGAAAACCCATACTCCCTGTTGTCCATTACTATAAAGTCATTTCCAAGTCCCTGCATTTTTGTATATTTAATCTTCATGGAATTCTCCTCTGTTATGTATTTATTTACCTGCAATCTCATAATGCATTTTTCTTGTCTGTAAACTTCTTTGAAAGTCTCTAATACTATTTAACCAAATAAAGGAGCCTTATTCAAGCTCCTTTACTAATTTATTGATTATTTACTCAAATGTCAACACCATGTCATACCATTTTGCACCGCCATGGACCGAATCTGACACTCCAAGATTATTATATCCAAAACTTTCATAGTATCCCATGAGATGATCCTTGCATGTCAGTATTACAGATTCCTTATTTTCCTTCTTTGCAAATTCTATAAAGTGGTTCATGAGCTTTCTTGCATATCCCTTGCCTTGATGTTCTGGATGTACATCCAGGCCAAAGATTACAAGGTTCTTGCCGTCGTCTTCATGGAGGTCCATGGATTCAAAAAACTCATCCTTGATTTCCATGTCATCTGTAGCTCCTCCATTGACAAAAGCAATGACCTGTCCATTTATTTGACCTACGAAAAATCCTTTGGTATATACAGAAAGTCTCTCTTCCAAAGCTTCCTTGGGTGCCGCCTCAGCAGCAGGAAAACATACTGATTCTATATTTGTTAGATTATGAAGGTCTTCCTTTCTTGCTCTTCTTATTTCGAATTCTGCCATTTATCTATACCTCTCAGATTGTTTTAAATTCAAACTCTTCCATCTTGGGAAATATTCCATAAAGGCCTCCCGTATGGATGAACAATATATTCTCGTATTTATGAAAAGTATCTTTTTCAAGTTCCGCTGCTAAACCGAACATTGCTTTTCCTGAGTATACAGGGTCAAGAATTATACCCTCTTCAACTGCAAATTCATGGATGAATCTAAGTTCTTCAGGTCTGCTCAGTGCATATCCATCGCCAACATATCCATCCACTATCTTGAAGTCATCCCTTGTAAATTCAACGGACTCACTGGTATATTGAAAACTTTCTTCAAGGATAGATTCAATCTCGTCCTTGAAATATTCTGCATCATCACACACATTGAATCCGAATATATGAGCTTCATTGCCTGAAAGTCTGTTTCCATAGAATAGTCCTGCATAGGTTCCACCTGAACCAACTGCCGTTACCACTGCATCAAACTTGACTCCCATCTCCTTTTCCTGTTCAATAATCTCATTCATGGCATTGAGATATCCGAAGGTTCCTATTCCATTAGAAGCACCCATAGGGATTATATATGCCTTATGACCTTTTGCATCCAGCTCCTTCTTTACTTCTTCCATTATTCCACCTATATTGCTACTGAATTCATTCTCAGGAACAAATCTTATATCAGCTCCAAGAAGTCTATCCAGGAAACAGTTACCTTCCAGGTGATTCTCTCCCTTGTCTCTCAAAAGAAGACATGACTTGAGTCCTAGTCTGGCCGCTACAGCGGCTGTTGCTCTTGCATGGTTTGACTGAATGCCCCCACAAGTTATAAGGTAGTCGCTTCCTGATTCCAGTGCATCCATTACAGAATATTCCAGTTTTCTTACCTTGTTGCCGGAATATTCCACTCCAGTCTGGTCATCTCTTTTTATCCAAATATTCTTTCCTTCAAATCTATTCGAAAATCTTTCTAGTTTTTCAATCCTTGTTGGCAGGTTTGCAATTAGTTTTCTTGACGGTAGTTTCATAATGTTCCCTCCAATTTATTATATTTCAGAATACTTCTTTAAATATTATTGTTAAATATCATTAAAATAAATGCAATTTCCATGCCATGAATTCGACATGGAAAAATGCACTTATTCTTATTTCATTCCATTTTTTTGGAAAATCAATTACGTAAAAAGATGATTTTCCCTGAATATTCAAGCATTCCATTTTTTTGTATTACTTTCCATTTTTTTGGACAAATCTAATGCCATATTCCTTCATTTTATTGTAGAGGGAAGATTTCTTTATATTGAGATCCTTCATGACACTTGCCAGATCATAGTCGTAAAATATAAGTGCTTCAGTCAAAACTCTCTTTTCCGTTTCCCTGGTATAAGACTTAAGATCCATGAATATATTCTGGTTGTCCTCCTCTCCATCCTGGAAGAGCAAGCTCTTGGCTGTTATAAGATTCTCCGCCGTGAGGTTAACCGCTCTTTCAAGTATATTTTCAAGTTCCCTTATGTTCCCTGGAAATGAATACGTGGAAAGCCTTGCCAATGCACTGTGAGACACACTCTTTAGATCTGTACCCGCTTTGTGGCATACCTTTGGAAGTATGCTGTCTACAAGATCTTCCAAGTCATCCTTCATATGGCGCAGAGAAGGCATGTTTATGGCAAGTACATTAAGCCTGTAATACAGGTCCTTCCTAAATTTCCCTTCTCTTACAGCTTCTTCCAGATTCCTGTTTGTTGCAGAAATTATCCTGACATCGACCTTGATTTCCCTGTCTCCGCCAAGCTTGTAAAAACTCTTTTCCTGTATTACCTTCAACAGCTTTGCCTGGAGATAAATATCCATATCACCGATTTCATCCAAAAATATTGTCCCTCCATTGGAAAGCTCGAACATACCCTTTTTACCCTTCCTGCTGGCTCCGCTAAAAGCTCCCTGTTCATAACCAAAAAGCTCGCTTTCAAGAAGATTTTCAGGGATAGCAGAGCAATTCATGCTTATAAAAGGAAAATCTTTTCTTGGACTGTTTTCGTGTATCTCACGGGCTATGAGGGACTTGCCCGTGCCGCTTTCTCCCAATATGAGCAAATTGGAATTTGAAGCAGCAGCCCTCTCTGCCATTTCCTTTATCTGTCTTATTTTTGCACTTCTTCCTATTATTGCCGGGAACTTGTCCTCCAGTCCCTTGCCGTAACTTATGCTCTTCTTAATCTCATTAAGCTTGGCCAGGGCATAGTCCTTATCCTTCATGGCATTTTCTATATTTGTGAGGTTTTCAAGAACAAGAACGGCCCCTTTGATTATTCCATCGTCTATGAGTTTTATGCTGCACAATACGGGCATGTGGTTAAGCCTGTCGAATTCCTTGATATAATGGACAGGCTCTCCTGAAGCTGCCTTTATAAGCTCTTCCACTGTCCGTCCTTTTCCAAAGATATCATCTACCCTGATACCATCCAGATTCCTTGACTTGTAATATCTTCCCTTTCCTTTGAAGGTATTTCCCTCTAGAAGTTCCTTTGGACTTTCGCCTCTTGAAGTATAGCCAAGAGACTGGGCAAACTTGAGTTCACCTGTAGTGCCGTCCACCACTATCATATTTGAAATAGCATAATAGAAATTCATTGAAACGGCATAATTTTCATATTCAATATCTATATGCCTGTCAACATAATTGATTGAAACCCTGATGTTCCTCTTGTCTATCTCCAGTGAATAGTCTTGAATATCTTCCTTGAGACTGCTGTGGACACAAAAATGCTCATCATCAATCAAGTATCTCCCTGCAACAACCAGTGCTTCACCTTTGTTTACTTCTCCCTTGTATCCCAGCTTTTCAAGTGTTTTTAAATCCAATCCACCATCATCGGCACCAAGACTGTTTGTAGCTATACAAACTACATCACCTTTCTCCAGCCTTCCTTGGGGATGATCTATTTCTCCCGTATCAATGAAGCCAAAAAGTACTTTCGCAGCCTTGTTTACAAGCCTTATCCTTCCATCTTCATCAACAAAGATTATTCCTTCAGACAAGGCGTCATATATGGTTTTATTTACTTCCTCTAACATCTCTTCACCTGCAAATCTATTAGTTGAATTTTTTTCAAGATATAGAAATTATACCATTTTTACAGTTTTTATTAAATAATTTGTTTTTTGGCATGGTTTTCGCATATAATAAATTGTAAAAACAATTAAGGAGACCAAATATGTTTGAAATTAAAAATAATGAATTATTCATGGACCAATGCTCAACTGTTGAATTGGCTAAAAAATACCAAACGCCTTTATATGTATACTCAGAAAACAAAATTGTTGAAAACCTCAATGAAATAAAGGAAGCTTTCATAGAAAAATATCCAAACACTCATGCTGCATATGCATGCAAGGCCTTCTGCACTCTATACATGTGCAAACTTATGGAAAGGGAAGGATTCTGGCTCGATGTTGTAAGCGGTGGAGAACTTTATACTGCCATCAAGGCAGGATTTCCCATGGAGAACATAGAATTCAACGGAAACAACAAGACTAGAGCAGAGCTTGAACTTGCCCTTGACAACAAAATCGGAAGGATTGTTGTGGACAATGTATCCGAACTTTACTTCCTTGAAAAGCTTTGTGTTGAAAAGAAGGCAACTACAAAAATACTTTTTAGAATTACTCCAAATGTATCTGCCGATACCCACGAATATATAACTACCGGCAAGAAGGACTCGAAATTTGGAATACCTCTGGATGATGAAATTGTATATCCTGCAATAAAGTATGCAATAGACTCTGAATCCTTTGATTTTCTTGGATTCCATTTCCATGTTGGCTCACAACTTCACGACAACAGCACACACGTTGGAGCCCTTGAAGTTATATTGAAGCTTTTGAAGAATACAAAGGAAAAATTCGACTACGATGTGAAGGATTTCAACATGGGTGGCGGATTCGGAATCAAGTATACAAAGGAAGACCATCCTATTCCAATTTCAGAGTTTGTAGATCCTGTAATGGAAAAACTCATATCATTCTGTGAAGAAAACAATCTGAATATGCCTGCTGTATCAATGGAGCCTGGAAGATTCATTGTAGGAGAAGCGGGAATTCAACTTTACTCAATAGGAAACATCAAGGAAATCCCTGGAATCAGAACTTATGCTGCAGTTGACGGCGGAATGACAGACAATGTAAGACCAGGTCTCTACGGTGCCACATATGACGGATTGATCGCCAACAAGGCCGGACAAGAAAAGGATGCTACTGTATATATCAGTGGAAAATGTTGTGAGTCAACAGATATAATAATAAAGGACTTCAAGTGTCCACAACCTGAATTTGGAGACATCCTGGCTGTATTCTCCACAGGTGCATACGGCTACTCCATGGCCAACAACTACAACAAGAATCCTATTCCTGCAGTAGTCATGGTGAAGGATGGAAAATCAAAACTCATTGTAAAAAGACAATCTTATGATGACATGATCATGAACGAAGTGTTATAATAAAGACACAGCGACTATGTCGCGTTTAACGCGTATGTGGAAAGTGTCGCCATTGAAAGTTTACCTTGTGTTTAAAATTACAACGCTTCAAGTGATTTTATTTGCGAATGACTTTCATAGTCAAAGGCACAGCAACTATGGAGACTTGACCGCATAGGTGTATCACCTGTGTATTTACTTTCATAGGCTGATTAATAACATTAAGAGGTGATGACATGTTTAGAGTGATAGTAAAGGCTATAATCATTAACAACAAAAGGATTCTAACAGTAAAAAGAGCATCTTCGCAAGCATTTGCACCGGGAAGATGGGAGTTTCCAGGCGGCAAGCTTGAATCCGGCGAAAACATTAAGGAAGGCCTTTTGAGAGAAATCAGGGAAGAAACAGGACTTGAATGTAAAGTAGTCAGAATACTTTATGCTTCTGATTTTACAAGTTCACATACCGGTGACAGCAAGATTCTTGCCTATCTGTGTTCTACTGATGACTACGAAGTCAATCTGTCACATGAGCATGACGACTATAAATGGGCCGACAAGCATGAAATGAAAGAAATCATATTCAGTGAAATACTTGACGACCTTGAAACTCATCATATACTTGAACTAAAAGAGCTTCACAACTAATATACTCATGAAAAATACACACAAAAAAGGGGCTGTCGGAAAATAGCCCCTTTTTTTACTATGAAAATGCCTTTTCAAGTCGGTTCAAAGCATCTTTCAAAACTGAGTTTGGACAGGCTATGTTCATTCTGATGAAGCCAAGACCTGGCTCCCCGAACATGGAACCTCCCTCAAGAATCAAATGAGCATCATCTGCGATTTTTTGAAGAAGTTCCTTCTCCTCTATATCATATTGGCCGAAATCCATCCACGTAAGATATGTCCCTGCAGGCTTATTGAACTTGACCTTTGGAAGTTTTTCCTCTATGAATTCTTCCATATATTCAAGATTTCCATCTATGGTCTCATTCATTTGTCTTGCCCATTCCTCGGAATTATTATAGGCTGCAATTGTTGCTTCCATGGCAAATGGTGATAACCTTATATCTCCTGTAAACTTCAATAATTTTTCCCTCATTTCTCCATTCCTTATTACAAGATTGGTTATATGAAGTCCTGCAACGTTGAAAGTCTTGTTTACTGCAGTAGCCAGGATTACATTATCATTTCTTACTAGATTCAGTGCCGATACAAAGTGATTATCCTTTCTTATTATGTCGCAGTGTATCTCGTCTGCAAAGAATACCACGTCATTTCTGTAACATATGTCCAACAACTTTTGTGTTACTTCCCCAGGCCATATGTTTCCTGTGGGATTGTGGGGATTGCAATAAATGAACATCTTTGTTCCCGGATCCTTGCATTTCGCTTCAAAATCTTCAAAGTCCACGGTATATACGTTATTTTCATCTTTTAGAAGATTGTTTCTTACTACAAGCCTGTCCGTTTCCAATATCTGAGCTTCAAAAGGATAATATACTGGAGGCTGAATGATTACTCCATCACCCTCTTCTGTAAAGGCTCTGAGACAGTTTCTGATAGCTGTAACAGTACCGTTGCTGAATACAAGCCATTCCTTTTCTATATTCATTTCATGTCTTCTATTATACCAATTAATTATACTCTTGTAATATTCTTCACTTTCGCCGGTATAGCCAAAAATCTTTCTGTCCGCCCTTGTCTTTATTGCCTCTATTACTTCAGGAGGACATGCGAAATCCATGTCTGCTACCCACATGGAAATGGTATCGTCATAATAATTCAAGTCAAACATTGTCTTTATAAGGTCTTCATTGGTTTTAAATGAAGAAGTACCTTTTCTGTAAACTATACTTTCAAAATCATATTTTTCCATAACCTTCTCCTTTACAGTTTCTGATTTTTTTCTTTGAATATAATATGGTTCTATTTCCAAGGTCATCTGTCTAAATACTATTATACAACTTATTTCCTTATAATATAATAGCAAGTTGTGATATGCTTATTTATTTTCTGTACAAAATACAGGGTAAATGAATTAATTTTACTTGAGGTAACGTGGACCCACAAAAAAATATAAACAAAAAATAAAAAAGAAACATCATATAGATGTTTCCGTTTTTAGAACCGGCGACGTCCTACTTTCCCAGGCAGTCACCCACCAAGTATCATCAGCGCTGAAGAGCTTAACTTCTGTGTTCGGTATGGGAACAGGTGTGACCTCTTCGCTATTGTCACCAGATCTCTAAGCTGCGTCTTTTCCCCTGACTATTCGTCGCCATTCCCTCTTCCGGTGCTCACGTATTATGTATACGCTTTGCTCCTCATCGGTCATGCTCCTCTATTCAGGAAAAAATACTTGCTTACATTTTTTTAAGGTTATAGAACCTTCAAAACTACACAAGAAAGAAAAT
>CAZFYP010000068.1:0-6377 GCA_964523535.1 uncultured Clostridia bacterium
TTCCGATAAACTACTTATCATCAACCTCGCCAAGTTCTAAGACCGGGGGGAGCCATTTGATTCTTTGCCATATCGATTCAAACAGTATTGTCTGCTACGCCACAGAACGCATCGAGCTATTCCAACTAGATAATAATTTCCCGGCTCAATCACTTCACTTACGTTTCGGCTCGGTTGCTCCCTGTCCTACGCTTAAACCTAATGTTACCACTTCGGTTCCAAGGACTCGGTACGAGGCGGTTGGCTAGACCTTACCTCGGCAGGTTTCCTGCTATATTTTATCAGCTTACCAAAGCTTGCAGAAATTTTCTTCCGCTCGCTAGGGGAAATCAGCTTTGCTGATTTCACAGCTCGCACCAATGGAGTAATTATAGCATATTTAAGCGTCAAATTCCTGACTTATTTGAATTGTTCACCGTTCCAAAAAATTCAAAAACCATCATCAGACTTTTACTTAAATCCATGACGGTTTCATTTTTGCTAATCTATACACCAACTCATCAATCAATTTCTACTTCAATATCTCGCAAGTCTTCTTTGTCTATCTTTCAATCATCTCATCATATCCTTCCGATGACCAATCTGACTAAGAGCCTGCTTTCTCCAAACTCTCCATCATCCTTATCACTTCCTCTTCATTCACCTGTCCTTTTATGGTAAAGCTTTTCTCATCATTGTACCAAAATAGCATCACCCTGTCCCCTTTGCTTATAAGCTTCCCCTCTGTACCGTCAATCACTACTGTCCTGACCTCTGCATCCTCGGTGTCCAGTTGGATATCCGCACCATTCCTGGCCTGGGTGATTACTATCTGCTTTTCTCCATCATTATACTTCAACACCTTAATTGTCCCTCCATCAACTGAAGCTTCAAAGAAATATCCATCCGGCAAATACTCGGGTGCATAGTAGCTATCCCAGTCCAGTTCCGGAGTTAAATCCTTCCCATTCACTTCATCGACTCTCACTTCCGTATACCTTTCATTTACCTCAATGAAAAAATTCAAAACCCGGATTCTAACGGCTTCTACAGTGAACATCAGTGCAGACATGACAGATATCAATACAAGGATTATTACTGCGGCTCTTTTGGAGAACCTCTTCATACTTGAAAGTCGTTTCTTTCTTTTCTTTTCCTTTATTTCTTTTTCAGCATAATCCCTTACCCAGGCATCCAGGGAAGCCGGAAGTTCAATCTTTTCTATCTCATCTTCCCTGTTTTCCATTTCCCTGGCTATATTGTCTATATGAGCTTTGCCTATACTGGCATAATAAGCTTCCATTATCCTCTTGTTTTCATCTTTACTACTGTGCTTTTCCATCAGATTCACCTCCAATGATTTCATGAAGTGCCTTTCTTGCTCTCATAAGCTTAACCCTGACATTTCCTTCACTCATGGACAGCATGCTTGCAATTTCGCTGTTTGTATACCCATAATGGTATTTAAGTGAAAGAAGATCCGAATATTCAACCTTGATTTCCGACAACTTTTCCGCAAGCCATTCCTGTTGTCCAAGCTGCAGTACATATCGCTCCGGGTTTGCAGCCTCATCACTGCAAATATCATTTTCATGCCCTTCAATATCTACAGTTCTTATTTTATGGTTCTTCTTGTACATGGATTTTGATACACCTCTTACAATAGTAATCATAAGCCCCAGTGAATCGTTACTATTGGGATCAAAATCATCATTAATGTATTTTGTAGATTTTAGCAAGGCTTCCTGGACCGCATCCTCGGACTCATAGTCGTCATGCAAAAAATTGTTGGCAAAATGCCACAATCGCTTCACATAAGTTTTGTAGATTTCAGCCATCTTGCTTCTTATAAATTCATCCTCTATTGCCATTAAAAATGTTATCATATTATCCCCCTTCGCCAATTTCATTTATCAGCTAATATTCCTGTATATACGGATAGACGATACCTATTCGCAGATATCGTCCACTTTTTATCTTATACCCAAATACCTGCTCATTATAATTATACTATCATGTTAAAAGTAAATCACTAAATACTTTAATAAATATTATCCATTATTACCTCCACCTCCTCAATTGAAACATCCAATGGATAATAATACACTTGTCCAAAAGCAACACGTAGTACAGCAAACGCAATATCATAATTTTTTGTTGTCCACACAGTTGCTTCCAAAGGTATTTTATGCAAATCCCCATCAATATCTATAAAGATTTCATCCTCTAATGAAATTCCTATATGATAAACCACTTCCCCATCATACTTATTTATATTAATACCTATTTTTTTTGAAAAATCTGTTATCAATTGCATATAAATTTGTGAGCTGTTAATCAAGAATATATCTTCACCTTCATCAAAATATATGTTTTTAACATTCCATCCATACTGCTCAATAAAATCTTCAACTTTATTATATCTTTTTCTCTCCTCTAATCTTAATAAGATAAAAGATATTAAAAACAACACTATAACTAAACTAATGATAAACTTATCAAATTTTTTCAATTGTCACCTCTAATTGAATTAACACAATCAAACAATAGTCACTTATCAATCGTACCAAAAAACAATTTAAATAGTTCCCTCTTAATCTAAGTAAGCTGGTAAATCAAGTGTATCTGAATAAGATACACCGATTAAACCAACTAATTTTCAACATTTCTATTCTACTGTTATTTGGTCATAGACATCAATATCTACTGGGAAATAGATATTTTCATAATCAGTATTAACTATATAAACTTGAGTAGTTCCCTCTGCATACATCTTAAATGTAGATGAAGAAGGATACTGTCTTGCAAACTGAAAATCATTTCTTACTGCTAACCCTCCAGTATCGGATTCCTCCGGTGTTGATGAACTATCAAATAATTCATTCATAGGAGCAAACTTTTTAAACTTCCATCTTGTAGCATAGTCATAACCATAAGATCCGCCTGAATAGAGTGTGGTTGTTATTGAATTAAGTGTTAAATCTAGACTCAAAGTAATTAATTGCCCCTGTGCACTAAACCAAATAGGAATTGTTACAGTTTGGTCTGTATTTGTAGGACTACATTCATTTTTGAAATCAGTTTCTGAGCTATTTGACCTTATTGTAAGATATACATCATCCCAACATCCTGCCGCAGTACTGCTATAGGGTGTATATCCTGCATTTGAAGCATATGAAGTCAACTTAGTCTTGTTAGCCCATATTTTTGCTCCTGCCATACCTGTATTTCCAGAGTTCGGTTCTATTTTCAGCGGAGAATAAAGTGCGATTCCTACGCCTCCTGAGTATTGAGTATCTTTATCTCTATACTGTGGATCATAAGGTCCATTCGATGATTTCGTTTGATTAACTGCATACTCACTTAAATCCACGCTTTTTAAGTTATCTATAGTCTTGTTTTCAATTAAAATATGCTTAACAGCATTTTGTGCTTCAACAAAGATCTCTCCAAACTTTATAACAAACGGCATACTGTCTTTTTCATCATCATAACCAAATGTAATCGGAACTGAAATTTTATTACTGTCTGGCATCCAGTGTATTGAAAGAATTATCATATCAGATTGATCTTTTGAGTTGTTTAAATAACCTTTTAATCCCCCTAAATAAATGATGTTTCCATCCTCTGCAATTTTGTGCAAATAACCTTCTGCTTCAAAAGGATATTTTACACTGTTAATTGTCACACTTCCTTTGCTAATAGCTAAAACTGTATCATTGCCTGTTTCATCACGAGATTCGTTTTCCGTCATCTCAATATTGAACTCCAGGTTACCGTCTAAACCTTTAGCATCAATAATATTGAATTTATCAGATGCTTTTTCTGACAATTGATAATCCTTATTAAAAGAATTATTCAATTCCAATGAATAATAATAACTTGAATTATTGTCAGTTTTTTCCTTATTTAATTCTTGCCCTGATGCTAAAACTGTATTTAAAGATGTCAATAGACTAACTATCAAAGCTAAACTTATAATTTTTTTCTTCATTTTTCCTCCGAATTTTGTAAATCATTTTAGTAATAAATCTTACTACTCTCATTTCTCGTACTCTCTACCACAGATCCGTCTACATAGACATACCCATATGAAACGTATCTATAGGTATACCCACTTGCCACCGTCCAATCTTTTTTCAGCACTACATCATTTCCACTGCTGGTGTTTGACCAGCTCTTCACAGTCATCCAACTTCCATCTTTGAATTGCTGTAGATAACCTGTTATCTTAACCTGATTTGAATTATCCACACTCAGGTATGACGAAACTGATGCTTTCCCTGAATCAGATATTTCAAAGTCATTGTAAAAAGAATCAATGTATGTAAATTTTGGTGTTATTATCTCTTTCTCAAACTCCGCTGCATTTGCAGATATCAGTGATAAGCCCAGTAAAACAACAGCCATAAAAATGACGAACATGCATCTTCTATCCAGTACCATATTTGAATCACCTCCTTCAAGGTATTTACCCCTTCACTATATAAATCAACTTTTTTTGCCTTTTTGTTACACTTTTTTGAAAAGTTTTTTGTTGCTTTTTTGTAATATTTTCCATCAATACTTTAAACTGTTGATTTATCAACGTTATATTTAAATTGTTAGTCATTAGTTTTGATGATATAATAAACTGAAAATCTGACCATAGCAGACAAGTTGAGAGATTAATTCTTTCAGTTTCACAAATAAATTTTGATACAGCGAGGAAAACAATATGGAATTCAAAACATGGCTAAAAGCAAAAATAAATAAAACAGAAAAATATCTTCAAATATATGTGCCGGAAAAGGACAACAGGCAAAAATCAATCTATGAATCCATGAGATACAGCCTATTTGCAGGAGGCAAGAGAATAAGGCCGGTCCTTATGATGGAAACCTTCACCATGTTCAAGGAAGAAGAGGACTCCATAATGCCCTTTGCCTGCGCCCTTGAGATGATCCACACCTACTCTCTCATCCACGACGACCTTCCTGCAATGGATGATGATGACTTCAGGAGGGGAAAACCTACAAACCATAAGGTATATGGAGATGCAATGGCAATACTTGCTGGAGACGGACTTCTCAACAAGGCCTTCGAAACAATATCACAAAATGTATCAAGCATGGAAATATCTGCTGAAAACATACTCAAGTCTCTTGAAATACTATCAGACGCTTCAGGCTCTGAAGGTATGATAGGAGGACAGGTTACTGACATGTTCGTAGAGGAAAGGACAATGGAATACCTTGAATGCATGCACAGACTGAAGACAGGAGCACTAATAAAGGCAGCCTGCCAAATAGGTGCCACTGCCGGCGGAGCTTCAAATGAGGAAATCAGATGTCTTTCGGACTATGCCAACTACCTTGGCCTTGCCTTCCAGGTGAAAGACGACATACTCGACTTCACTGCAGATGAAGAAGAACTTGGTAAGCCTGTAGGAAGCGATGAGAAAAACGACAAGCTCACCTACGTAACCCTTGTGGGACTTGATCAATCACAGAAAATCCTCGAAGACTATACCCAAAAGGCAATATCCAGTCTTGAAATTTTCGGAGCCAGGGCTGACAGGTTGAGGGAAATAGCAGAATACCTGCTTAAGCGCAAAAATTAAAGTATTCATCTTCATATCCATAACCTTCCTAACTATACCTTGTACAATTCAACTTCAATTCTACTAGCAAAATAGTATTGCATATCAGCGAGGTCTCGACTAATAGGTATCAACAATCTCATTCGTTAATATTAGAATTGTTGTGCCGGTGGCTAAACACCAACGAATCAAGGTGTTTAGTAATTATAACCGACCTTATAAATTAAAGGATTTCGTACCGACGGAGTAGGGAGCTGATGTGGAATACTATTTTCCCATGCAAAAGGTTGATTATTGCAAAAAAATACCTTCACTACTTTGAGTGAAGGCTGAAAAAGGAGATTATAAAAGTGCT
Organism: uncultured Clostridia bacterium; assembly: GCA_964523535.1. Taxonomy (GTDB): domain Bacteria; phylum Bacillota; class Clostridia; order Tissierellales; family Dethiosulfatibacteraceae; genus Dethiosulfatibacter. The sequence goes on from CAZFYP010000068.1 coordinate 5,916, forward strand.
TTTAGCTATATAAAATTATATCATAAAATTAATGACAATTCAAAGAAAATCTCAAATATTGTATTTTTGTTTTTTTCTTACCAATGTTGAAATATCAATACCCAATTTTTTTGCTGCCTCTTTTAGTGTATTTTTTGTCTCTAATGCACTTTCTATGATAACCTTTTCATGAATTTCCAATTGTTGTTTTAGGGAAAGGTTTTCATTATTTGTCATTATCTTGCTGCTGATGTTTATTTCCTGTCCGTCCTGACTCAGCTGTTCTCTAAACAATTTGGCATCTATGCATGCATCATCGGATATGAGCACAAGTCTCTCGACAATATTCTTAAGCTCCCTTATATTTCCCGGCCATGTGTAAACAAGAAAATTTTCCATGCATTCAGGTGAAAAGAAGCAATTTCTCCTGTGCTTGTTGTTATAGTTTTCCAGAAAACCCTGTGCCAGGGGAAGCAAATCTTC
>CAZFYP010000068.1:6387-13279 GCA_964523535.1 uncultured Clostridia bacterium
GGTCTCTCTCTCAATGCAGGTATTCTCAAAGTTACCACATTTAGTCTGTAATATAAATCGGCCCTGAATTTCTTTTCATCAACAAGTTTTTTAAGATCTGCATTGGTTGCAGCAATTATCCTGGCGTTGAAGTCTATGGACTTGTTGCCTCCAATTCTGTAAAATTTTCTATCATTCAATGCATTCAACAGCTTAACCTGCAAGGTATAGGGCATGTCACCTATTTCATCAAGAAAGACAGTACCTTGACCGGCTTCCTCGAATAGACCTTTCTTGCCCCCACGCTGGGCCCCAGTAAAGGCTCCCTCCTCGTAACCGAAAAGCTCCGATTCGATAAGATGCTCGGGAATTGCACCACAATTTATCTTTATTATGTTTCCCTTCTTGTTCCTTTCACTTATTCCATGTATATATGTAGCAAGAAAATCCTTTCCTACCCCTGTCTCACCAAGAATGAGTATGGTACTGTCAACCCTGGCAAGTCTTTTCGACTTCTTGTAAAGTGAAGACACTGCCTTGTTATTGGAGACGAAAGCATCTTCGTTTTCAAACTTTTCACCTGCAGAATCAAGCTTTTTCTTGAATGTGAGGGACAGTGTCTCCTCCTGGTTAAGGCTTTTCATAAGCATGTCAAGTTCAGATACATCCCTTATTACCGCTATTGTCCTCTTAAGGTCTCCCTTCTCGTCATAAATGGGAGATCCTGAAACCAAGCATTTCTGTCCCTGATAGTAGTTGTTTATAGTCGATACGGGACCCTGGGTCTCTATGACTCTGGCACAGCATGAGTTGGGTAGTACCTCGTCATTTCTCAATCCGTAAACAGTCTCACCGATGAGTTCTTCCCTGCTTAAGCCGGAAAGATTCACAAAGGCATCGTTGACAAAAAGGGTTTTGCCCTTTTCATCTGTTATATATATTCCGTCCTCAAGCTTGTTAAGCATTTCATTGTTTATATATCGCTGCCTGTTGAGATATTCAATCTGATATTCAAGCTCCTCGTAAAGGGAATAGTCAGAAAGGAAGAAAAGGTATAGCTTGCTGTTGTTGAGCTTTATTCTAGTCTGCATTATATAGAACTGACTTCCAATGTCGTTCTCTACCATATAGAATTCACCGAAATGTTCATATCGCAAATTTTTGAAAATTATTGAAAGCTTATTGTTTTTACTGCAGTCTCCTTCGCTTGTAAAATGAAGAAAATTCTCATCGTATTCCTTAATATTATATTTATCATCTGTTATTACATAAGAAAAGTATGCAAGTTCAAGATTTGGTAATGTGATTTTGCTTTCCATTATGCACCTCCAAGTATAATTATATGTATACATGTGCAGTTTTGCAAGTATATTTGTTCACACATATGCATTTTTGCATATATATCACTATTGGACTGTGAATACATTTTCCCAAGCTTTCTCTGTTTTTCAACGTTTCACACCTTTTTTATCATTTGTTATTTTTTTGGCACGCTAATTGCATTATATAAACCCATAAGAAATAACTGACAACGACATCAATGAACAGCGCAAAAATCAAAACAGGGTAATTACTACCTTAAAAACTAAAGAAAACGGAGGATACAAAATGAGTAGAGAAGTAGTTATAGCATCAGCAGTTAGAACTCCAGTAGGAGCTTATGGTGGAAGTCTTGCAAAAGTACCAGCAGTTGATTTAGGAGTCATCGCAGCAAAAGAAGCAATGAAAAGAGCCGGAATCAAGCCTGAAATGGTGGATGAATATGTAATAGGAAACGTACTTGGTGCAGGTCTTGGACAAAACGTAGCTAGACAAGTAGGCATTGGAGCAGGTGTACCTGCAGAAGTACCTGGTTTTACAATCAACAAGGTTTGTGGTTCAGGTCTTAGAGCAGCTAGTCTTGCATACCAGTTCATACAAAACGGGGACTGCGATGTTGTACTTTGCGGAGGAACTGAAAGCATGAGCAACGCCCCTTACCTTCTTCCTCAAAACAGATGGGGACAAAGAATGGGCGATGGAAAAGTAATAGATTCCATGGTACACGACGGACTTTTCGACATATTCAACAAATACCACATGGGTATAACTGCTGAAAACATTGCAGAGCAATGGGGATTCTCTAGAGATGACCAGGACAACTTCGCTCTTGTAAGCCAGAACAGAACTGAAGCAGCTCAAAAATCAGGAAGATTCAAGGAAGAAATCGTACCTGTGGCAGTTCCTCAAAGAAAGGGAGATCCAATATTAGTAGACACTGACGAATTCCCTAAGCACGGAACAACAATAGATAAACTTGGCAAACTTAGACCTGCATTCAAGAAAGACGGTACAGTAACTGCAGGTAACGCTTCAGGTATCAACGATGGTGCTGCAATGTTCATAATCATGAGCAAAGACAAGGCTGATGAACTTGGAATCAAGCCACTTGCAACAATCAAAGGATTCGGTAGCGGTGGAGTTGATCCAAGCATTATGGGATACGGACCTGTTCCTGCAACAAAAAAAGCACTTGAAAGAACAGGTTGGACAGTTGATGATTTGGATCTTGTTGAAGCGAACGAAGCATTTGCTGCACAATCACTTGCAGTAGTTAAGGACCTTGGTCTTAACCCTGACATAGTAAACGTAAACGGTGGAGCAATATCAATAGGACACCCAATCGGCGCTTCAGGAGCGAGAATACTTGTTACTCTTCTTTATGAAATGGAAAAAAGAGACAACAAAAAAGGTCTTGCAACTCTATGCATAGGTGGCGGAATGGGTACAACTGTTCTTGTCGAAAGATAAGGAGGAAATATCTTGAAAAAACTTATAAGTATGGAAGAAGCTGTTGCCAAGGTACAGGATGGCATGACAGTAATGGTGGGAGGATTCCTTGGATGCGGATCTCCTAATAAAATTATAGACGCTTTAGTAGAAAGCGGAGTGAAAGATTTGACATTAATCGGAAACGACACTGCTTTTCCTGACAAATCAGTAGGAAAAATGGTTGTAGCAAAACAATTCAAAAAAATGATAATATCACATATAGGAACAAACCCCGAGTCAGGAAGACAGATGAATGCAGGAGAAACTGAAGTGGATCTTGTCCCACAGGGAACACTTGCAGAAAGAATAAGATGCGGCGGTTTCGGACTTGGTGGAATACTTACACCAACAGGAATAGGAACAGAAGTTGAAGACGAAAAGCAACGAATCAAGGTAGACGGAAAAATCTTCCTTCTTGAAACTCCTCTAAAAGCAGATGTAGCAATCATCAGAGGTTGCAAGGTAGACAAGAGAGGAAATGTATACTATCATCAAACTGCCAGAAACTTCAATCCCCTGATGGCTATGGCAGCTGACACTGTAATAGTTGAAGCAGTTGAAATTGTTGAAGTTGGCGAATTGGATCCAGAATGCGTAGTAACACCATTTACATTTGTCGACTATATAGTTGGAGGTGACAAATAATGGCAATGGATAAAAAGCAAGTCAAAGAGGTAATAGCAAAAAGAGTAGCACTTGAACTTCATGACGGAGACCTTGTAAACCTTGGAATAGGACTTCCAACTATGGTAGCCAACTTCATTCCTGAAGGAACAGAAGTATTTTTCCAGTCTGAAAATGGACTGATTGGTCTTGGTCCTGCTCCTGCCGAGGGTCAAGAAAACTGGGATCTAACAAATGCCGGCGGTATGCCTGTAACACTTCTTCCAGGAGGGTGTTACTTCGACAGCGCCACTTCATTTGGAATAATCAGAGGTGGTCATGTTGCAGCTACAGTACTTGGAGCTCTTCAAGTTGATGCAAAGGGAAACCTTGCAAACTGGAAAATCCCCGGAAAAATGGTTCCTGGAATGGGTGGAGCAATGGACCTTACAGTAGGAGCAAAAAAAGTTATAATAGCAATGGTTCACACTCAAAAAGGTGCACACAAGATACTTAAGGAATGTACACTACCACTTACTGCAAAACAGCAAGTTAACATGATCATAACTGAAATGGCAGTCATAGAGGTAACTGAAGAAGGTCTTCTATTGAAAGAAATTGGACCTGAATCTACAGTTGAAGATGTAATAGAAGCAACAGGAGCAGAGCTCATAATACCTGAAGAAATAAAACAATTCGGCCTATAAGATGTAACTCCTATATACAAAATGCAAAACAAAAACCCGCAATCCAGAAGCGGGTTTTTGTTTTCTTTTATTGATATCAAAGAATATGCAAAACTGCATATCAATCATTCAGTATGAATTTTTTAAGTACATGGGCAACACCATTCTCTTCATTGCTTGGTGCAATATAATCAGAAATCTCCTTCATTCCATCGGCGGCATTTCCAACTGCTACACCAAGACCTGCATATATTAGCATTGTTTCATCATTGTAATTATCTCCGATTGCTATCACTTGGCTTCTGTCTATTCCCCACTTGTCGGCAAGTAATTGAAGGGCATATCCCTTTGTAGCATTCTTGTCGGTAAACTCAAGAAAATTATCTTTGGAATAAAACATGTTTATATCTTCACCTATGAATTCCCTTATTCCCTTTGATATTTCATCCAGCTTTTCTCTTTCATCTATGAGAATCATCTTGGGAGTACTCTTGAAATCATAATCCACAAGGCTTCCTACTTCAACAAACTCGACCTTTTTAGCAAAGCTTTCATAGTATTCTGTCCACTCATTCTTTTCCCTGACATATATTCTTTCATCATCATAAATATTTATATGGACCTTATGCATTTCTGCATATTTTATTATTTCAAGTACTTTTTCCTTCTTAAGCTCACTGGAATATATTGTTTCATTCTTTACAGGCTCTATTACTTTTGCACCCTGGAAAGTGGCATAGGGAAGATTCAAACCAAGCTCTTCCACATATTTTTTTGCTGCAACGGTAATTCTTCCAGTAACTACAACAAACTTAACACCTTTTTCAATAGCCCTGTTTATGGCTTCCTTGTTTATATCGCTAATGGAAAAATCATCTCTCAGCAGAGTATCATCCAAATCACAACCGATTAATTTGTACATTTTATCTCCTTAGCTCTTCTTGAAAACACCCTTAATGTCATCCTTAAGAGTTGACAAGTGGGAAGTCATACCCTGTACGGCTCTGTCCTTGTCACCTTCCTTGATTGCATCAAAAACTTCATTGTGTTCTCTAATGATGACTTCCGGATTATAGGTCTCATTGAAGTATATGAGTCTGAATCTCTGCATTATTTCATTAAGTGCGTCCATGAAGGCTATTAGTTTTTTATTTCCCGAAAGTTCCACAATAAGATTGTGTATTTCAGTATCAAACTTAACCATGCTCTGAATATCTTCTCCCCTGTAGGCTTTCTCAAATTCACTGTTCAGTGTTTCAAGCTCTCCTATTCTTTCCACTCCGTTCTTTTCTATTGCCAGTCTAACGGCAAAAGTTTCCAGAGCCTCTCTTACTTCAAGCGTATCAATTATATCAGCATAGGAAATATCAGATACATATGCTCCCTTTCTTGGCTCCATGATAACCAGACCTTCCAGTTCAAGTTTTCTAATAGCCTCTCTAACAGGGGTCCTACTTACTCCCAGCTGGTCTGCAAGCTGAATTTCCATCAATCTCTCTCTTGGCTCCAGCTTTCCCTTAAGTATTGCTTCCTTGAGAGTTTCAAAGACTATGTCCCTTAAAGGCTTGTATTCTCCCAGGTTTATGATCCTTAACTTATCGTACATAATTCTACTCCCTTCCTTACGGTATTGGTTTTATATATCTTGTCATATCTCTTCTTTAAGTCTTCTGCACATCTATCAAGGTCATCTTCATTGTTGAAAAAACCTACAACAGCAGATCCGCTGCCTGTCATCATTGACAAAATGGCATTAAAGCTTTTCATTTCTTTCTTGATATCTTTAATCTCCGGATGAATCTCCTCAACTATATCTTCAAGGATATTTCCTGTAAAAGACAAGGCCTCCTCATACTCCATGCCAGATATTCTTTTCACAATTTCTTCCATGTCATATCTGTTGTACATGTGCTTTTCGACTTTCCCGTAGATACTTGCAGTTGATACGGATATTTCAGGCTTAACTATAAGGATGTTATCCCAGGTAAAGTCATTTATCCTTTCAAGTTCCTCTCCAATACCTTCTGCAAGACAGGTGCCGCCAACAAGACAATAGGGTACATCGGCTCCGATTTTTACAGCTATTTCAACCATCTCATCATCAGTCATTTGAAGATTGAACATATGATTCATTCCAATTATTACAGCAGCTGCATTTCCGCTTCCTCCTGCAAGTCCTGCACCTGAAGGAATGGTTTTTTTGATATCTATTGAAACTCCACCTATCAGACCATACTTTCCCATTATTAGATTAGCCGCCTTCCAAGCGGTATTCATTGAGTCCACAGGTATTGTTTCATCATTGCAACTAATAATTATACCCTTCCCTGTATTTTTAATCTTTATCTCGTCTCTGATATTTATCGTCTGCATTACGGATTGTATGTCATGATAGCCATTCTGTCTTTTTGATACAATGTTCAAAAACAAATTTATCTTTGCATAGGAATATAGCTTTGTATTTTTAAGATTTTTCATGTATCCCTTCCAATTCAATCGTTTTACCGTTTACTGCTAATGATTATCATTTCATTTTGCTTAAATAGTACTTTGTATACTGGATATTATATCATATATACAGTATAATATCATTACAAAATTCAAAATTATTCACTTATGAATAAAAAATCCCGCTTTTTTGTCGAAAACACTGTATATTTTTACAATAATAGGGTATAATATAGGTACAACAGATATACTATTTTATCAACCATCTAATGATGTAGATGAAGAGGGTAAAAGGTTTTTCATTCTTGTTAACGTAACAAGAAAAAAACAAATAACATCCAATATCAACCAGTCTGATATGTTGT
>CAZFYP010000069.1:0-12994 GCA_964523535.1 uncultured Clostridia bacterium
ATGAAAATTGCATTTGAAATTAGTGAAAAATTCGATACTACCGTCCTTTTCAGACTAACAACAAGGGTATGCCACTCAAAATCTCCTGTAACCCTCGGAGAAAGAGTTGTTCCAAAAACTGAAACCTTTGTAAAAAATCCAAAAAAATATATAATGGTTCCGGCCCATTCAAAGACTCGACACCCACAGATAGAAGAAAATCTTATAAAACTCAAAAAATATTCCAATTCTTCGCCTCTTAACAAGGAAGAAATCAACGATACTGATATCGGAATAATCTGCAACGGAATATCCTATCAATATGTAAAAGAAGTAATGGGTGATGAAGTGTCATATCTTAAAATAGGTATGTCTAATCCCCTTCCCGATGAAAAAATAAAGGATTTTGCAAAAAAAGTAGACAAGCTTTATATAATTGAAGAAAACGAACCCTTCATGGAGACACAGATTAAGTCGTGGTTCATAGAATGCATCGGCAAGGATCTCTTCCCCATATGTGGAGAATTCAGTCCCGAACTCATCAGGGAAAAGCTAAAGGGTATAAAACCAGCAGTAAGCTTCACTCCTGAAAACGAAGCTCCCATGAGACCTCCTGTTCTATGTGCCGGATGTCCTCACAGGGGTTTGTATTTCGAGCTTAGCAAATTCAAGAACAAGGCATTCTTCTCTGGAGACATTGGTTGCTACACTCTGGGATACCTTCCTCCTTTCGAGGCCATGGACCTTTCAATAGACATGGGAGCGTCAATTTCGGCAGCACAAGGTTATCAAAGAGGAAATGAAAAATCCGATGAAGACAATTCAAACCTGAAGCCCTTTGCGCTCATTGGAGATTCAACCTTCTTCCACTCGGGAATTACAGGTCTTCTAAACATGACATACAACCATACTCCAATAACTGTTATCATACTTGACAACAGCATCACAGCCATGACAGGCCATCAGGACAATCCCGGAACTGGAGTAAGTGTAATGGGTTCCATGTCTCAAAAGGTTGATATAGAATCCATGTGTCTTGCCTGCGGCGTCAAGAAGCACAATATAGTCGTTGTGGATCCATATGATCTCAATGCAACAAAGGCTGCCGTCAAAGCAGGCTATGAAGCAACAGAACCTTTTGTTATAATAACAAGAAGAGAATGTGCACTTCTGAAACCTATACAGAAGGAAAGAGTAGATATGAAATGCAAGACAGACTATGACAAGTGCCGTTTCTGCAAGATATGCATTAAGACAGGATGTCCAGCCCTTCAGATTGACCATGAGAATCAGAAGGTGTTTATAGACACTGTTCAGTGCAACGGCTGCACCATATGCATGCAGGTATGTCCATTTGATGCAATTGAAAAGGTAGGTGAATAATATGTCAGAAACCAAAAATATTCTACTTGTTGGAGTAGGCGGTCAGGGTACAATATTGACCTCAAAAATAATTTCAAACGGTTTTATCAATGCTGGATATGAAGTAAAGATGGCTGAAATCCATGGCATGTCCCAAAGAGGTGGAAGTGTTACCACACAGATAAGATACGGGGAAAAAGTATATTCTCCTGTTATAGAAAAAGGGACTGCAGACCTCATAGTGGCCTTTGAAAAATCCGAAGCTCTGAGATGGCTTGAATACCTTAGAGAAGACGGAATACTCATAGTAAACGACTATACAATAGAGCCCTTTACTGTATCTCTGGGAATAAGCAAATATCCGGAAGATGTTATAGATGAGTACAAGGAAAAGATCAAGAACATACATATATTCAATGCCTTTGAGATAGCCGAAAAAATTGGAAACTCAAAAGCAATGAACATAGTTCTTTTAGGCTCCCTCGTAAAGGCACTTTCAATCGATGATATCGACTGGAAGGAAATGATAGCAAAGACAGTTCCTGAAAAGTTTGTGAAACTTAATCAGGAAGCCTTTGATGCAGGCTACAAGGACTAGATTACGATAGCTAAATAGAAAATGAGCCCCGGATAATTCCGCAGCTCATTTTTTTTATTCACTTAAGTCAAGATCCATATAGAATTTATATACATTTGAATTTATAATATTTCTTGAATATTCTATTATTGTTTCTTCCTCTGAATAAGTTGTTTTTTCCAACTGCAAAACAGGTTTTTCCCTGTCAAGGCCCATGATTATACTCTGCTCTTCATTAAGCATTACAGGTTCTATATAGACCTTTGCCTTCTTCTGCTTGAAAAAGCATCTATCCTTCACAAGGTCATGAATATGACCTATTTCCTCATTCTGAAGCTTCAATGAAGGATAAAATTTAATGGGAAGATACACATATTCCAGTGCATTAACCATATCTCCATCAATCTTACACCTTATTATTTCATACAGTTCATCTGTCTCTGAAAGATCCATTTTCTCTGCAAACTCACTGCCTACCTTGATAATTCTAACAGATTTGGTTTCATGAATATCCTCGTCACTGGAACAGTTGTTTTCGAATCCATAGGCATTGTGATTTTTAACATTCTCTATCATTATTTCAGATACAAAGGTTCCCTTCCCCTGAATCCTGTAAACATATCCTTCCTTGACAAGATCCCTTATGGCAGTCGTAGCCGTTATCCTGCTGACATTGAACATGTCACCAAGATTTTTCTCTGACGGAATCTTTTCTCCAGGCTTGAAATTCCCATGTTTTATATTTTCAATTACATATTCTTTTATCTTAACATACTGCGGAATATAGGCCATTTTTCCCTCCAAGTTGATTATGTAAATATTATACACTTAGAGGTTGCTATGTCAAGTGTTTCATCCATAAATTATCCTTTAATAATACTTTACGTGGATTGCTATAAGTGTTAAAATTAAAGGGATATAAAAAACGGAGGAATTTATGAGTAGACTTACTTTAAACGAATTACACAGAGATATTTTAAGCAATTTAACCGATACGGAATTTTTAAATAGAATAGAAATAACTGAAGAAAAGATGCATTCTTTGGTTTTGAATAAGCATTTCGTTAACAAATTATCTACTCTTGTAAATAAGAATGAATTTACCTGCAGTAATATTCTTAACCTTTGCATTGACATAATGAATAATCTTGCCAACGAACAGAAGGAAGACTGGCTGGTCTACACCTATCAATATGTTCTTAACATGTCTTATCCTCATGCAATAAATATAAAACTAATGAAGAAATATGAAAAATCCGTAATCATATATCTTGAGATTTTAAAGACAATTTTCGTTTCACAGAGAAAGAACCAAGAATTCAATAAATATATGGACTTTGAATTCCTTACTCAGGAAGAAATTGATGGCCTGAGGAATCCCAAGGAATATCTGAAATTCAGAAGAGTCTTTGATGAAAACTATATATACGAACTTATGCGACTGGGCCATGAAGTTACAGGCTACAATACCATTTCCCATATAGCTGGTGTTCACCATGTTGCCATACATGTGGCAAGACAACTAAATGAAGCTGGTATTCCCATATATCTGGGGAGGGTTTCCGGAGCTGCCGCTGGACACGACATAGGTAAATATGGATGTGTTGGCAACGAACAAAAAAGAGTTGCATATTACCACTACTACTATACTGAAGTGTGGTTCAAGAAATTCAAAATTCCACAAATAGGTCATGTAGCTTTAAACCACTCAACCTGGGACCTGGAGCTTGAGAACCTTCCACTTGAATCCCTTGTATTGATCTATGCCGATTTCAGAGTTAAAAATAAGAAAACACAAAACGGCTACGAAATGAACATCTACTCCCTTTCCGATTCATTCCAAGTAATCCTTGATAAACTGGACAATGTGGATGACGCCAAGGAAAAGAGATATAGAAGAGTATATGAAAAACTCAAAGACTTTGAAGATTTCATGATAAGCAAGGGAATCGATACCACTCTTGTAAACAGAGAGCTCAAATACGTTGAAGAAAAGGACAACGCTCTCCTCTTTGGAAATGAAGTAACGCAAAATTTCAAATATATGGCAATAAGCCACAATATAGACCTCATGTACAAGCTGAGTTCAAATGAATCATTGAACCTCCTCCTTGAGTCCGCTAGAAGCGAAAAAAGCTGGAAGAACATAAGGTCGTATCTTAATGTATTCAATGAATATACAACATATCTTACCCACAAGCAGAAGCTTCTGACACTGAACTTCATGTACGAGCTTCTTATGCACCGTGAAGGTGATATCAGAAAACAGGCTTCTGAAATTCTTGGGGAAACAATAGCAAAATTTGACGACAAATACAGAAAAGAAGTTCCTAAGGATAAGCGTCTTGACAAACCTGAAATAGACAGTCTTGCCCTGTGGGACAAATATCTTGACATGGTCATAAATCCGGACCATAAAATAATTTCACAACACAAGATATGGATAGGATACTCATTGAAGACAATGATGAGTTCTTTCTTCAATGCCTGCAACAAGGATAATTTCCACGCCTATGTTGATATATACATGAAATATCTTACAAGTAATGAAGATGATACTGCTCGAACATTCATCATACTTGACTCGTTGTGGAGACTACCCTACCAGGAGCTGAAGGCAGATCAGGTTGACAAGGCAGTTGATTTTCTTGTCAAATACTTCGACAGTGATCTGAACAATTCCACAACAACACTGGATACATTAGAAAGAATCACATATCTCCTTGGAAAGGATGCCTGCAAATACGAAAAAATCGTTGACCATGTCTCAAAGATAAACCACCATGACAGGCTCTGCAAGACCTACCTAAAATTCAAAATTGCACAAAATCTTGAACTTGAAAAGGAAACTATAGAGTTTTATGAAACCAAGCTATATGATACTTCACGGGATCTTTCGGATCTCTTCCTTATGAATCTGAAAACGGCTGTTCCATGGGTAGTGAAAGCAACAAACATAAAATACATTGAAGAATACATAAGGTATATTTCACCTGTGTCAAGACTCCATACGGCAACCCACCTGTGCAACCTTGTAAAGGTAAGTGCCGTTGAATATGTTAGAAACAAGGCAGGTATAACACTCTTGAAACTTGCTCCACTTCTTTCGGTAGATCAGAGGAACGATGTCTATATAGAGCTTTTTCGTGGACTTGAAATAGAAGGATATGAATTCTCCAAATACATACCAAAATACCTCGGTGAATTCATGCTTTATCTTCATCCCAAGGAATTTGACGAATCTATTGATGATTTCGAAAAGCACGTCAAGAGAAAAAGCTCTCGTACAATTCCTCTGATACTAAACACCATAGGTGTTATTATTGAGCACTACCACAACTATCCAAAGAGGTTTGAAGAAGACAACAACGTATATGAAGACAGACTTGTGAGAATACTCGGTCTCTTCTTATCCGGTCTCTCAAACTATGACGAGAATATAAAACAGGAATCATTCCTCTTCATTGGAAAAAATATCTTTGATTCAGAGTTTCTTTCCCTTGAAATGAAATGCCAGGTATACAAAAAAATAAGCAAGAAACTAATAACACTCCTGTCAGAGAAAAACCTTGAAGATGTTTTCTTCATAAATAACTCGGCATCACTTAACCATATATACAGATTCATAAGTGACTATAGCTTCTTCATAGGTAAAATCGAGCTCGAACAAAACAAAAAAATCGCTATTTTTCCTGGTACCTTTGACCCCTTCACCATGGGCCACAAGCAGATAGTCAAGGAAATAAAAGATCATGGATTCGAAGTCTATCTAGCAATAGATGAATTCTCATGGTCAAAGAAAACACAGCCAAGGCTGTTGAGAAGACAGATAGTCAACCTGTCCATTGCAGACGAACTTGATGTATATCTCTTTCCTTCGGAGATACCTATCAATATTGCAAACAACAGGGATATTGCATTGCTCAAGGAAACCTTCAACGGAAAGGCTGTCTATATTGTCGTAGGAAGTGATGTAATAGTCAATGCCAGTGCCTACCAAAGGAGAGTATCAAAATCTTCAATACACTCCTTGAACCATATAATATTCAGAAGATCAAACTCCTTCTCAACGGAAAAGGAAGCTGCAAAATCAGACGAAGTTGCAAAGAAAATCAAGGGAGACGTACTTGAACTTATGCTTCCGGTTCATATGGAGGATATATCTTCATCACTTATAAGGGAACTCATCGATGAAAACCGGGATATATCAAATCTCATCGATCCACTGGCGCAAAAATTTATCTATGACTACAATCTGTATCTGAGGGAACCTCAATACAAGTCACTAATTGAAACAACTTCACTGGATATTGAAATTGTAGAGAACTTGAGCGATCAGATAATAAACGAAATAGGTCACCACATCTTCATTCACACAGACTTATATGAAAATGCAGGTGAAGACATAAACGACAAGCATATAAAATTTTTGATAATAAGGGAATCAAATGATGAAGGCAAAATAATAGGTTTTTCAGCATTCCACTTCATCAAACTTACGGAACTTTACAGGGAATTCAAGAACACCAAGGTAACCGAACATATCAGGGAAGCTGCTTCCGGTAGGATAATGATAGTTGATGGAATTTATACAAACAAAGAATACAACAATGATAACATAGAACAAATTATCATTACTGAAACACTTTCTCATGGTTTAGAGGAAGACCTAACCTATGCTGTCTATCACAACATACTAACAAATATTGACTCCAACAAGATATCCGAGATACTTGATCTTCAGGGTTTTGTAAAACTTCCTGTAGAAAACTTCGGATTACCTGTATACGGTGTTGACATGAGAAAAACAGCATCATTGATGCTGAATCTAAAAAGTTTCCTCAAGGAACCATTCAGCAAGAACAGCAAGGTTAAGAAAGTGGTACAGGAATCAAGGAAAAGACTTCAAAAATCCTTGACCAACCTTTATCCCGGATCTTTGGTTCTTTCATTTGATAATGAAATGCTTCACCACAAAATGATAAAGAAAATATGTGAAGCAAACGACGTATCAAATGTACCATATGAAAAGAGAAAACTTGGAGATTCAATGTGTGTTCCATTCGGAACCATAATGCAGGGCAAGGTGGTTCCCAATACAGTTACAAAATCACTGCATACGGAAAAAATGTTTTATGCAGACCTTGAAGGTTTCTCCATAGGAGAATATCCTAATTATCCTGAGCTTGCTCATCAGATAAAGACTATCAAGTCTTTTGACAGGCCTGTAATCCTAGTGGACGATCTTCTTCACAAGGGATACAGAATCAAGGCTGTTAGTCCTCTTTTCAGAAAGGAAAATATTCCTGTGGAAAAGATTATCGTAGGAATACTTTCTGGAAGAGGCAAGGAGCTTATGGATGTAAGAGGTCGAGAAGTGGACTCTGCATATTTCATACCTAACCTTAGAATTTGGTTTAACGAAAACCTCCTTTGTCCATTCCTTGGAGGCGATACTCTGTTAAAGCCAAATAATGAAAAAGGCAATCTGATTCAATCAATGAATCTTATACTGCCTTATGTAGCTCCTCACTTCATAAAGGATACTAACAAGGAAAAAATTTATGACCTGTCAATGACATGTCTTGAAAATGCTCGTGACATAACGAAAACAATTGAAAAAGAATACCAAAAGATATACGAAAGAACATTGACCCTTGGAAGACTTGGTGAGATAACCATTTCTCCAAGATTCCCATACAAGGGAAGCAATATGCATTACGACTACAACAAGAAAACATCACTCTATATAGAAAATGATATAGAAGAACTTAAAAGACTCAGAAAAATAATCAAGTAGGTGCATTATGAAAATTTTTTACTATTCACTTAACAATAAAAAACTTTTTTCATTTACAAAATACAATAATCTCAAAGCTGCTGAAGGAACTGCTTTCTTCAGCGGCGATGATACAGTCTATTTTCTTGGTAGCCTGCCTGTAAACAAATCAAGAGGAAGTTTCTGTATTTCGGATCCTTCTCTTCTTTTTGTAGAAAAAGAGAACTTAAATTTGCTGAAATCTCCTGATTTAAAACAAAGCATACCTGAAAAACTATCACTAAAAATCTCAAACAGGCAAGTTGTATATCTAAATACCAGCTATCCAAAATGGAAGGAACTTCTTGATTATACACAGCCTGAAATATGGAAGGTGAACCTTCTTGCTCTTGGAGATGTAGGAAGTACTCTCCTCATCGGTCTCAAGCTCCTTGGAGGAAATATAATATCAAAAATAGGCATCAATGACAGGATTCATGAAAACCAGAAAAGATGGGAAATAGAAATGAACCAGGTTTCCCTCCCCTTTAACAACAACCTGCCTGAAGTTGAAATAGTTGAATACGATAACCTATTCGCCTGCGACATGTTTGTATTCTGTGCATCAAAGGGAGTGCCTCCTGTAGGAACTGATGTGAAGGATGTACGCATGATACAGTTTGAAGAAAACGCAAAGATAATCAAGGAATATGCAAAACTTGCAAGAAAAAACAATTTTAAGGGAAGATTTTCTGTTGTATCTGACCCTGTAGACCAGCTGTGCTATACGGTATTCAAGGAAAGTAATACAGACGAGAACGGAAACTGGGACAATAAGGGTCTCTTTCCTGAACAGATCAAGGGATATGGCCTTGGAGTAATGAATGCCAGGGCAATATACTATTCAAAACAGGATGAAAACCTTAAAGACTATGAAAAAAGAGGCCGAGCCTTCGGTCCCCATGGAAAGGACCTTGTAATAGCAGATAATATTTATGACTATAACAATGAAAATTCAATAAGACTTACAGAGAAAACCGTAATTGCAAACCTTGCAGTAAGGGACTTGGGATACAAGCCGTATATTGCTCCCTCCCTTTCATCGGGAGCGATTTCACTTCTGGCAACCATGACGGAAAAATGGCATTACAGCTCAAACTTCCTTGGTGGGGCCTTCATGGGAAGCAAAAACAGAAACCTGGATACAGGACTTGAACTGGAACGAATTAGCATGCATCCGGACCTTGAAACAAGGCTATCCAATACCTACAACAAGCTGAGGGATTTCAATGAATAATATATATCTTATATGCCCTGGTGAAGTTTCTGAACTTCAAAAGGAAATTCACGAAGCTACTCTTGCTGACAAAACATATGAAACCATATGTTCAGTAAAAAAACTGAAAAGCATAAAAAATGGAAAAATAGTGTTTTCCGTTTATATAAACAAAAGCGGAATAAATATTGAATTAATGGAAATATTGAAAAAAATAGCTGAAGACAGTAACTTTTTCAATGGTTCCTCAGCAGTAGTAATCATTCACGGAGATTCTGAACTATTCACCAAGTCTATTGGAAGAAGAATAATATTCTATCTCAATCAGGCAGGTGCATCATTCATTGGAAGGCCCCTTGTTGAAGTTACCGGCTCAATGAAAAATCTTGTACATGTAGCAATGGCAGAAAACCTATGTCTTAAAGATGCATGTATAAAATCATCAAAGGACCTTGTAGACAGACTTCTTGCCAATAGGTCCTTCAAAACATTGAAAACTGATAAGGAAAAACCAGAACTTCTTGTCCTCCACTCAAGCAACTGGCAAACTTCAAATACCTACATGCTGTGGAATGAAGTCAAAGGAAACCTGAAAGGAATAAATGTAAATGAGATACATATAGAAAATGGTTCAGTAAGAGACTGCATAGGATGTCCCTTCAAAACCTGCAGCCACTACGGCCAACAGGAAAGATGCTATTATGGTGGAATCATGGTAGAGGATATATATCCTGCAGTACTGTCATGTGATGCACTTCTGCTTCTGTGTCCAAATTACAACGATTCCATTTCAGCAAACCTGTCAGCAGTCATAAACAGACTGACTGCCTTGTTCAGGAAAACACAATTTTACGACAAATATCTCTTTTCAATTATCGTTTCAGGTCATTCAGGCAGCGACATACTGGCCGAGCAGCTTATCAGTGCACTGAATATAAATAAGACCTTTAGGCTTCAGTCGGGATTTGCAATGATGGAAACGGCAAACGACCCCGGAGATGTACTTGAAATCCAAAGCATAAGAATACGTTCAAAGAAATTTGCAAAAAAAATCAATGAGACTCTTACATGAGTCTCATTTCCTTTTAATACATTCTATTTTTACTACACCAATCCATGAAATCAACGTTCAATTCCGTCCCTGGCAAGAAGACCTTTTGAGCTGTAGTAATGCTTGACTTCCTTCATTTCAGTCACCAAATCTGCCAGGTCATACAACTCTTTTGGAGCATATCTTCCAGTCATTACAACCTCAACCTTGACATTTCTGTTTTTTATTGCTTCAACAATTTTTTCAACATCGAAAAGCTTGAAATACAAGGCTATTGTAAGTTCATCAAGAATTACAAGATCATATTCCCCTGACTTGAGAATATCACTACATTTACTCAACCCTTCACGGGCTGCCTCTCTGTCCTCTTCAGCAGGGTCTTCAAAAACAAAGCATCCCCTGCCTAGCTGTTCCACGTCAATGTTATCCACAATATCCTTGATTTTTGTTTCATTATATTCCATATCCTTGACAAATTGTCCTATATAGACCTTTTTGCCGGACATGGCCGCTCTCAGAGCCAGCCCGAAGGCTGCAGTGGATTTCCCCTTTCCATCACCTGTGTATAAATGTACATAACCTTTATCCATTTTTTAATATACGAAAGAAGACAAAATCAGAAATATAATCTGTGACAATTCACCAATAAATCCCATTGTATCTCCAGTCGATCCTCCTAGAACTTTTTTTAAATACTGAGTAATCAATGCAACAAGAAGAAAAGTAATTCCAGCTGCTATCATAAGCTTATATCCTACAAATATTGAAATCACTGCTGTAAACAATATACCGATATATCTTTCCCTTTCTCCGCAGTTTTCAACAAACATTGTTCCTAGTCCCATTTCTTCCTTGGCATAGTCTGAAATTGAAGCTGAAGCCAATACACAACTTTTTCCTACAACTCCCATCAAGAGTATTGCTCCCGGTGTATTTTCAGCAAATAAAATTACATAAGATATCATAAGAAGAGAAATGGATATGGCGCCAAAGGATCCTACCCTGCTGTCCTTCATTATTTCAAACATTCTATCCCTATCCCTGCCGCTGAATATTCCGTCAAAGGTATCGGCAAGACCGTCAATATGAAGGCCCCCTGTAATCCAAAGATAGAATAAGAGCATTACAAGTCCTCCAACATATGGACTGGCGAAAAACAATGCATGCTTGAGAATAAAAAGTCCCAAACCAATAATCAATCCTACAATAGGAAGTAGCATTATTCCTATGCAGTAATCATCCTTATCGAATTCATGTCCATATTTCACTGGTATCCTAGTAAAGAAGGCTATCATCATAGACATACTTCTCATTAGCTGTTTCATATTTTTTTTCATAAAATCATCCTGTCATTTTATTTTACTGTTTTTAGAAAAACAGTCTATATACTATATAGGCAACTACAGCTATGGGAACAAATATCAATCCCTTGATATACTTGTTCTCATCAAATTCATCACCTGGAATTTTAGTGAATCTTCCAATTACCTTAACCATGAATCTGGGCATTTTCTTTATTTTGTCTTTCATAAGAATATCCTTCTTCCACAAAAATTTATTTTTATCAATTATAATTATTTCATTCCAATAATTAATATATTTCCCCTATTATTTCATATGGTATTGTCAGACTACTTTTCACTATATCCATTTTTTCTTTTGGAAAAGTAATAATGGCACAAGTTGCAGGTCCTGCAGACTTATTCAGATCCGTTTTTACCTTGTCATATAATAGTGTTTCAGCTTTATCATCTATATCAAGCTGGCCAATTTCAAAGATTAGCCCTTTTGACCCAGCAGGTATGGCCTCATTTATACAATCTGTCTCCAACAACTTCCACAATTCCCTTGAATTAAGAATTTCTCCCTTGTCATCAACTACTTCCTGTCCAATCTTTGGAATTCCAATTACTGCTACATAGTCTCCATAACTGCTTTTTGGCAGTTCAAATTCAGCTCTATTCTTATATCCAATTACAGAAAGTCCAATCCCTGTCTGCACCATCTTGAAATTTTCCTCGGTGCTTCCCGTCAAAATAAACTCCATCTCAGGAAAGTAATCCTTCATGTATTTATTTATTCCTTCTATTACCAATTTACCAGTAGTATCCATCTCTGCACAAACATTGTTTATTATTACTGAAGGCTTAACCCGCAGTGAAGCAAGTTCACAGCAAATAACATTCATGGTGATATATGCCATCTTGTCTGGGGACAGCTTCACTACATCGTATTCTTTGAGACCAATTCCTCCACAGGAATCACAGGCAACAACCATGTATGCATCTCCAAGAAGTACCACTGATAGATCCCTAATTGTCATTAATTCCATAATTTAACACCCATATCAACAATCAATTTCAAGCTTCTTGATATCAACACCAATACCTGAAACTGCCAGAATCACCTTGTCAGCCTCTGATGCCACATACTGATTGACCCTTCCGGCTATATCCCTGTACATCCTGCTAATCCTGTCAATGGGCACAATACCCATGCCAAGTTCGTTGCTAACAATGACGATATTCTTATCATTTTCTCTAGATACCCTAAGAAGGTCTTCCATATCCTTAAGTATTTCAATTTCCAGTTCATCGTACTTTTCAAGGTCCGTATCATTATCAAGTCTTTTATCGAACAACCGGTTTGAAAGCATAACAGTTATACAATCAAGAAGAATGTATCTGCAGCTTTTAAAATCCTCATTGTCAACAAGCTTTCCAAAATCCTTGTATGTTTCCACAAGCTTCCATCTCTTGTCACGTCTCTCCTGGTGTTTCTTTATCCTGTCCTTCATCTCCTCGTCGAAAGGTATGGATGTTGCTATATAGAGTATGTCTTCATTGCTGTTCAGTAGTATCTTCTCTGCAATTGTACTCTTGCCGCTTCTGGCTCCACCTGTTACTAATGTTATTTCTCCCATAGTTTGCTCCTTAAAAAAAGGCACACGTTGCAAAAAAACGTGTGCAGTCATTAATTCAATTATATTTC
>CAZFYP010000070.1:0-2987 GCA_964523535.1 uncultured Clostridia bacterium
AAAAACTGTGGATAACCTGATTAGAAATTGTTGAAAGGCTGTTAAGAAAATGTATGGAGAAATGAGATATCGAACTTTAAATTACGAACTTAGAAAAATGTTCGGAGAGAAGGTTGCCAAGCTGTCAATTGACGGAGGATTTACCTGTCCAAACAGGGATGGAACCATAGCAAGAAGTGGATGCATATTCTGTTCTGAAATGGGTTCGGGAGAATTTGCAGGCAGCAGGAAAAAAAGTATAAGAAAGCAGATAGAAGATCAAAAGAGCATGCTTGGTAAAAAGTGGAAATCAAAGAAGTATATTGCCTATTTTGGTTCTTTTACAAATACATATGATACTATTGAAGAGCTTAGGAGGAAATATTATGAAGCTTTAGATTGCCATGGTGTAATTGGTATAGCAATCGCGACAAGGGCCGACTGTATATCCGAAGAGGTTCTTGAGCTTTTCAGGGAAATCAATGAGAAGTATTTTCTATGGGTTGAAATTGGACTACAAAGCATCAAGGAATCTTCGGCTGAATATATCAGACGTGGATATAAGCTGGATGTTTTTAATAAAAGCTATAATAATCTCCATAAATTGGGTATAAAGACAGTCGTACATATAATACTTGGAATACCAGGTGAAGACAACGATGATATGATGAAAACAGTTGATTATGTATCTCGACTCAAACCCTGGGGTGTTAAGCTTCATCTACTTCATGTTATTAAGAATACCGATCTTGAAAAGGCATACCTCGAAGAGGGTTTTTCTCTTTTCAAAAAGGATGCTTATATAAAGACTGTATGCGATTCACTGGAAAGACTCCATGGTCATATAGTCATACACAGGATAACAGGTGACGGCAAAAAAAGCGACCTTGTAGGTCCCAGATGGAGTCTTGACAAGCTGAGGGTAATATCGGAAATAAACAGGGAAATGAATAGGAGGGATTCTTTGCAAGGTTGCAGAGTATAGAACAGTAAATTCGCATAACAATTCCCTACTCCAGCTTAGGAAAGTTTTATTATAAAATCACTTGAACCATGTGATTGTTGATACCTATTAGTCGAGACTCGGTGTTATACGAATTTACTGCGATTTTGGAAACTCTTACGTGGATAACACGATAAAGTTAGTAGAGGTGGTGATTGGATGAAAAAGGGTATGCAAAATGATATAGAACTGCTAAAGAACAATGAACTGGATATCAATGATTTTATAAGTAAATACAAGCCTTTTATCTATTCGGTCATTAGCAAGTATGACGGCAAGTATATCAGCGACCAATCCGAGCTTACCTCTGTTGGAATGCTTGCATTTAAGGAAGCCGTAGACAATTACGACTTTGACAAGGGTAGTTTCTATGGATATTCAAATCTTGTAATAAAGTCAAGGCTAATAGATTATTTCAGGAAGGAAGCAAGACATTACGACCATGAAAAGACAATACTGGATGAATCCTATGATAGCGACAATGTCATGGAATCCCTGGAAGCAAGGAAGGCCATGGAGGAGTATTACAGCCAGGAGAAGGCAAGGTTTCTGAGAGATGAAATTATTAGCTTCAATACAGAACTTAAGAAATATGGAATTAAAATGAAAGAACTTGAAAAGCTGTCACCTAAGAAGAAGGAACTGAGGAGTAAATATCTGGCTGCAGCAGAAATGATAGCAAAAGATGAGGGTCTTCTAAATAGACTGCAAGAGATGAAAAGACTACCTGTTTCTATTATAATGGAGAAGCATGGATTGAACAGAAAGCAGGTTGACAGGGCGAGGAAATATATAGTGGCTCTAATATTGATCAAGTGTGGAGACTACGAATATCTGGCTGAATATATCAAAATGTAATGATTGCAATGGTTTTACCCCTTTTTTGAAAGGGTTTTTTTCGTATTTATTTATTGACAAGAGAATTGACATTGTAGAAGGAGTGGATATTATGAAAGGTGTTTTGATTGACAAGGGTAAGAAAAATGGGACGTTTCTTACGGTCAAAGGAGAATTTGTTAAAGGAAAACATAAGAATAGAGACATTGGAGAAGAATTTGTGATTGAAAGAAGTATTATTGATATGAAGAAGACAGCATTGATTATGATGCTTGTAATTACATTGGTTGGAGGATATATTCCTTACAGTGTTTATGCCATTCCTTATGGATATGCAGAGATAGACATTAATCCATCTGTAGAGCTTGGATATAATGAGGGTATGGAAGTAACAAAGATCAAGGCATTCAACAGTGAAGGCAGGGATTTGATAAAAAATATTACTGATGAAGACGGGAATGATATTGAACTTAAAGGAATGATTCTTAAAGAGGCTGTTAATGCAGTGATAGCATATGCAACTGATCAGAATTATAATACTGAAACAGTTGTAGTGACCTATACCCACTCTGATGATGATGAAGTTGATGAAGAAGTGAAAAGTACTCTTTGTGATATCTATGACGGTGACGGAAAGGTTACTTGTGTAGAAGTTGCAAAGGAAGATTATGATGAATTCAGGAATCAATATAAAGCCGGACAGGAAAATACTCCTCCTGCTGCTAATGTACTGAAGGAGAAAATAGCAGACCTTCAAACAGAGCTTGATGATGATGATAGATTTGAAGAATTGAAAGGGGATTACGACCTTGAAAATTGCAAGGTTAGTGAACTTGCCCATATAAGAAATACCATAAAGAAAGAAATTCAGGAAGAAAAGAAAGCAGAAAAAGCTAATGGAAATCAGGAACAAAACAAGGAAGAGAATGAGAACTCTGGAGAAACAATGAATCAGGAGAAGGAAAACAACGGAAAAGACAATGCGCCAGGTCAGAATAAGGATAAAACTAAAGGAAATGAAGATAATGGCGGCAACAGTGATTCTTCAGAAGATGCTAATGATACAGAAGACCAGGGTGATAATGGTCAGGGGACTGACAACAAGGGAAATAATGGAAATAATCCACAATTTAAACAATTGATCGTGCTTTGTTTAGGTCTCACTCCA
>CAZFYP010000070.1:2997-12754 GCA_964523535.1 uncultured Clostridia bacterium
GGGTGATGATGGTTAGGGTACTGACAAACAGGGATATAATGGAAATAATGGAATTGGAAATGGTAATTAGATAAGTGTGAAAAACGGTTTAATTAAATTGAATCAAATACAAAACAGCTGCAGGCTTAGCCTGCAGCTGTTGTTATGTTAGCCTGAGAAAGTTAACATATTATTTGTACATTAATCGAGTTTCATCAAATTCAAACCAATTTCTTCATCGAAGTAGCGGTCGATTTTGCCGTCAATGATATTGAGGACAAGTTCGGCAGTGGCGCTGACAACGGCCTTTGACAGATGGCCTCCGAAGACATATTGCTTGTTGTCGGCTATTGCCATGTGTAGGTGAAGGTAGGGTTTGTGGTCCATGGTGGATATGTTGCCGCAGAGGGATACTATTTCAAAATCTCCTCTTAATTCCTTTTTGGAATATAATTTATTAAGTGTGTTGTAAAGTCCCAACTCAACATGGTTGACAGCCCCTATTCCACTGAGTGTAGCCAGTGTTATATCTTCTTTTTCAATAATTTCCATAAGAACTTCTACTATATCTTCATCTTTTTCGACTCTGATAACGAGATTGTTGTTAAATTTTTTATAAATCATAAACTATCTCCTCCCTGAAGTATATATGTCTATTATAGCACATTTTAGGGGATTAATAATGATTATTAACTCATTTAGAATATTTAAGGGAATACAATATATGGAATATTGACTTAGTTTTGACTCTTATAATAAGAGTGCTCCAAGCTGGCAACAAATTCAAGTTCCTACATAGTTATTGCAAGTCACGGACATGCCCATGACCAGGTTGCCCTTCAGTCCATGATAGAAAAGGAATACAAGTATATAGGTGTAATTGGAAGCAGAAACAAGATAAGCAAGATGTTTGAAAACTTGAAGAACAAGGGTGTGGATGAAGAACTACTAAAGAAGGTTCATTCTCCCATTGGGCTGGCTCTTGGAGGAAATTCACCGGAGGATATTGCCTTAAGCATCATGGCTGAAATAATCATGGTGAAGAATGAAGGTCAATGCATTACCATGAGGGAAAAAATAATGAAGTAGTCAAGTTCCCTTATAGGTTAAAAAGGATAGCAAGTCAGCAATGAAGCTGAAGGGCTATCCTTTTTATTTTATATTGAATCTTCTGTTGTCTATTTCCGTTATTGAATCCTTTATTGATTTTTCTAGGTCATTTTTATGGAAATATTCTTCAGATACTGCAAAATCAATAAACCCATCCACAACGGATTTCTTGAAATCACTGTATTTTTCATCATAGTTTAGATACATGCCAATGAGCTTTCCTGTATCAGAAAGGAAATCCCCTTTTTCGAATGATTCGAAATCAAGGCCGTAAAGTATTGCATCGCTAGCATATGAGATGATGAAATTCCTGAAATTCATATCATTGAAGGACAATTTTTCAGCCTTGATTCCTTCAATGTTGTGAAAGTCATGGAGCCAGGAGAATATGGATTTTACTACGCCTAGAGCGTAGTTGCTATTTTTTTCCCTTTCGGCTCTTTCTATGGCATCAAGAGCGGTTATCCCTTCAATGTATTCCATTAGAAGGGTGCAGTTTTCATCATCCCATTCAATGATATTGGGGATTTTTAGAGAGGAATAATCTATTATAGAACGGTTCGATTTTTCACGAAGATAGTTTTCACAGGTCCTGAATTCCTTCAGAATGAATATTCTGTTCTTATTTTCAGCAAGATATACGTTATTCTTTTTTGATTTGAATTCCTTTATTATCTTCAAATTGCTCTCCTAGAGTACATATATATTTATGAGAATAAGTGACAATGACAGTAGTGTTGCTATTGTCAGAATCATATAATCACCCTTGTTGAATTTAAGATATATTATGCTTGTTCGACTGTCGTAGGCGCGAAATCCTCTGCATTCAACTGAAAGGGAAAGCTTTTTAGCCTTGTTAAGTGTTCCTGCTATTACAGGGGTGAATATATAGGACATGATTTCAAAGCGCTTTTTCAGAGTGAGATTCTTTATGTCTATTCCCTTTAGCTGTATAGCAGTGAAGGTATCTTTTATTTCCTCCATTAGGAGGGGAAGAAACCTGATTCCTACAGAAGTCATGAATGCCATGTCATAGGGAAGCTTCATCTGAACAAGTCCCTGTACCAGCATCCTCATGCTGCAGGTAGAGATTATTGTTCCTGATATGAGTATGACCAGTAGTCTCATTAAAAACCCGAATCCCCGTTTGAGTCCCTCGTCGGTTATTATTGTGAAGTTTTCTGTTCCTATAAGTACATTTCCCGATTTTACAAAGATGCTCTGAAGTATGACTATAAGGATTATTACAGACATCATCTTGCGTATTCTCTTGATTGTGGAAATAAGACTTGCCTTGAATAGGAAGGTAGTCACAAGTCCAAGGATGAATACAGTAAGCTGCATCAATGGATTGGTGAAAAACAGTCCCAGTGTGGATATGCACAGTACAATAAAAAGTTTGGTTCTTGGATCAGCATCTCTTATCATAAACCACACATCCTTCTTCCAACTTGATTATCCTGTCCGAGTGTCTGTTGATGAAGCCCTTGTCGTGGCTTATCATAAGTATACCCACCTTGTTACTTATCCTGTCAATATATTTGCTCAAGTCTTCCTTCCTCTTTATGTCCAGTCCAGTTGTAGGTTCGTCCAGTATGAGGAATTCAGGCTCGTTAAGAAGCATGGCTGCAATGGCAAGCCTTTGCTTTTCTCCCTGGCTGAGGAAATATGATGTAGAGTCCCTGATGGATCTCAAATCGAATGTGTCAAGCATTTGGTCAGTTCTTTTATCTATTTCATCTTTGCTTATATTTTTATATTTCATTCCAAAGGAAAGTTCTTCTATGACTGTAGGTGCAAATATCTGCTTGTCCGGATTCTGGAAAAGATATCCTATTTTTCTTCCAATCTGGGCAAGTGACATGGACTTTATATCTTTTCCATCAATTGAGACTTGTCCACTTTGGAAGGGAAGTATTCCCGTCATTACCTTTCCAAGAGTAGTTTTGCCGCTTCCGTTTGGACCAGTTAAAGAAACAAAGCCTTTTCCTGGAAAATCAAGGGTGATGTCCTTAAGGATAGGGTGGTCCCCAATGTTGCAAGTCATGTTTCTGATTGTTATGAAATCTGTCATATGAATTCTCCGGCATATTCAGTCAGTATGCCCTTATTCAACAGATATATATTATCTGCATTCTCAAGATTGCTGAAATCATGCTCTATCATTATTATTGTTTTTCCCTGATCCTTGAGTTTTTTAAGGGTGCTTTTAATGAGTTCTTTTCCTCGTTGGTCGATTTGTGACATGCATTCATCAAGAAGCACAATGTCAACATCGGGAGTTAATACAGAAGCAATTGCAATTAGCTGTTTTTCCCCTCCGGACATCTTGTTTGGGTTCCTGTCCCGTAGTCGTCCTATATCAAGAAGGTTGCATACATGATCTATCCTCTTGTATATTTCAAGTCTTTCAAAGCACAGATTTTCAGGAGCAAATGCCATTTCATCCTCCGCGCAGGAAAAGAGTATCTGACAGTCTGGGTCCTGGAAGACTGTACCTATTGTTGTAACTAGTTGGTGGAGTTCCTTAGCTTCTATGTTGTCGTTTTTCAGCAGAACCTGGCCTTCAATGATTCCATTTATCCTTTTTGGAATTATTCCATTGATTATATTGATAAGGGTGGACTTTCCAGAACCACTTAGACCTACAATACCGACGAGATCACCTTCCCTTATCCTTAAATTGACATTATCAAGAATCATAGGAGAATCCTGCTGGTATCTGAAAGACAGGTTTCTGGTTTCAATTACATATTCGGACATGGCTTATTGTATGTCTGCAGAAACTGCATATTTGCACCAAAACTGGCTGAACTGGTCCTTGCTTATTATCATTTGGTAAGGACCCTTGCCGCCTTCTTCTCTTGTTCCTATGAGTGTACCTTCTTTTTTATATGCAAGGTATACATTATCATCAGCCATGAATTTCTCCATTGGCACTGCTACTGTGTATCCATCAGCAGCAGTTACCACTACTGCTTCTTTTCCTTCCAATGATATTCCTGCATTTTCGAATATTGCCTTCAATAGAACTCCAGTGTAATGGAAGTCTTCAGGATCTGTATCGCTGGTGTCCAGTGTTGCAGTGAAGTCAGTCTCTCCCAGGGCCTGTATTTCGGTCATATTGTATGAGACAATTTCCTGGCCATTGTCCTTCACTATGAATATGGCATTGTCATTAAGTTCTTTTTGTGCTGCAACATTGTCCCTGTTCATCATTATTGCAACTGCCGATATGACTACAAGTATCAATATTACAGAAATAAGTATTTTGGTATTCTTCTTCATGTTGTTACCTCCCTATGCTATCATTTTATGTACTCTTTTATATATGCTGTATGCCAGCAATCCTCCAAGACCTCCAGACAAGGCTCCTGTTGAAAGGCTTAGAACCAGTGGAAGTGTAGGCAATCTGAAAAAGACAAGATTGGACATATATGTTCCGCTTAAATTTGCAATGACTCCTGCGAGAAAAAAATCTATTGCTTCAACATATCTTTTTCTAAGTAGCAGAAATATCATATCCACCATGAGTCCGGGAAGGCCGTAGGTTATGATGCTGACAACTCCATGGGTGCCGAAGGAGCCTGTAAGCATGACTATGAGACCCTGAGTAAGGGCTACCAGTGTTGCGGCACCTCTTTTCCCAACTAGGGCAGCTCCAAGAACTATCCACATCATATAGATACCTCCTGCCACTGCTCCGCCGGGAATGAAGAGAGGACCTGTAATGAGATGGGTTATGGGGACCACTATTGGTTTTGATGCAAGGCCAAGGGCTGCAGTCAGTCCTATTACCATAAGTTCAAAAACCGTGAATCCGTCAAGAAAGCTTTTTTTTCTTTTCATATTGTCCTCTAGTCTATTTTTATTTCAATGCTTGAATTTTCACTATATCCTTGGAGGGTACTGACAACACCTGTGCAGGCATTCCTTAGTATTTCCTCAACAAAGGGAACCATTCCTATTTCCTTCCCGTTTATGAAAAGCTTGACTGAACTCGTCTTCTGTATGCAGTCTTCCCTTGTAGCTTGACCCTTGAGAATCTTGTCTGTAAGTCCCCTACATCCGTAGCCGCATTCATTGCAGCATTTTTCATCAACATCGGGAAGAAGGTCGAATACTTTTTCAACTACAAGGTCTGCAAGCTTTTCGGCGTCCTCAAGAACATTGATTACAGGAACACCCCGATATTCGTCACCCAGGCTTTCTGCAACCCTTCCTGAAACTGCGAATATACCAGATTCCCATCTTTTCTCCAAATCCTCCACACTGCTTGCTGCAATTATCTTTGGAAGATTGTAGTCTGTTACTCCTTCGCATACCACATATTCGTTGTCATAGTGTTTTAGTATGTCTGTAAGGCTCAGCTTGCCGGGATACATGACATCCGTTTCGCCATATCCTCTGGCAGTTACCGGAGTAGCTCCCGCAAGCCTGTGCTTGTCTGTGTTTGAACCTGGAGTATCTATGTTGAATTCCTCAAAATGTATTTCCTTTATGCTGCCTACGCTGTATCTTCTTTTTGACAGCTCTTCTATCATTTTTTCAGCTATAGTTGTCTTGCCTGATTGGGTATATCCGTAAATGGAAAAAACCTTCATCCTATAAACCTCCTTCAGTCATTATGTATGGAATCACCATGTCTTCGTATCTGAATTCGCCGTGACATCCACCATCTTCAGTGGAGTGCATTCCATGGTCTGCTGTTATTATAACCTGTCCACTCCAGTTTTCAACCAGTTCCTTTACATATCCGTCCACTTCGGCAATTTTTCCCATTGTTTCCTGAGAAATGTCGCCATAGTCGTGGCCTGAATCATCAACTCCGTGGAAATGGACAAAGGCATAGTTTGAACCGTATATGTTTTCCACTGCACTCTTAAAGACTTCATCGTCTGTAAAGCCGTTTCCATTTACATCGGTATTGAGAATAGGTTGACCGTGGGTTGTTATTATATTGGCATTTCCTTCTATTATGACAGAAGTCTTGTCAAGGTAAGATACATAATCGAATATGGTATCCACCTGAACTTCCCTGTAGCTTCTGTCCAATATCCCGTTTTCTCCAGGTGGCTGTCCAGTTATCATTGCTGCATATCCACTGTTTGTCACAGGCTTGAATATTGTGAGTGCAGTGTCCATATGATCTAGGCTGGAAATATATGGAATAAAGCCATTTTCCTTTGCATATTGGTATTGTCCTGCACTGAAGCCGTCAATGAAAATATGAAGTACATCTTCATCCTTGTCCAGATAATGCTTTGCATCATGGTATGAATCCATTACAGATACTGCAGGAGGATTTATTATCACTCCCACTATGTCAAAGACTGTTTTCCTGTTTTCAGGTTCCACATAGTTAA
The DNA here is from genome assembly GCA_964523535.1 of uncultured Clostridia bacterium. Lineage (GTDB taxonomy): Bacteria > Bacillota > Clostridia > Tissierellales > Dethiosulfatibacteraceae > Dethiosulfatibacter. The sequence continues at coordinate 9,453 of CAZFYP010000070.1, forward strand.
TGATGTTTCCCTGAAGCTGAAGGTATCCCTTGTCAGTCGTGAAATAGTAGTCTCCGCTCTTTGACATCACTGTGGCACTTCTGAATCCACTTCCTGCAGCTTCTTCAAGGGGAAGGAAATATTTTTCCTTGTAGGCCTCCATTGAATAGTTGCCGTTTTTCACGGACTCACCGTCGAAAAAATTGTAGACCTGGAGGTTCATGAGATGCATGTTACCCGGAGTGAATGAGGTGATATTCTCATCTTTTGAGATTATATTAACACTTTCAGCCAGGCTGCTGTCATTTTTCACTAGAACAATCTTTTCAATATCCTTCAGGTTTACTGTTGGAGGAAAGTCTGGTGCAGATATATTCCATCCATTCTTGTCGTATATGCTTACTTTGTCGTAGTTTTCATCTATTTTAACCTTCATACCGTCTTTTGCCACGATGATTACCGAATAGTCTTTCATGTCGTAGCTGTAGAAATTGAAGATTTCATCAAGATTTATGCTTCCATATGCTTTGTCATCCTTTTCCAGTGTCTGCCAGTTCATGACTGATTCTTTGCCGTAGGGCACTTTCAGTTCATTTTCCACATCTCCTGTTACTATGAGAAGGTCACCTGAACTTTCTATTCCCGACGAACATGCAGTTAAAAGGAAAAGGATAATAAGAACAGCAGAAACAAGTTTTCCCTTACTGGTCATATTATCCTCCGTTTAGTTATCAACCCCGTAATTTCATGTAACAGTTCCCTACTCCGTCGGCGCAAAAATTCATTATTCATTAAGGATAATTTCTAGTTTTAAGGCACTAAACACCTTGAATCGCTGGTGTTTAGCCACCGGTACAACAATTTCCAAATCCCTTAATGTGATTGTTGATACCTATTAGTCAAGACCTCACTGTTACATGAAATTACTATGTAATTAATCTTAAAATGTGAGGCTATTTTTTTAAATGATTGTCATAACTATTCTGCAGCTATTTCGGCTATGTCTCTGATCCACATCTTGCTTCCTTCTCCGTTTACAGTAAGTCTTGGAGCTTCGTCGCCGATGTATTGGCCGTCTTGAACAAATCCGAAGATTGTAGTTTCAGCGTTTGCAGTTTCACAGTCTATTTCTATGGAAAAACCATCAGAAGCTGTAACAGTCAGACTTGTGAATCCTTCAGCTATTCCATTTGCAGCAAGTATTTCGGACACTCTGTATCCTGACCATTCTGCTGGACTAAGATTTCCTTCCTTGTCCATCTTATCAACAGTAACAGTTATGAATTCAATACCTGACCCTTCAGTTGTGAAATCTTCACCGTTTACTTTTAGGGCAAGGTTATAGTCGGCAGCCATTTGTCCGTCAGCATCTGCAACATCTTGGTCCATGTCCATATCCTTGTCCATTTCAACAACTTCTATAGAAAGGATATCCTTAATCTTGGCTTTCTTGTCCATTCCTTCGAATGAAATTCCATATCCTCCGTTGCTTCTTGCATATATTCCACCTTTGAGGAATGTTTCACGGTCTATAGTCTTTGAGTATCCGTCTGCTGCTGTTAGTGTGTAGGACATTCCTTCAGCAAGGCCTGTGAGTTCTTCTATCTTTTTTAAAGGCACGCACTGGTCATCTAGGATGGTTACAAGGCTGTCAGCATATTTAACAAATGACTGGCTTTCGCTTACGAAGATGCTACCGGTATTTTCTACCTTGAGAAGATTTTTTACATGCATTCCCTTCGGCAGGTCAGGTGCAAGGAACATAGGTGCATTTTCACCTGTGAACTTGATGTATCCAGTAAGGAAGATATCCATAGTTTCAGTTTTTATGAAATCATCAACTGCTTCCAGGAGAAGGTCCGATACAGGCATGTCGCTATCAAGACCTGTTCTTCCAAATGTTGAAAGAAGGTCCATTGTTTTCACAGCCTGGTCTGTAGCTTCGTAGTATGTATAATCTTCAGCTTCAAGGGTTGATATTGCGGCTTCCATGAAGATTATTGTTGAATTTCCATGTGCCATAGTATCATTATCTCCCTGAGAATTCTTGTCCATGTCACCTGTTTCTTGGCCTTTCATTAGCTCCATTCCCGCAAGGTTTCCAACCCAGTACATTGATCTTTCGTCAGGTACTGCTACACGCATTGGCTGGAATTTGTCGTCAATAGGCTGACCGTCAGCTTCCCAGTAGAGCATGACATCTTTAGTATCAAGGATTTCTTTTGGAACAACTATTGAATATCCGTCTGCGGCATAGAATCTTATACCCTCAAAATCATCTTGTCTAAGGTCATATTGCTTAAGTATCTTATTTATCTTCACACCCATGATTTCAACTTCAACAACTTCACCGCTTGATGAAATATTTGTTGTAGTAAGTGTCTGGCTTTCCATTGCCTTGATATCTTCGGCAGAGATCATCTCCATACCACCTTCTTCACCTTCAATACCTTGTATTTCAATGGTATATTCGGCCATTTCACTTCCTTCTCTTTCTTCATTGCCGTCCTCTGCTGGAGGATTTGTGTCCCCTGTATTTTGAGTACATGCAGTAAATGCAAGTATCAGTACAAACACGATGCTTAATAGTTTTATTTTTTTTGACATGTTTCTCTCCTTAGTTTTTTTTAGTTTTTACCTTATACATTTTCATTGCCAGATTTACAGCATCTGAAGCTGTTTGGCTTGTAATAGTGGCCCCGGTTATAGCTACTATTTCATAATTATTTTCCTTGCGTATTTTAACGATCTCCGTTGGATGGTCAAGAGACATGTTTTCAAATCTTTCCAGGAACCATCCTTCCCGTATGTATCCACCATAGTCTTCTGTTTCATTCTCGTCGATAAGTCTGATCCTATCGATTCTTTCATTCTTGTCGTCTACTTCAACCATGTAGTAGACATAGTCTTCGTATCCCATGGATTTGATGAAATAGCACTGGAAGTTCCTGTCACCGTCATGAACATCATAAACATACTCCGCAAAGCAATATTCAGAATTCAAATCCTCATCGAAATTGATTTCAGAAATCCTTGCATGGGGATATATGGATGTGAGATATTCATTCTTGTCCTGAAAACTTAATGAAAGAACAAGCAGAACCAATGCAGTGAATGATACCAAAGCTATAAATCGTTTTTTTTTCATAAAAAAATCTATTCCACCCGGAATAGACAAAATCATCTCCTTTCCAACCGGGAGGCCAGTCCGTTTCCAGACAAACCCTTAGTCTGATTGCCGTAGTAAACCTTAGGTTAATCAGATCGGAGTTAATACAAGTTAATTCTATCAAAAAATAATTCTAAATTCAATATAAATTTAG
>CAZFYP010000071.1:0-12706 GCA_964523535.1 uncultured Clostridia bacterium
TCATGATAGAAATACCAATCATTATCGGATTCTATCCACGATGTGCTTAGAAGAGTCGGTGCACAATGCACTATTGGATTCGTACTGTCTATGCTTGTAACAAGTACATTGTCCGCTTCTTCAACTTCTTCGTATATTTCCCTTAGGAGTTCACAGACTTGACTATTTTTAGTTGCAGGAAGAGAGGATACCAAAAGTCTGTCTTTTTTACCAAGTATGTCCGCCCTACCAGGTTCTATACTTCTGCAAGCATAAATCAAAGTATTACTTTCTGCTATTATAACTTCTTTCATGACTCCACAATCTTCCAAAGCCTTCTTGAACGCAAAGGCTCCAAAGGTTGCACCCGGATGAAGGAAAACTATCTGATCTTCCTTTAAATATGGTGCACATTTTTCTGCAATTGCTCTGTGATAAATGGAAGGATTGACAACCATTATTATATCCACATCACTTATTACTTGGCCAATATCCGTAGAAGCTTTATTGATTCTTCCAAAGCCTTCTTCAATTCCTCCAATATGTATTCCACCCTGTTTTTCAATAACATTGATCGTGTCTTCAAAAGCATCATAAATATTTACTTGATATCCCAACAGTCCCAAATGACCCGCCAAAGCCTGACCGCCATTTCCTGCTCCTATTACTGCCCATTTAGTTTCTCTCAAATCTTCCACCTCATATAATATTAAATTGTATTGATTTTATATTCATGAGATTTGTTTTTAATTGTTCTAGAATGGTCCCCATCCTATTTTTACTGCTATTGCCAATACTGCCATAATCCAAATCGTCCATTTCATAACCAGTGTTCCTGCAAATTTAAACCATTTGCCGAATGATATCCCTGCAAGTCCAAGAGAAGCCATGACTACGGGATGAGTAGGTGTTATCATATTCCAGAAGCCGTCTCCAGCCTGATATGCGAGCACTGCCACCTGTCTGGTCGTTCCTATTACATCACTTATTGAAGACATGATAGGCATTACCACTACAGCCTGTCCCGTAGATGAAGGAATAGCGAAGTTTATAAGTCCCTGTGTAAAATACATACCCCAGGCTGAAAATACACTGTTAAGATTCTGTAGCGGAAGGGATATTCCATAGACTATTGTATCCATTATATTTCCATCCTGCAATACAACCAATATAGCCCTTGAAAGACCTATGAATATTGCTGCCGTCGTCATTTCACCAGCTCCCTTGAGGAATTCACTTGTATAGAGGTTGAAATTTCCCTTATAGTAAATCATGCCAACTACAAGTCCCATTACCATGAAAAGTGCAGATATTTCTGCAAAATACCAGCCGTACTTAAGTACACCAAATATCAATACTCCTACAGTAATAACAAGTATGCCAAGTATTAGTTTTCTTTCAGGAGTCATCTCAAATGTTTCACTTTCATCTATTTCTATGGATTTTTCAATATCCGACTTCTTAATTTTCTTGCCATATCTCACTGTGTGATGTATTGCTATGAGAAGGCTTCCAGCCATTAAAACTAGCCTCAAACCAAGGCCTGAAAATATTGGAAGCTCTGCTATACCTTGAGCTATACCCGTATTGAATGGATTCAAGGGACCTGAAGAATAACCGCAATATATCCCTATTACAACCATTGCCACACCTACTGTAGCATCATATCCAAGGGCCATTGATGCAGCCACTAGAATTGTTACAAATGGAAGTGCCTCCTCTGCCATTCCAAAAGTTGCTCCGCATATTGCAAATGCTGTCATTATCAAACCTATTAGAATGGATTCCCTTCCTGCGAACTTTCTGATAAGTCTTTCAAGACCGGCATTGATGGCTCCACTTCTTGAAATTATTCCAAATGCTCCTCCAGTAATGAAAACGAATGATATTATTTCGGCTGCATTTACAAGGCCTCTATAGAATGAAGACAATAATCCGCCAAGTCCAACTGGAGTCTGTTCTACATTGGTGTATGTATTTGCTACAACCAGCGTTCTGTTTGTTGCCTCATCAAATGCCCTTTCATACTGTCCAGCCGGTACTATATATGTTAGTATGGCTGCCAGTAAAATCATACACATAAGGAGTGTTGCCGTTGTAGGCATCTTAAACCCTTTTTTTGTATCGGAATTCAAATTATTATTCAATTTTTGACTACTCATATTACACCTCTTAAATATATTTATCAAACATGCGCATGTCCAATTAACGAAACTCAATATAAAATCAATACACCTTTTTATAAATGCAAGGACCATGCCAAGATTTATTTCCCTGTTTTTCAACGTTTTCATAAATATGAATTCCTTTCGATTTCTCAATTTGATAAATCTTGCCGCTAAAATATCCAGATTATGATTAATTTCAATGAAAAACCCTTGGTTTCTCAATTTGACAAACTTTCTCAAATCGAGAAACTATTTATAGTCTTAAGAATGATATTTTGAAGTATTTACTATAATTATACACCAAACAAAGAATCCATAAAAACTCAAAACATCAATATTTGAGGATTAGTAGAAAAAAACAAAAACCGCAACGAATTTAATCGTTGCGGTTTTTTTTCAGTTAATCAATTAATTTTCTCTAGTCTACTATTGTTCCAGGATTGAATATTCCATTTGGATCAAAAGCCTTTTTGATATTTTGCATTATCTCTATTTCTCTGGCAGTATACTGCTGTTCCATATGTATCTTTCTGGTTTTACCTGTACCGTGTTCTGCAGTTACAGTTCCACCGTAGGATATGGCAGCATCATACATTTCATTTCTCATGTCATCAAGGTATTCAGGGATTTTACCATTATCAAGCATGAGGAAATTGTGTACATTACCATCTGCTATATGTCCTACTGCAGGAGATATTGTATTGTATTTCTTGGCTATTTTGTCAATATCCTTAAGCATGTCGGGAACGGCTCCTGAAGGAACTGCTATATCAAGGGCATCTGCTATGTTTTCCTTGTATGCTGTATAAACATTACTCCTAATTTCAAGAAGGGCCCTTTGCTCTTTCGTAGTCTCGGCTATAAGACTATCAACTGCTCCGTTTTCTTCACACATTCCTACTATTCTTTCACATTTTTCATAAAGTTCGTCTTCAGTGGCTTCGTCAAGGATGAACATCAAATCAACTGATCCTTCACTTGCAGGATAGGCCTGGCCTATATGGTCAGCAGATTCCAAAGCCACTTCTCTGTCCATATACTCTATTGCAAGAGGAGTGATTCCTGCCTGAAGAATCTTAGGAACTACGTCTGAAGCCTCTTCTGCAGAATTGAATGATACAAGAAGGGTTCCTATGTTTGGATTCTTCGCATAAAGCTTAAGGGTAGCCTTTGTTACTATACCAAGAGTACCTTCAGAACCTATCATCATGTGAAGGAGATCGTATCCCATGTTGTTCTTTATAAGTTTTCCACCAAGGTTAACAAGTTCGCCTGTTGGAAGTACAACTTCAACACCTTTTATATGGTTTCTCATGATACCATGTTTAACAGCTCTTACTCCACCGGCATTTTCGACAACCATTCCACCTATCTGCGCACCTTCATCTCCAGGATGTACAGGGAAGAAAAGATTGTCATGTTCTTTCATTATTTCAAGAAGACCTTCAAGGGTTACACCGGCTTCAACAGTAACCATTATATTCTTGTCATCAAATTCCACCAGCTTGTTGAGTCTTTCAAGGGATACTACAATACTTGTACTTGTTGGTATTGCAGCTCCACAAAGTCCTGTACCCCCACCTCTGGCTACTACTGGAATCTTGTATTCATTGGCGAGCTTTACAATGTCAGAAACTTCTTCTGCACTTCCAGGTTTTACAACTACACAACCGTCAGCTGCCACAGGTCTTACTGCCAATTCTGTTTCATCATAAAGATAACTTTCCATCTGCGACATATCCGATACAACCCAGTCATTTCCTGATATGTTCTGAAGTTTCCCAATAATCTCTTCATTTATTACTCTTGCTGCTTCTGTCTTCATGTGTACCTCCCTATGTATTTAAGTTTTATATTAGTTGGCTTTGTCAGCGCTTGCTGCATCAGCTTTCCATCCCATAACTCCTTTGATTAGCAATGGAAGGATTATTACGAATACTGCAATGTATCCAAGTGTTCCATATCCTTTTGCGATAAGTGGAATCAATCCAAACTGAGCTATACACCATGTTACTATTACGTATGCAAGGGATACGCCCATGCTTCTCTTTGTAAGATTTTCCTTCTGTACCTCTTCACTATCATTTCTACCTATGAAGTTTACTATTCTGTTTGTAGTTCCGTAAATAAGGTTAACACCTGTTGATACTGCTCCCAAAATTATAAGTATTGAAATCAGAGGAGTAAGAACTGAAGATCCAACACCATTCATTACTACAAACAATGCAGGTACTGACTCAGCAAGAATTCCATCTTGATAGAATGCCATGATTCCAAGTGTTGAAAGCATAAGTATTGCAGCATTTATTACAAATCCCCATCCTGCAGCCTTCTTAGCATCATTTACATCCTTAAGGGCATTTGAATGGGCAAGATATGCTCCGAGACAGCATGACTGGAATCCTGCATATACAAAGGTCTTCCAAAGTGCCTGTCCGAATGTTCCCGTACTTTCTATGGTGCCTGCCTGAAGGCCTGCTATATTAGCAGTTATTTTTCCCCATCCTGCAACAACATTAGGTAGATAAACAACAACCACACCGGTTATTATTGCAACCGCTATAAAGGATGCAGCCTTTCTTACAAGCCCTGCTCCAAATACTGTAAGAACCAACATGAATGCAGCTATGATAATAGTGTTAAGAATATAGCTTGTGCCGAATACTGTTGTTATGGTTGCTCCACCTGTTGCAAAGGCTACTGCAGTTGCAGTCACAAGTATCAATTGATAAATTCCTTCAAATACAGGGGACATAACCTTTTCTACCGGCTTGTAAAATTCCAGCGACCAGCTTCTATAGTCATATTTTCTTTTTTCAAGTGCAAATTTCCATGCGTAATAAAATACTAATGCTTCTATTGCCTGAGACAGTATTGGCAAGAATGATGCATACCATCCATACCCTACATAATACTGAACAACCTGTCTACCAGATGCAAATCCACCACCGAAGTGGGTTGTGAACCAAACAAATGCTACAGCAAAAAACGTTGGCATAACTGATTTCTTTTCCATTAAAATCCTCCATTATATATTTTATTTTATAATACCTTGAATATTGGCTTACTATAAGCCTTTAGCCCTACCCTCCTTCCTATTATTTTTACTAAACCCTGAACAGGACTTAACCTGCTCAGGGACAATATGCTACAAATATCAGCTAATAATTCTACGGTTTATATTTCCCTTTAAATCTATCAGACTACTGCCTTCTGGCTGTTGATCTTCTCTATCATCTGAGGTATAACCTCATACATATCTCCCACTATTCCATAGTCTGCTATATTGAATATTGGTGCCGATGGATCTGAGTTTATTGCCAGAATCATTTCAGATTCCTTCATACCAGCCTGATGCTGGGGTGCTCCAGATATTCCACATGCAATATAAAGCTTTGGCTTTACCCTGTTTCCACTGTATCCAACCTGATGAGCCTTAGAAATAAAGCCATCTTCAACAAGTGGTCTCGATGATCCAACTACTCCCCCAAGGGCATCTGCAAGTTCCTTAATCATCTTGAAATCTTCAGAAGTCTTAAGGCCTTTTCCAGCCGAAACCACTATTTGGGCATCTGTAATATTGAAATCTTCTTCAGTTATTTCCCTAAGAACCTCAATCATATTGTTTTCAATAACTATTGGATGGAGAACTTCAATTTGGCCGGTCCTGCTGTCGTCCCTTGCAGCCTCGTCAAATTCCTTGTATCTTACAGTCGACATTTGAGGCATGAATCCTGACTTTATATGGGCCAAAATATTTTCACTGAAAGCAGGTCTTATCTGAACAAGCTTCTTGTCCTCATCATCAATTTCAAGTCCCGTACAGTCTGCAGTCAATCCACACTCAAGAGCTGCTGCAACTCTGGGTGCCAGAGACCTTCCAAAGCTTGTTGCTCCAAAGAGGCATATTTCAGGCTGAACGTCATTGATAACCTTGACTATATTTTTTGCATATGTCAAAACTTCAGGAATGCTGAATATTTCATCATCCTTGATATGGTAAACCTTGTCGGCACCCCTGTAGATAAGTTCATTGAGATCAAGATTTTCAGGACCACATATACAGCAAAAAACATCTTCACCAAGTTTGTCTGCAAGCTGTCTTGCCTTTCCAAGAAGTTCATATGAAACCTTGTGTATCACTCCATCCTTTTGCTCTGCATAAACCATTACACCAGTAAAATCACTCATCTACTTCACCTCCAATATCTTCTTGTCTTTCAATATATCTGTAAATTCATCAAGGGCAGAATTTATATCATCACGCCACAATTTCCCTTCCCTATGTACAGCTTTGGGGACCTCTATCTTCTTGACCCAGGTAGCAGAACCCTTTAACCCTGCACCGTTTTCATCAATATAATCACTCATATTGTCAATTCCCCATACAGGTATTTCAGCCTTTCTTGCCTTCATCTTGTTCTTGAATGAAGGAAGTCTTGGATTGTTTATATCCTTGGTGACAGTCAAGAGTCCGGGAAGCTGCATCTTCTTCACATAAACTCCATCCCATATGTCTGTTACCGCTGTAATATCCTTGTCACTTACTTCTTCTATTTTTTCAACAAAGCAAATATGCGGTATATCAAGAATTTCAGCAACTTCAGCTCCAACCTGGCCCGTATCTCCATCAACTGTCTGCATTCCTGCAAATATCAGATCAAATTCTCCAATTTCCTTAATTCCTGCTGCAAGTGTATTTGAGGTTGCCTTAACATCTGCTCCTCCAAATTTTCTATCGCTTAGGAGAATTCCTTGGTCGGCACCTCTTGCTATTGCTTCCTTAAGGGCTGATTCGGCACTTGGAGGTCCCATACTCAATGCCACAACCTCTGCTCCACTCTCTTCCTTGATCGCCACTGCAGCTTCCAAGGCATTCAGGTCAAATGGATTTATTTCAGTACCTGCAGACTTTCTGTCCACTACTCCCTTTTCCCTGTCAAACTTGACTTTTTCCATGTCGGGAACCTGCTTAATCAATACTACAATTTTCATATTTACCTCCCAAAAGAATTTACAGTTCTTCTTTAATACAACAAAAAAAATAAAATATTATCATACCATCATTTTGGTAGAACCACTTCCAATAAAAGAATAGCACTTTTTAACAAATTTGTAAACATTGATGGGAATAGTAGTTTATTTAACAATCATGCAAACGTTACACTCCTTGAAATTACAAGCTTCTTACAAAAAAGCAACTTGAAATTATTTTTAAAATTTCAAGTTGCCGGAAATATATACATATTTTTTTAAATGGTATCTTAAAAGCTTGATATTGCTCGATTCTGTAGCTCAAAGAAAGTTATTTAATTAACAATCCTATTTTATAACCTCAATAACGCCGCTTTCATAGACCTTTACATCAAAGTTACATTTGCCGGCAGTGGACTGAAATGAATCTGAATTCCCAATCTTTTCACGAGCAGGCTTTATACATATGGTCCTTAAATTATAAAACAATATCTTGGCATCAAGAAGAAGTGAATAATTATTTATATAGTAAAGATCATATATAAGCTTGTCCTTAAATGCCGTATTTGGTGTGCTGGAAACCTGGGCAAGACCTGTCAGTCCCGCCTTCAATTTGGTTCTCAATCTATATTCATCATAATCCTTTATGAATTTTTTAGAAATCTCAGGTCTTTCCGGTTTAGGTCCGATCATGCTCATTTCACCCCTCAGCACATTTATCAGCTGGGGAAGATTGTTGATACCTGTAATTTTCATGAACCTTCCCACCCTGGTCAACCTCGGATCTATTCCATCAATAGATGCCGCACGGTCAATCTCATCAGTATTTACAACCATGGTTCTGAACTTAATCATTTGAAACTTCTTGTTGTTCCTGGTGAGCCTTGTCTGTTTGAAGAAAACAGGACCTCCATCCTGGACCTTCACTGCTATGATTGAAGCAATCATAAGAGGAGACAACAATAGCAGTATGCTTATTGCCATCAATATATCCAGTATCCTTTTCATGACAATCTCTTCTTCATTTATACCATTGCTAAAAGAAAAAACAGGAATATCATTCAATATTGTAAATTCAGCAGTATTGTTGAAAACCGCCAAGGTAGTAGGAATGGCAAAGACTTCCTTGTTCTGGCTGTAACAATATCTTATAATGTCGCCTTTCAGCACTGTATCAACCTTGTTGCTTATAAATACAGTCTCCGTCTTGTCTATATACTTAAGAAGCATTTTCTTTCTAAGCATTTCAGAATCAAGTATATACTTGATATTGTAAAGATATCCCAGATGCTTCATGAGTTTTATTGTAATCATTTCCTTGTCGTCTGTCGTACCTATTACTATTGATTTTTCCTTAACATGAATCTTCTGATACAAGAACGACATTATCTTCTTTTGCAGAGCAAAAGCAACCAAACTGAATACTATGGAAACAGAATAAATTGGGCTTGGAACCCTTACCCTTCCAAAGATATATTCAAGTGCAATAACAATAATATGTATGGAAATTATGGATATTATTGAATTATACATGGTTTTCAGATAACGTTTCTTACCGCAGTAATATGGCTTGTATATAGAAAACACCATGAATGAAACTATGGTTGTAATTACCAGCATTCCTCTAAAACCAATTTCTGAAAATGTCATCCCTCTCGATGCAACAGTAAATGCAATGAAGAATCCAAGAATTATTGTCAAATAATCAATTATCAGTTGTGCCCTAAAAAACCCTTTATTCTCATTTGAATTTTTAATCATTATGATACCTCGCAAACTACCCCTAGACAATGTGATAATTATACCAAAATTTCCTCTGACAAACAAGGATTCTGTCATAAGTGGCCATGTTAATTCCTTGTCAAAGAAGTTCCACAATAGTGTATATATATTAAGAAAGCTGTTACTTCACAACTTCTATGACTCCGTTTTCATGAATCTTTACATCAAAATTGTTCTTCTCGGCGGTATCCTCAAGTGATTCAGCACTTTTCAATCCTTCTGTAGAAGATTTCATGAATATGACCTTCAAGGTAAAGAAGAGGATCTGTATATCAAGAAAAATCGAATAGTTGTTTATATAGTATAAATCGTAAATAAGTTTGTCCTTAAGGGCTGTATTGTACTTGCCCCTTACCTGGGCAAATCCAGTTATGCCTGCCTTAAGCTTGGTCCTGAATCTGAACTCATCGTATTCCTTAATGAATTTTTCTGCTATTTCAGGTCTTTCCGGCCTAGGTCCTACAATACTCATTTCACCCTTGAGGACATTAATAAGCTGAGGAATTTCATCAATTCTTGTCATCCTCATGAATCTACCAATACCTGTTATCCTTGAATCATTTTCACCAGCAATTACGACTCCTGTATCCTTTTCAGCATTTTCAATCATTGTCCTGAACTTGATTATTTCAAACTCCTTATAGTCCTTTGTAAGCCTTGTCTGTTTGAAGAAAACAGGGCCTCCATCCTGAAGCTTTACTGCAATAGCTGCAAGAACAATAATTGGAGAAAGAACCACAAGACCTACTATTGACAACATAATGTCCACAACCCTTTTCAAGGCCATCTCCTCAACGCTGATTCTGTTGTTGAAACTGAAGACAGGCATGTCATCCAGTGTTGTCAGTTCCGCTGTATTGTTGAAAAGAGCCAGAGTAGTTGGAATTGCAAAGGCTTCCTTATCATTCATATAGCAGTATTTAATCAGGTTTCCCTTCAAGTCGCCATTAACCATATTGCTGATAAAGACGGTCTCAGCCTTATCTATATACTTCAAAATTATTTTCTTTTCAAGAATTTCCGAATCAAGTATATACCTTACATCATACAAATGGTCAAGGTGCTTAATAAGCTTTATACTTATCATGTCCTTGTCACCTCTTGTTCCTATTACTATTGCACTTTCCTTTATGTGTACCTTCTGGTAAAGCATGAACATAAGCTTCTTCTGGATTGCAAAAACAACTACACTGAATAGTATGGAATAGGCAAATACACCCGTTGGAATCTTTGTCCTTTTAAAGACATATCCCAGTGTTATGACAATTACATGAATGATTATAATTGAAAAAATGGAATTGTACATGCTTTCCAGATATTTCTTCTTTCCACACTGGTGGGGCTTGTATATTGAATATACAATAAGTGAAAACCCTGTCACTATAGCTATAACTTCCTCAAAACTGAACTTTGCAAATCCAAGTTCTCCTGCAGCTATGGCATATGCTATGCCAAGACCTGTTACTATAGTCAAATAATCTATAATTAACTGTATTGTAAAAAAAGATTTATTGTCTTTTGAATTAATAAACATTCCGCCCTACCTCCTTCTCCCTTGAATAATGTGATTATTATATCAAAATTCACCCTATCAAACAAGATTTCCCTACAAGACATTTTGACAAGGCTAAAAAAGGAGAGTATCATTATATTGTAAGTAATTAATCAAACATAAATATATTCATTCAAGAAAGTAGCTCTGCTAACTAAAATGCTTAAGCTTTTTTAAGAGGTCATAGAAAGTTTGCCAGCTTCCTAAAATTGTCCAAGGAGAATATATGAAAATATTGTTTGCACCTCTAATTACCCGTCTTAAAATAAATGAATCCCAGGAAAGAATCAAAATGCTTGCCAGGGAATCAATGAAAAGAGGCCACCAAGTTGCTCTGTCTGTAAATGGATGTTGCAACTATTCAAAAATCAAGGGAACAACCGTTTATGAAGCTCCTATGCCTAAAAACTGGAAATCATCTAGAATCAAGCAGAAAAGCGGCAAGGAATCCTTGCCCAAGGATTGGCTCTATCTAGTCGAAAACATGCATTCCTTTTCTGATGCCCTCTATGTCATGGGAGCCATTGGCAAAAAATACTATAAGAAAGATGTTGAAGCCATAATAAATGCCATTGACAAATTCAATCCTGACATAGTCTATTCAGACCTGCGTCCTGCAGCAGTATCGGCTTCACTTATAAGGAACATAAAGATTGCAAGTACCGTAACATATCCCTTGTGTGAATACCACTCCCAGGACCCCTATGCTTTGGATATCATAAACAGCTACAATTCGAAAATGGATATACCAAAAGCCTCTTCCTTGTGTGCCTTCTATGAAAAGTCAGATCTTGAATTTGTACCCAGCATATATGAACTGCAGCCCCTGGCTGGAAAATCGATAGTCTTTGCCGGACCAATAATGGAATTCAAGTCTATTGATAAAATAGTGCCTGCAAAAAAAATCATAATCAAGGTAAGGTCCATGGACCAGGATTTTCTTCTCAAAAAGACAGTCGAAACCTTTAAAAATTCAGATTTAAAAGTGCTGCTAATTTCATCCAAACTGCAAGATAAGGATTTCGGTAATATATCCGTAAGAAAAAGTGTAAATATAAATAAACAGCTGGCAGAAGCAGCTGTCTATATTCACAATGGTGAAAACAAGGACCTGTTGAATTCTTTAATGAGTAAAACTCCACAGATAATAGTAAAAGCCAATGTATACTTTCTCAAATACAACGGCTACTCCCTACAAAGAAACAATGCAGGAATCTTCATAGACGAAAGTGACTTCAACAAAAACAAACTGCCAAAACTCCTTGATAAGATTATGAAGAAGGACAAGTATGTGGACAACACAAAAAAACTTTCAAAGATACTTATGAAACATGGCGGTGCTGTAAAGGTCATTGATGAAATTGAAAAACTTATGGGAATATAAGATTATCACACCAAGACAAGCTTCTTCAGTATCACATCATCCACTTCCTTCTCAAGGTGGTCCTTACCAGCAAACTTGTTGGGTGGCGCACTTGAAAGGGCATAGAAATCCACTACATGTCCCCCTGCCCTTTCTATTCTGTCTTTGAAATATTCATGGACTTGCCGGCTTCCCTTCTTGGCCTGGTCAGCCTGCAGGGTAATCACATGGACCCTCTTTCCATTAAAATCCATTTTTTCCATGAAGGAATTGAAGGCAGGAGTGCCGTTGCTCGCCCAGATGGGTGTCATGAAATATACTTCATCATATTGGTCGACTTCTTCCCAGGGATTGCCTTCAAGCTCTGAAGCCTTCTTGTTTATTGCCTGGAATCCGCTCCTTACAAATCCTAGAACTCCTTTTCTGGCCTTCTTTTCCACCAGCTTTACAAGGGCCGCATCTATCTTGCCTGCCAGATACTTGGCTGCATATTCTGTATTTCCGCTTTTGGAATAATATAAAATACATTTTTTCATGGTATCCATCTCCCGATTTATACTTTAATATTTTGACCTGGGTTTGAAAATAACATAGCTGAGTCTTTCAATACAAATTGTAGGCTTAATCATTTTAAAATATGTATTTATTTTACCACAATAAATACAATCAAGAAAGTATCCTCAAACCCATAAGTCCAAGAAAGCGCCCATAGAACGCTTTTTCAATTCATATTAAGAAAGATTCATTATCCACTTCATATTATACCATTATGCTTCTTTTCTTCTATATACCATGAAATAAGTCATTACAGTAGCAGCCAGCAAGGGCATCATCATAAGCCTTGTTGAATATATGAGTCCGTTGACATCTGCAATTCCACTGAATATC
>CAZFYP010000072.1:0-12641 GCA_964523535.1 uncultured Clostridia bacterium
GAAGAAACAATAACCACCAGAAACATAATATTAATTTAAATGAACTATACTAGTTGAATAAAAGAATGAACTTCTTTGGGTGGATATTAATGAAGAAAAAAAGGCTCAGGGTAGAATTGTAAATTGTAGTATAATGTATTTATAAAATTAAAGAATTAAGGAGAATATCATGAGCGATAAATATTCAAACGAGTATTCAGAAAGTGGGTTTTTTGAAAAGATAAAGAAATTTGCCAAGAAGGCAGGATTGAATGTAATATATGCGGCATTGATTTTATACTATACATTGCAAAAGCCGGACCTGCCAGCAGGAATAAAGGCTACAATAGTAGGTGCCTTGGGATATTTCATTTTCCCACTTGATGCCATTGCCGACATTACCCCCGTAGTGGGATATGCTGATGACTTGGGTGTCCTGGTTGCCGCATTGGTGGCGGCCTCTCTTCATATAGACCAAGGTGTTAAGAAGCGAGCCAGAGAAAAGCTTGAAAGTATATTCGGATATGTAAATGATGATGACATTAAGGATATTGATGATAAAATAGAATAGTAGACTTATTTAAATAATAGTTTTTCATGACACCGGAGGTTTTTTATGATTTTTACAAGATTGCTGTTCCTATATGACTTCAAGCTGCTTCTTGACTTTGGATTGAAAAAGGGCAAGCTTCATATAGAGAATACAATAAGAACGGAAATAGATACAAAAATCAGAGCAATGAATGAATCCATAGAAAAAATGCAAAAGCTTCTTGTAATAAAGTTCATACTTTATACAGTTGCCTTGCTAAGTTCCCTGATCATCAGAAGATATATTGTGGATTCTGAAATACCCTTGTTCCTGATCAGCTGCATATACATATTCATTCTAGTACTCTTCTTTAGAAGTGTCTTCAGGGCAGTAAGACTGTATAGGGACAATAAGTTTTTCATCAAGACCTATCTTCCCAAATATCTTGAAGCCAGAAAGGGATTAAAGGGTCAGAAGGGTAAGAACAAGAAGGCACTGACCATTCTTATTAATGATTTCATAGAAAAGGAAATAGTAGTTGAAAAGAGAGAGGACAAGAGTTTAAAGGGCAGATTGAAAAATGTGGCAGCCAAGTTTGCCAGGAAAAACAAGAAGGTGAAGGATTATCAAAAGGAAATCAGCTTGTACACTGTTGACCAGATATCTGAAAAAATGGATGGTATCCTGAAGAAAAGACTCCAGGTATATGCACTTACATTTGTCTTTTATTTGCTGGTGGTATATTTGTCCAAGGAGTTCATAATCAAATTTTATTATCAGAACAGTTTCTTTCAAGCCTTCATATATCCTTTTAAGTATGTAATTAAGGATTTGCTTGGAAAGATAGGGTAAGAATACAGGAAAGGTGATCCTTCAATTATAAGGCTAAGTAAATAAGTGGGAGCTGTCAAGTAAAATTGACAGCTCCTTTTTGTTGGTTAAAGTATGCATTTTGACAGTTATTTGCTTTTCTCCAACATTTCTTCAAGACACGCCTTTACAGTCATATCCTTAAGGTCGGGTAAATCTACAAGGTACTGGTCTTTGATTATCTTTTTTTCCTCAATATCATCTTGGTCGTCTGTGGAGTCAGGAGCCAGTTCCATCTTCATTGTTTCCTTGCTGTAATGCCAGTCGATAATGGGAGAGTACCCATTCTTGTGGGCTTTGTTTGTCCTGAGGACTTGAATGCTATCCCCTTCGGTTAAAGTTCCTGCCCTAATTTCACCTTTAAGTTCATCGATTAGTTCTTGGTAGTCAAATTGTGCTTTCATTTTCTTGAAATTTTTCTTCATAGTAGCCTCCCAGACTAATAATTTTTCCTATTTAAAGTATACAGTAAAATTGAAAGAAATAATATATGGAGAATTCAACCAGGATGAGGATGGGTAAGGATATGTGTTACATCCTAATGCCATACACTTGTCACATTGGCAGGTTATCATTAGTACATGGAAAACATAAAAAAATAAGAGGAGATATAGTAATGAAAAAACTAATGATAATAATACTGGTAATAGTCATGGCAATGGGAACAATGGTATATGCATTTGCAGACGGGGGAGCCGAAGAGGTTCTAGAGGGAGGCTCCTATAGCCTTGAAGAAATGCTGGAGTATGCATACCAGGATGAATCAAAAGCCCTTGCAGAATATGATGCAATAATGGAGAAATTCGGAGTTAATGCACCATTTGTAAATATAAAGAGAGCAGAAGAACAGCATCTTAAAGCTGTTATAAGGCTTTATGACTACTTTGGACTTGAAACTCCTGAATTTGAAGTTGAAGTTCCCGAACTTCCTGCAAGTCTGGAAGAAACATATGCCATAGGAGTACAGGCTGAAATAGACAATATAGCAATGTATGAAACATTCCTGGAAGATGAAGACCTGGATCCGGTGGTTGCAAGGGTGTTTACTAGATTGATGGAAGGTTCCCAACAGCACCGGGCTGCTTTCGAAAGGGCAGGAGAAGGCGATGATGACTGTGGATCCATGAATGGAAGAGGCAAAAAAGGTAAAGGGCAGGGAGCTGAGCAAAGATCTACTAACAGAGGATACGGTAATGAAAGAGGATTAAAGAAAGGAAATAGGGCAAATTAAAGAGTTTAAATTTGAATAAGAGCCAGCCATTAACAAGATATATGGTTGGCTCTTATTTTCTGTTTTCATTTAATTGTAAGATTGCATTGTATTTACTTGTTACTTTCATACCAAGAAGAATGACAAATGGAATAGTCATGTGTTAAAATATGACTGGAATAGGATGAATGAAAATGAGGATAATATAATGACAATGAACAAGACAATAGGAATGGTTGCCCATGTGGATGCGGGAAAGACAACCCTGGTTGAGCAGCTGCTACTGCATACGGATTCAATAATGGCGGCTGGAAGGGTTGATTCCGGCAGTACTGTAATGGACTATCATGAAATTGAAAAGCAGAGAGGAATTACTGTCTATTCAGACCAGATGACCGTGGAATACAATGATTCAAGATTTCATTTCATAGATACACCAGGCCATGTGGATTTTTCCTCGGAAATGGAAAGAATAGTTAGGATCCTCGATTGTGCTGTAATAATACTATCTGCAGTGGAAGGAATAGAAGGTCATACACATACGGTATGGCAGACACTTAAGAAGTATGGAGTGCCTACTGTTTTTTTTATAAACAAGATGGACAGGGAAGGAGCCGATTTCAAGGGTGTTGTTGAGGAAATAAGAAAGAACTTCACTGATGATATTTGCATATTTGCAGTGCCCAGGGATGACAATGGTGAACTTCAAATAGAGAGTTTAATGGATAAAAATACTTTTGCAGAAAGTATAGTGGAATTTCTGGCCGACAGAGATGATGCAATAATGGAGAAATATCTGGATGGGGAAGATGTGGAATATTCCGCCTGCCTTGATGTCCTTAAGTCATTATTTAACAAGGGAAATATTTTCCCCTGCCTATGTGGGTCGGGACTTAGGAATACAGGTGTAGACAAGCTTCTTAACCTTCTGGAGGAATTTCTTGATACAGACTATGATATTGATTCGGATTTTAGAGGAACTGTCTACAAGGTGCGATATGACAAGGATGGCAACAAGGAAGTCTTTGTAAAAGTCCTTTCAGGACAGATGAAGGTAAAGGATGTAATAGTCCATAAAAATTTGGACATGGCAGAAGAGAAGGTTAATTCCATAAGGACAGTTACGGGAAGAAAAACTGTCCACAAGGATCTTCTGGAAGCCGGTGAAACGGCAGTGGTGTCAGGTCTCAACAAGGCCTATGTAGGCCAGGGTTTGGGAAAAGAGGAAGACTTTAGTGACTTGTCTCTACTTCCTGCCCTTAAGTCAAAAGTCATTTATGATGAGACAATCAGCCACAAGAAGATGGTGGAGATATTCAATATCTTGACTGATGAGGATCCCTTGATTGATGCCCTATGGATGGAGGAGCTTTCTGAACTTCATATCAATGTCATGGGAGTCATACAGCTTGAAGTCCTCCAGCATGCCGTCAAGGAAAGGTTTGCCATTGATGTGGAATTTGGAAAACCGGAAGTTGTATATCTGGAAACCATAAACCAGGAGGTGGTGGGTTTTGGCCACTTCGAGCCATACAAGCATTATGCCGAGGTGGAAGTCAGGATAAGTCCTGGACTAAGGGGAGAGGGTATTGTCTTTTCCAGTGAATGCAGCCTGGATAGTCTTGACCTCAAGTGGCAGAGGAATATTGAAAAGAATATTGCTGATGGATGCAGGAGAGGTGCCTTGACTGGGTCAAGACTTACGGACCTCAATATTTCTTTGGTAGCTGGAAAAGCCCATGTCAAGCATACCAGTGGAGGGGACTTCAGACAGGCAACCTTCAGGGCCATACGGCACGGCATAGACCAGTGTCAATCAATATTGCTGGAGCCCTATTATGACTTTTCCATAAAAGTAAGTCAGGAGCTGGCAGGCAGGGTAATGGGTGACATGATGAACATGAATGGTACACTTGAGCCACCTGTCTCAGACGGGGTCAATTCCATAGTATCGGGAATAGTGCCTGTATCCACATCCATGGATTATCCGGCGGAACTGGCGTCCTTTACTAGTGGCAAGGGGTCTCTGTCAATGGTTTTCAGAGGATATGGAAAGTGTCATAACCAGGACCAAGTCATTTCAAGATACGGATATGACAAGGAAGGAGATCTTGAATATACTTCCTATTCTGTATACTGTGCAAAGGGCAAGACTTATACTTTAAGGGGCAGGAGGGATTGACCTATAAGTAGAATAGATTTAGGGGAAAGTTTTAAAGAACTTGTATTTGGCATAAATTAAATATAAAATAGTAGTGCAAGCTAATTCATTATTTTCTGTGCTTTGCATGGAGAAAGGAAGTTTGGTTATGGATAAGAGCACAAGTAAAAATGTACAAAAGGCATACAAACAGGTATGGAAAGGGTTTATTGAAACAGGAGAAATAGATGAAACGGTAATCAGGCCCTTGATTGCTGATTCCTGGAGACGTAGCAGAAGGGCTGGTTTGGACCCCTTGAAACCTGTAAGTGAGAAATGCTTGTCCCATATAGAAGTCAAAGAATTGATTGAAACACACAAGGAACTGGTTAGTGTAGCCTGGCCCTTTATGAACCTCTTATATAATGTTGTGGAGGGTACTGGATTTAGAGTTGACCTGGCTGATGAAAAAGGCAATTTTCTTAAAATGGTCGGTGATCTGGAAGCAATAGAAAATTCCAAGAAAATCAATTCCCTTATAGGTGCCAATCGTTCGGAAAGCATCGGTGGAACCAATAGTACAGGTGTAGTCCTGGAGACTAAAGAACCTGCTCAAATCATTGGTGCGGAGCATTATTTCCAATCTCTTCAATCCTATACTTGCTCGGCGGCACCAATATTGAATAGAAAGAATGAATTGATAGGTGTACTCAATATGAGTGCCCATATGGATTTAGCCCACAAGCATACATTAGGATTGGTTGTGGCAGCTGCCAAGGCCATTCAAAATGAATTGTGCATCAGGAAGATTAACAAGGAACTTCAAACTACCCTTGAAGCAATAGACGACGGCATTGTTCATATAAATACAGACAACATCATTACTTACGCAAACTCCATGGCCGCAAATATGTTGGGAATAGATTTTGAAAACATGATTGATCAACCATATGACACCATATTTACAACATCTGTACCCATCCATGAGATATTGGCAGATGGAAAAGGTTTTTATAACCATGAATTGGAAATCTATGTAGGAGAACAGAGTTTTAGATGTATAGTAAGTGCTACACCCATTATTTCATTCGAAGATAATCTCATGGGCATGGTAGTTGTTCTCAAGAAAACATCTGTGATCCGTGGTTTGGCACAGGATCTGGTGGGAGTATCCGCTCACTTTACTTTTCAAGACATCATCAGCAAAAGTCCAAACATGAAGCGGTGTATTAAATTGGCAAAACTAGCTTCAGAAGTCGATTCACGTGTTCTTATTGAAGGAGAAAGCGGAACTGGAAAGGAAATGCTTGCCCAGGCAATTCATAATGCCTGCATTTCACGAAAGGGTCCCTTCATAGCTGTAAATTGTGGAGCCATACCCCGTGATCTTATAGAAAGTGAAATGTTTGGTTATGAAGAAGGAGCCTTTACAGGTGCTAAACGAGGGGGGAAACCGGGTAAGTTTGAATTGGCGGAAGGTGGTACTCTCTTCTTGGATGAAATAGGGGATATGCCTTTGGATACTCAGGTTAAAATCCTGAGAGTACTCCAGGAAAACCAGGTTGTCAGAGTCGGTGGTAAAAAGCCTATTCCAATCAATGTACGTGTAATTTCTGCCACCAATAAGAATCTGTTGGTAGAAACTGAAAACAACCGTTTCCGTGAAGACTTGTATTATCGACTCAATGTCATTAAAATAATGCTTCCACCTTTGAGAAATCGCCGTGAGGACATTCCCTTGTTGATCAACAATATAGTAGAAAAGGTATGTAGCCGTATTGGCCTACTGACTAAAAAAATCGAACCCAAAGTTGTTGATATCATGACCAAGTATGACTGGCCAGGGAATATAAGACAATTGGAAAACATAATAGAAAGCATCATAGTCATAAGTAAAGGAAATGAAATAAGCCAAGATGACTTGCCTGACTATTTCTGGGAAAAATCATCTTCTGAAAATATGGTGATTAATTCTCCCTGTGACAAGCTTCTTACACTTGAAGAGATAGAAGAAATAGCAATACGTAATACCTTGAAAAGTGTTGACGGCAATATTACAGAGGCAGCTAAGATTCTTGGTGTTACACGCAGGACCATTTATTTGAAGAACAAGAAGTATGGTATCTTTTAATGTATTTCCTCAATGTAGCTGTATAAAAAGTATACAAGAAAAAAATAAATGGATAAAAATTATACATGATAGAAATAAAAAAAGATATGTTCATGAGCAAATTACCTTTGTAATAAAGGTATATTTCATATTATTTTATTCATCATTAAAATGATTTTTCTTGTCAATAGTATTGAACAGTTTATATTTAGATACACTAAAATACTAGCTATTATCCTATGTAGTCCAGTATTTGCAATGGTTTGTTAAATAATAAACAAAAGCAAGAACCTTAAAAGGTTCTCTTTTTTTGTACAAATTATTAAACTGGTACAATTGTTGCAATACTAAATAATAATGACTGGATAGAATTTGATTAGAGATTTATATTTATCTATGCAGGAAAACGTTGTCTAGTGACAATGAATATATAGGAGGTATATATATGTCAGGTGCATTCATTACAATAGGAATATTAATAGGAGTTGTAATTCTATTTTTTACAGAAATAATACCTATAGCTGCTACAGCATTGCTAGTTCCCGTTTGTTTAAGTTTATTTGGTATTATGGATGCAGATATTGCTTTTTCATATTTAGGTAATAAGTGGTGCATAGTTTTCCTTGCATTGTTTATGATAGGGGAAGCTGTATTTAGAACAGGTTTTTCAACAGTTATCGGTGAATTTACAGTTAAGAAAGCAGGTAAAAATCCTGTGAAATTGATGGCATTCATAATGGTAGCCGTAGGTTTGATGTCTGCCTTTTTAAGTAATACAGGGTCTACTGCAGTATTTATTCCCATAGTAGTAGGAGTGGCTGCAAGTGCAGGCATAAGTCCCAAGAAACTTTTGATGCCTATGGCATTCGCTTCATCTCTAGGAGGAACCCTAACCCTTGTTGGTACTCCTCCAAATGGAGTAATAGCCAGTCTTATCGATGAGACCAATAAGCAAATACTTCTAACAGAGGGTATGCAGGGCCAAGCTCTTGTACAGTTCGGTTTTTTTGAATATGGCAAGGTAGGAATAATTCTTTTTCTTGTTAGTATCACCTATATGGTGATTTTTGGCCATAAGCTATTGCCGGAAGAGGAATTAGTGGACGATATTGCCATGACGGACATATCAGACAGTTCTGTATTCTTGGACCAATCGGTTCTATTGGATGGTTCTGACGGTTTAGATATTTCAGATACTTCCAATGATCAACTAAGAAAAGACAAGATGTGGATAG
Source organism: uncultured Clostridia bacterium (assembly GCA_964523535.1). Classification (GTDB taxonomy): domain Bacteria; phylum Bacillota; class Clostridia; order Tissierellales; family Dethiosulfatibacteraceae; genus Dethiosulfatibacter. The sequence goes on from CAZFYP010000072.1 coordinate 8,077, forward strand.
CAATATTGGTATTTGTATTCGTAATAGTAACTATGGCAACTGGAATAATTGAACTTCAGACAGCAGGAGTACTAGGTGCGGTTCTTTGTATTGCTACAGGTTGCATTACCATGAAGGAAGCTTTTGATTCTGTAAGCTGGACTGCAATATTTGTATTTGCAGGACTCTTGCCATTGAGTAAGGCCATGGGTCAAACAGGAGCCACAGAAATGATAGCTGAATGGACAATAGGGCTGGTTTCATCTCCTATAGGTGTTTTGGCTGTAACATATTTTCTGACAGCCCTTCTTACCAATTTCATGTCTAATATGGTGGCCACTGCCATGATTGCTCCAATTGGACTGACAATAGCGCAGTCACTGGGCTTTAGCCCTTATCCTGTCCTCATGGCTACATGTATGGCGGCGTCGGCTTGTTTCATGACACCCATAGCCACACCTCCAAACACTATTGTACTGGGACCAGGTGGATATAAATTCAGGGATTACTTAAAAGCAGGCTGGCCGCTGCAGATTATATCCTTTATAATATGCATGCTTGTTATACCGATTTTATTTCCTTTCTAGAAAATTATTAGGGTATTGGTCTTAAACTTGATTTAGTATCATAATCATAATGAAGGGAGGGATATTCTTAATGGAAGAGATTAAAAGTAAAAGGGTCCAGGAAGTATACAAGAAGGAATGGAGACAGTTTATAAATACGGGACAAGTTGATGAAAGAGTAATTAGGCAACCCATTGCTCTTTCATGGCGACGATGCAGATTGGCTAATTTGGATCCCTTCAAACCCATAAGCCAGGAATGTTTATCTGATAAAGAAGTCGAAAAACTGATTGAAAAACATAAGGAACTGGTCAGTGTGGCCTGGCCTTTCATGAACTTGCTCTATGATGTGGTGGAAGGGTCTGGATTCAGGGTTGACCTGGTTGATGAAAAAGGTTATTTTCTTAAAATGATAGGAGATCTTGAAGCCATAGAGAACTCCAAAAAGATAAATTCCCTCATAGGAGCCAATCGTTCGGAAAGTATTGGTGGAACAAACAGCACCGGCCTTGTTTTGGTTACAAAAAAACCTGCTCAAATCATTGGTGCTGAACACTATTTTGAATCCCTTCATTCCTATACCTGTTCGGCAGCTCCCATATTTAATAGGGAGAAGGAACTGATTGGTGTACTTAACATGAGTGCCAACATTGATTTGGCTCACAAACATACGCTGGGACTGGTAATAGCTGCAGCCAAGGCTATTCAAAATGAAATAGGAATTAAAAAAACAAACAAGAAACTTGAAACCAATCTGGAGGCGATAGATGACGGAATTATTCACATAAACACCGACCACAACATTACTTATGCCAATTCCATGGCTGCAAGCATGCTGGGAATTGACCTTGACGACATGGTCAACAAACCCTATGATTCTATATTTACAACTTCCTTTCCCATACATGAAGTATTGGATAATGAGATAGGTTTTAACAACCATGAACTTGCTATTCATGTAGGTAGTCAAAATTTTCATTGTATTGTAAGTGCCACACCCATAAATTCATTTGAAGACAATCTCATGGGCATGGTTGTAGTACTTAAGAAAGCATCTGTAATGCGGTGTTTGGCCCAGGATATGGTTGGAGTGACTAGTCATTTCACATTCAGTGACATTATAAGTAAAAGTCCTAATATGGACCATTGCATTGAATTGGCTAAACTGGCTTCTGAAGTGGATTCCCGTGTTTTTATAGAAGGAGAAAGCGGAACAGGAAAGGAAATGATTTCCCAGGCAATTCATAATGCCAGTACCTTTAGAAAGGGTCCATTTATAGCCGTCAATTGTGGAGCCATTCCTTATGACCTAATAGAAAGTGAGATGTTCGGTTACGAAGAAGGAGCTTTTACTGGTGCAAGACGTGGTGGAAAACCGGGTAAGTTTGAACTGGCAGAAGGAGGCACACTATTTTTGGATGAAATAGGCGACATGCCTTTGGATACACAGGTTAAAATCCTAAGGGTACTGCAAGAAAAGCAGGTTGTTAGGGTTGGAGGCAAGAAGCCCATTCCTGTCAATGTTAGGATAGTATCCGCCACCAACAAAAACCTTCTTAAGGAAATCAAAAGCAACCGTTTCAGGGAAGATTTGTACTACCGTCTCAATGTCATTAAAATAATGCTTCCACCTTTGCGAAACCGTCGTGAAGACATTCCCTTGCTGATCAAGAATATTACTGAAAAAGTGTGCTGTCGTACTGGAGTGCCAACAAAAAAAATTAATAACAATGTTATTGAAATCATGACTAGCTATGATTGGCCAGGGAATATAAGGCAATTGGAAAATCTGATTGAAAGCATTGTGGTCTTGAGCAAGGGTAAGGAAATAAGTGAGGACGATCTGCCTGATTATTTCTGGGAAAAACTATCCAATGAAAACATGGTTACATCTTCTCCCTTCAATAAGCTTATAACACTGGAGGAGATGGAAGAAATAGCAATACGAAACACCCTGAAAAGTGTTGACGGCAATATTACGGCAGCGGCAAAAATACTTGGAGTTACACGGAGAACAATTTATTTGAAGAACAAGAAGTATGGCATTTTCTGATGTCCTACTTTTTTTGTGCCATTAAAAAATCCTAAGTAGGATTTTGTTTTGGGCTTATTAGTAATTCACAATAAGTGTTATAATGGGTAGGAAAGTTTAAGAATGAAGGGAAGAACCCTTAATATAGAAAAGGAAAGAAGCATATGAGTGGAAGAAAACGACTTAAATACCTTTTGATTGGACCAATAATATTTATCTTGTCGGCCTTGCTGCTGGCGGATGCATTTACCACTTCCGGTGCCCAGGCAGTAGGTATAGCCTTTTGGATGATTTTTTGGTGGATAACAAGGCCGGTTCACATAACGGTCACAGCGATTATGCCTGTAATTGCCAATGCTTTTCTTGATATGGCATCTATGGGACCCATTATTGGCCAATACTCATCACCCAGTATCATTCTGGTATTTGGTGCCTGTCTCATTACCTTGCCCTGGGCAGCAATTGGCCTGGATCGACGAATTGCTCTGAAGGCCCTTACTGTCATTGGTCCATCCATGAAGTCACAGGTTACTGTATGGCTTCTTGTTAGCATCTTCCTTTCTAATTTAATGCCAAATGTTGCTGTCTGTGCAATGTTTTGCCCCATAGCTGTTTCAATGCTCAATGCTGCAGGTTATGATGATATTTCATCCTGTCAACCGGCAGTGCCTATTTTGCTTGCAATTGGCTGGGGTGTAAGTCTTGGAGGTGTAGGTTCTCCTTTGGCAGGAGCCATGAACTTGGCAGCCATTTCAGCTTTGGAAGGATTTACGGGACAGGAATTCATGTATATTGACTGGGTTATACATCTTGCTCCCTTTCTAATTATTGCAACAATAGTTCTTCTCCTGTGCATGCTCTTTATGCCTATGAAGGTAAAAAGGCTGGAGGGTACCAAAGAATATTTTCAAAAAAGCTATAATGAGCTTGGTCCAATGAGGCGGGATGAGAAATTCTGTCTAGCTCTTGCCTTTCTTGCAACTTTGGGTGCATTTACCCGTCCCCTGTATGCCCATATACTACCTGGACTTGCACCTGCTTATATATTTCTAACTATTGGCTTTAGCTGCTTTTTCATCATTACTGAGAATAATGAGTATTTGCTTACATGGGAAACCACTGAGAAGGGCGCCATGTGGGGTATGATGATTCTTTTTGCAGGAGGCCTGGCTCTTGGAAAACTATTGAATGAATCAGGAGCCAGTACCAGTCTAGCGGCTATTGTATCCCAAATACCTCTTTATAGTGATTTTTTCACAGTAGCAGCCTTGGTTGTATTTGTACGCCTTATTACGGAGGTGACAAACGGGACCACTGCCGCTGCAATTTGCTGCCCTCTTGTCCTTGAACTTACTACTAAATTAGGGCTTAATCCCATACCCTACTGGTTCATAACAACCATGGCATACAACGCAGAATTCCTTCTCCCCATCAGCGTCCGTGCAATACCGGTTGCTTACGGTTTGGATGCGGAAGAGATGTTGAAGAAGGGTGTTGGCGTTACTGTCATTCATATGATAGTCGTTGTTGTATGTGGCTATTTGTTTATGAAGCTGTGGCCTACCTTTAATGTATTAAATTATTTCAATAATTAAAAAACTCTCTCCTGATTAATACAAATATGAAGAAATATTGTTTTAGGACAAGAAAGCTCTAAATATACAAAGCTTTATGGTGTATAAAAATTATACAAAAAAGAAATAATTTGATAAAAATTATACGTTATAATGGGTAAGAAGATATATATCAAGAAAGAATTAGAGTCTAAATAATCATGAATAATAAATTGTTTTAATTCAATGTTCGAATAATTTAGAATATTATAGAATCTGTAAACTATAAATGAATCTTGCTAGACAGCCTGTGCACAGGCTTTCATGATGATGGAGTTTTATTATTTTGAACGTAGTATTTAAAGATGCATTATAGATGCATTTTTTTATTGTCTAAGAAAGTTTAAATTATCGGATGGATGAAAGTGTTGAAAG
>CAZFYP010000073.1:0-12615 GCA_964523535.1 uncultured Clostridia bacterium
AAAGATATCCTCTAACAATATATTAACCACGTCTTTTTTCCACACGTATTCCCTTTGATAAAAATCAATGTAGTAAGTTCTTTGCTTTAAACATTTTTCTACGGTCTGATTATTTGGCTGTATATTCATTATTGAATTGCTTTCTGTAGTTAAGCGGCGTTAATCCGGTAATTTTTGTAAACTGCCTGATGAAATAAGAAATATTGTTATAGCCGCATATATTACCAAGATATGATACCGAATAGGACTCGTCATCAAGACTGGGCATCTCGGCAAGTATCCTCTTCATAGCGGAAATACTGCCGAAATACACAATACCTATGGCGCCTAAAAGCTCATCTCCGTCAAAGACAGGTATATGGGATGCAATTCCCAAAGCGTCATCCATCTTTGTTACAACGCCTTTATCAGAAACTCCTGTCTTAAGCACATTTTCAAAAGGAGTGCCCGAGACAACCTCCTCAATGTCTTTTCCCACTACATCCTCGGCTTTGTTTCCCGTTACACTCTCACTTGATCTGGAAAAGAAGATTATCCTTTTATCCCTGTCCACTATGAGGGCCATGTCAAATGTACTGTCAAGGAGCTTGTCAATTATTCCCCCTCTTTCAAAAAAATATTTCCTGTCTATATTGAGATTCATACCAGCCTCCGTCCAATTGAATCAAAATGCGATTCATTTTGATTCATTATATCATTTTGAATCACTTGTGTAAATATATATAAACAGGCCATAGGCACTAATCAATCTTTCACAACCCTTGATTTATAGCACTTTCGTAAATCAAAAATATCCTTGTATCTTTTTTGGCATGCATCTTGCTTAATATCATGATGCAAAACGTTTTCAACCATATCAAAGCAGCAGTTAAAGTAATCTGACTGCGTCAATATTTTTCTGCAAACATATATCAAGGAGGTAATAATGAAAATTTTAGGAATTTCTTGTGGAAGAAGGATGAGCAATACCGAAATTCTGGTAAAGGAAGCATTAATGGGAGCAAAGGAAGCAGGTGCCGAGGTTGAATTTGTTCGACTTCAGGATTTAAATCTCAAGCCCTGCACGGGTTGCAACGCATGCGTCATCGACCTCTTCCAGAATGCAGGCACAGGCGACTGCGTACTTAAGGGGGACGATTTTAAGTTCATAGATGAAAAAATGCTTGAATGCGACGGGCTCATAGTCGGTGCCCCAATATATGAAAAATCCCCTCCGGGGCAGCTTAAGATACTGGCCGACAGGATGGGACCTTCACACGATATCGCTTTCAGAATGATAGCAAGACAAATGAGAGAACAAAATCCCGACATTCCAGGCAAGGGACCCGACGAAAGATCTTTCAAACCAAAGGCAGCATCCCTTATAGCCGTAGGAGGAAGCGAATGGGACAATCTGGCTCTTCCAATGATGCACATGTTCACCATGTCGATGCAGTATGAGGTTGTAGACAAGCAGCTAATAAACTGGGTTGCACTGCCATCAATGATTGCAATGGACGATGAACGCCTAAGGAGGGCAAACTATTCTGGCCGTCATGTTGTAGAATCGCTTAAGAAGCCACTGGATGAAGCGGAATACATCGGAGACAAGGGGGTTTGTCCAATCTGCCACTCAAAACTTTTTGAAATAAGAGATGTCAACGAAGGATATCCTGTCATCTGCGGCATATGCGGAGTAAAAGGAAAGCTTTCAACAGAATCAGGAAATGTTTCTTTCGATATCCTTGAAGAAGAAATACCTTTGTCCCATGTCAAGGTTTCCGGTAAGTTCAACCATGCAAGGGAACTCAAGGAAATATCACTTGTGCCACATCCCGATGCAGACCAGCTTCCTGAAAGACTGGCCAAGTACAAGGAATTCATCAAACCTTCAAAACCCAAAAGATATCAAACACCAGTGAAAAATTAAAGGAGAAAAAAATGAGTTTTATACCAGAATTCAAACCAATGAGGAGTTTCATACTCAACAATGTAAGGTCCGACAACGACAGGCCAAAGGCATTCAGGTGGCTCTACAAGCAGCATGTGCCCGAAAGCATGTCACAGTTCACACCCTACTGTACAAAATATGCAACCTACCATGCTCTACCCCTGCCTGAAGATGCTGAAGATTTTGGTTCCTACAACTGGATAATGACAGAACACTACTGGAATTTCAACATCTTCCAAAGCAAGAATGCAGGCCATTCATCGGGACTTGCCTTCCGGGAAGCCTACCCGGACGACTTCATGGAAATAACCTGCCAGCCACCAAGCGACACCCTTAGACAGTCAGGATGGCAGGGAACAAAAGACGGATACCATCCAATAGTATTCTGCTTCGCTCCAATCTTCTGGGAAGAGGACATCAAGGGAAGCAGCAAGATGACAGACGACGGTGCAAACTTCAGATGGCTCTTCTTCATCAAATATCCTGAAGGAATATCCGAAGAAGAAGGTGACAAGTGGTTCCTTGAGACCTTTGTAAAAGAAGCAGCAGAAATGCCTGAAGTCACAAGAATATTATCAAGCAAGCTCCTAGACAAACCAAGAATCAATCCTTTCCACAGGGTAGCGGAATTCTGGTTCGACGACAGCAAGTCATGGCACAGGGCTATGGTTGAAAATGCAGACAAATTCACCAAACCTGAATGGAGAATCGAGGAAAAACCACCTTTCCTCGAACCATACAAGGACATCACAGGCATATTCATAATGGACAGGCCTGATTCAGACCATCTTCAGCAATGGAGAGGTTATATCACAACAAGATAAAGGCATCAGAAAAACAAAATTTGAAAGGAAAACAATATGGAATCAAAAATAACTTACGACGGAAAAGCAACACATCTCGAATGGCAGCATGAAAATGTAACACCTAAAATGATAGACTGGTTCTGGAGCAACATGGAAAAAAGCTTTCTTCTATGGCATCCTGAACAGCACGAGCCACTTGAATGGGCAAAAGCACCTGTTCACGGCAATCCAATAGGGTCTATACATATAGCACCCCAGACTTGGAATGACGGTACAAGACAGAATCTCTACATAAGATTTGAGTCACTTGACACTCTCCCAGACTGGGTTCAGGAATATATCATATATGACCACGTAGTTGTAGTTGCCGGAATAGGTCTTGGCGACGAAGCCCTTGCCGACCCAAAGGTTATGGGATACAGAATACACCAGTGGCAAAAAACGGACTTCGGCGTTGAAGGTAAATCATCAGCAATAGGTATATTGAAAAAGGAATCCGAGGAAGACGGTAAAATATGGGCTGCACACTGCGGAGAAGAGATTGGAAACTGGGGAGTATTCCTTCCTCAGATGTATACACTCTTCAAAGTTGTTGAAAACACGAATTACAATCCCTTTACCGATCTTTCAGTAATCAGGGACCAAAAGGGACTGAGATACAAATATATAGAAGTTCCACAGATGTCTCTATAGAATAATACCTTTATCCGCTTAATCCATAATACAGGGTCGAAACGAAACTCGCCCCTGTATTTCAATCAAATGAATCAATAATCAGACCTGGAAAAGGTTTGCTGGATATCAAAATTAGAAAGGACAGGTAATATATATGAAAAAAATAGGTCTTGTAAGATCTTTGTTCGGAGCAATATTATTAAATGCACTGGTTGCACCTCTAGGCATACTGGGATATGGAGACTACATCTGGATGGTCTTTACCGCACTTGTTATATTCTTTGCCCTGGGAGCCGACATGAAGAAACTGCCAACAATAATCGTTTCATTCATCTGCGGTGTCGCATGGTGGATGGCGGGAAGTGTTTTGACAGAAATTTTTTCAAGCTCCATGCCTCACCCTGCTGCAGAAGGACTTGGAATTTCAGTTATGGTATTTTTAATACTTTTCATACACGAAGTAGTACTGCAAAAGACAGTAGCCGGTACAGTACCGTCGGTATTCCTGGGCTTCGCCTTGACAGCTTTCGCATTGACTCCCGTTGTCGAGGGAGCAATACAGCTTACTCCCTTCCATGTAGTAGGAATTTTCCTCTATGGAATAGTGTTGACTGTAGTTCTAATGGTAGGCGGTTTCGGCATATGCTCTTTAATATTCGGGAAAGAGGCTACCTTGGCATCCCTGCCTGGTGGAGAAAAAGAGGCGATGTAACAAAAAGGAGGTTGTGAACAATGAAATATATCGTTAAAATCACTACCGGTTTGTCAATGACTGCAATAATTGCATTGATGGCAATAATAGTAAGTGATGTATTATCAAGGCTGGTATTAAACCAGCCAATAGTAGGCGCTGTGGAACTGGCTCAAATTATGATGATTTGCATATTCCCAATAGCCGTCTCCGGTGCCTATGAAAAAAGACATATAAAGGTGGATGTTGTTGCTGACATGCTGCCACAAAAAGTACAGAAAGCAACAGATAAGATTGTAATAGTAGCAACAGCGATTTTCAGCATTCTCATAGCATGGCATACATACCAGGCATCAATATTTTCACGCGATTTCCACATAACATATTCACTGTTGAAAATATCCGAATATCCCTTCCTTATACTATTTGCCTTGTCTTTCATGTGCATAGCTATCGTTAGTGTAGCTTCGCTGTTTTGCAAAAATGAAGCGGAGGAAGAATAATGCAACCTGAAATAGTAGGTTTAATAGGAATGGCTGCCTTGCTTATTTTGATAGCATCCAGAATGTGGATCGGCTATGCAATGGCAATCGTAGGATTTTTGGGGATTACTTATATAAGAGGATTTGACCAGGCTTTTTCACTGCTTGGATCTGTACCTTTTCAAAATGTGAACTCCTATACCATAACAGTCATACCCATGTTCACTCTTATGGGAATGATTATTGCAGAGACAGAAATAGGATCCGATTTGTTCAAGGCAGCTTATCGTTGGATAGGACACTTTAAAGGAGGACTTGCATCTGCAACTGTAGTTGCCTGCGGTATGATGGGTGCAATAACGGGATCACACATGTCGGGGACTGTAATCATGTCAAAAATAGCATTGCCTGAAATGAAAAAATACAATTATGATGATCGACTGGCCAGCGGATCAATTGCTGCCGGGGCACCTTTAAGCATAATCATACCCCCAAGTCTTGCATTTGTAATGTATGGAATTCTAACAGAGGAGTCCATCGGCAAGCTTTTTATGGCAGGAATAATACCGGGGATACTTCAGATCGTCATTTATTCAGTATTGATTTACATGTTGTGCAAATACAACTCTGATTTAGGACCTTCCGGTCCAGTATCCACCATGAAGGAGAAACTTGGCTCTCTAAAGGGAATACTACCCATGATAATACTTTTCATGCTGGTGTTGGGAGGAATATATTCAGGCTTCTTCACACCTACGGAATCAGGTGCAGTCGGAGCACTTGGAGCAATTATCATAGCAATGGTTAACCGCCAGCTTACAGTCAATAAATTTATTGAAAGCATCAGGGAGACAGCCTTCCTTACGGGAAGCATTCTTCTACTGCTGGGCGGAACATTCATGTTCATCTCGTTCATAACCATAAGCAAGCTTCCTTTTTTTGTTACCGGTTTTGTAACAGGGCTGAATGTGCCTGTATTATCCATTATCCTTGTAATTGGACTGATGTACATTATACTCGGATTCTTCCTTCCGGAAATTCCAATGATGATACTAACGGTACCAATTCTCTTCCCTACCATCGTGGCCCTTGGAATCAATCCGATATGGTTTGGCGTATTTGTAGTTAAGATGATGGTTATCGGAGCAATTACACCACCAATTGGAATGGTCGTGTTTCTACTGTCTGGAGTTTCAAAGATTCCAATCAATACAATATTCCGTGGAGTAGTTCCCTTCCTGGCTGCAGACCTGGTAATAGTAGCACTGTTGATTGCATTCCCGGACATGGCCTTGATACTAACAGATTTGATGGGTTGATAGGAACATTAATCCTACGAAGATTCAAAACAGAATTAAATAATGAAAACAAATTTTGAGGAGACCAAATAATATGAAAAGAAATAAATTATTCAAAAATAAAGGAATATCACTGCTGTGTTTGACGATGCTTCTTGTTGCATCATTGTTCAGCGGATGCTCCTCCAGCAATGCATCAAACGGAAGTCAACAAGCCGATACAGATAAGGTTTATGAACTTGATGTCAACTTCACCCATGGCCCTGATGTAGCAAAAAGCTTTACAGACTGGGGTGCAATGATTGAAGAAAAATCAGGCGGCAGAATAAAGTTCAACTACTTCTATAGCAATTCACTTCTGTCTATACCTGATTTACCAAAAGGTGTAGCTACTGGTGTTGCTGACATCTCAAATTGTCCGGTACACATATATCCCGGTATCTTTCCACTGAATGGTCAAATTCTCGGTTTGCCTTTCATAGGTGTTCCCGGAATCGAATCAGGTTCCGAAATATACAGGGAACTGTATTCCAACAACCCCGAAATGCAGGAAGAATATGAAAAACTTGGAGTACACATGCTTACTGCAAACATGATGTCTCCATATCATATACATACCACATCCACAGAAGAGATAAGAACACCTGATGACTTGAAGGGACTTAAGATTATAACAGGCAAGACCGAGTTGTCTGAACTCATCGGTTCCACAGGTGGTGCACCTGTAAGCCAGCCAGTTACAGAATACTACTTAAGTCTTGAAAGAGGAGTTGCCGATGGAGTTACGGCACATTTCCCTGTAGCCAATGCATTCGGAATCATTCCTCTATTGAAGCAACATATCATCTTTGGAGAAAGCGGTACCCATATGGACCTGCAGACCTATATATTCAACAAGGATGCATGGGACAACCTGCCTGAAGACTTGCAAAAATTATTTGAAGACAACCTTGACCTTCTGAACCAATACGAAATAGAAATAACAAACCAGCAATATAATACTGCCATGGAAAAAGCCATGGCACAGGGAGATATCTTCACAGAATTGACAGATGAAGAAATTAATGAATGGAAAGCTATGACTAAAAACATAAATCAAGAGACACTTGAGGACATCGAAGACCTTGGGCTTCCTGCACTAAAAGTATACAAAAATGCTAAGCAACTCATAGAGTCATACAAGTAAACATGTCAGTCAAGGAGAAGATACAATGGAAATGTCAAAGCTATTGATAGTACACAAGCTAAATGATGAAAACGACAGACCTTCACTAGAGAGATGGTTCCAACGATATCATGTTCCCGAAGTATTGACCCAGAATCCCTGGACAGTAAAATATGTGCTATATCGAGTTGTTCCTGCACCTCCAGGAGGAGAAGACTACGGCTATTACAATTACCGGGTACATGAAAACTGGGTCCCCGACAAGTCACTTCGTCGAGGAACAAAAGGTTTGCTATCCATGACAAGGCAGCCCGGAGAATGTGATGCCATAGTAGTCAATATGCCTGCAGAACCTACAGAGGATTTTATGGGAGGAAAGTCCAGCATCGAGGACCATACAATACTCAGATGGGTAACAGCTTTCAGATATCCAGACCATATCACAATAGAAGAAGGCGAAGACTGGTATCTGAACACTCATGTTCCTGAAGTGATGAAACAGCCTGGATTAACAAGGTTCTTCAGTACAAAGGCCTATATTTCAGACAAGAATCCCCTACCACAGGGAGACGACTTCAAGGAACACGAGGAATTGTTCTTCAATCAGTGGCACAGGGTATCGGAAATGTGGTATGAAAACAACAACGGATGGCTTGATTCCGTCATCAACAACCCACCCCAATATACAAAACCTGAATGGGCAAACCACGACACCTATCCATTCTTGATTCCCGGTAGCGAATTCATCAGCACCTTTATACTTGAGATTCCGGACCATGACTTTATAAAAGAATCAAAACAGCTTTACTATTAAGTTATTTACTGAATTCAAAACATACAGATGTCATATAAAGGAGGCCTATATGGATAGTACGAAAAACAAATACAAACTGTCGCCTTTGCACTGTGGAATCAGTGTACCTTCAATAGATTCATCAATCCAGTGGTACACAAGTATTCTAGGCTTTAAAGTTGTTTCCGACAAGTATTTTCCTGATTTAAACTCAAGAATCGTCTTTATGTCATTGGATGGTTTCAGTATAGAACTGTTTGAGGTTGATAATGCATCCAAACTTCCGGAAGAAAGGAAGTTCCCCAACCTTGACATCAAAACACATGGAACCAAGCACCTCGCCTTTTCTGTCGAGGATATCAATGCCCTGATCAAGGAAATGAAACACAAGGCAGTTGACATAGCCATGGACACTTTCATCATGGAAGGACAAAAAGTGGCTTTTGTCAGGGACAATTCAGGAAATCTACTGGAATTCATACAAAAAAACATTTAAGTTCTACCAGTTCGAAACAGCCAATAAAGCTGATGAACCTTAAAGAGATGCCTAATGGACAGTTCCATATGGCATCTCTCTTTTTTTACATTGTATTTACACTCAAACTTATGAATCATCTTGTCTTATTTAAACAACACCCTCGACCTTAAGGTTGTCAATTTGATCTTTACTGAAGTTCAAAAAACATGACAGTATCTTCTCAGTATGCTGTCCAAGTACCGGAGCAGCAAATCTTATTTGGTCGCTGCAGCCTTCTATTTTTATCGGTATTCCAGGTATGCGGATGTCACCTGCAACTGGATGGCTTACCTTTTGAATCATGTTTCTTGCTTTTACATGCTCATCTTCTACGACCATTCCTATATCATTGATAGGTCCACAGGGAACTCCACCTTCCGTCAGCAAATCATACCATTCCTGGGTTGTTTTTTTCAAAATCACTTGGGAAATTACTGGTCTCAAGATATCATAGTTGTCGTTTCGAAGAGGATTTGTAGTGAATCTTTCATCGTGGACAAGTTCTTCCATTCCAATTACATTACAAAACTTGGCCCAAAGATTGTCATTTCCTGCAGCTATCATTATCTTACCGTCCCTGGTATCGAATGGTTCAAATGGCACAATGGAAGCATGTCTGTTGCCTGCCGGTTTGGGCGATTCTCCACTTGCAAAGTATCTCGCAAGGGCATTTTCCAGTATGGAAACCTGACAATCAAGCATTGATACATCCACCTTCATACCCTTGCCGTCCTCTCTTCGCTTATTGACTGCAGAAAGAATTCCAATAGCGGTGAACATTCCGGCAAATATATCCCCTACAGAAGGTCCCACCCTTGTAGGCTCACCGTCTTTTTGACCAGTGATACTCATGATACCACCCATGGCCTGAACAACTCCATCGTATGCAGGTCTTTTGCTGTATGGTCCAGTATGTCCAAAGCCTGACGAAGCTGCATATATAAGGCTGGGATTTATCTCTTTTAGTACATGGTAGCCAAGTCCAAGTTTCTCCATGGTACCAGGCTTGAAGTTCTCAATTATAACATCGCCCTTCTTTACCAGTTCCTTGATAATTTCCTTTCCCTTTTCGCTTTTAAGGTTTAGGGTAATGCTCTCCTTGCTTCTGTTTATGCTCATAAAGTATGCACTTTCATCGTTTACATATGGTCCGAATGATCTTGAGTCATCACCAGTTCCTGGTTTTTCGACCTTTATTACTTCAGCACCAAGATCTGCCAGTGTCATTGTACAGTAGGGTCCTGCCAAGACTCTTGTTAAATCAAGTATTTTAAGATTTTCTAAAGGTAACTTCATATTATCATATCCTTCAATTCAAATATCAGATTAGTAACAAGTACTATCCTTTCCATTGCCGAATCCACCAGTGCATACTCCCTTGTGGAATGATTCCATTGTCCCTTTACTCCCATTCCACAAAGACAGGGAACACCAGCCTTTGTTATGAAGGCAGCATCTGAAGCACCACCAACCCTCACTCCTTTTGCTTGTCCAAAGCCCAAGCTAGAAGATACCCTTTGGGCAGTCTCGAAAAGTTTTCCGTTTAAGCTGTCGTTGAATGCTGGAAATACACCTTCTACAATAAGTTCCGATTTTGCACCATCAACATTGGTCTTTTCAACAATCGCTTTCAATGATTTCTCTATTTCAGGAATTAAAGCATTATCCACATACCTTATGTCAAGCAATACTTCACACAAGTCCGGTACGGCATTCATTACAGTTCCACCTTTAATAGTCCCTGTATTGAAAGTTGTTTCACCAAATTTTCCATTTAAATCATTAATTTCAATAATCTTATAGGCCATTTCGTTTATTGCACTTATACCGTCATAGAAATTGGCACCTGCATGGGCCGAAAGACCCTTGGATCTGATTGTACAAAACATTCCACCTTTTCTGGATATGACTATACTGTTGTCTATCAATCCCGTCTCAAAGTTCAATGCATATTTATAGCCTTTTGCTTCTTCCATTAACATGGATCCTGATCCACTCTTTGCATGGGCATGCTCTTCATCCCCGCTGAGGAGGACCTTTACAGGTTTGTCATATCCCAACTGCTTAAGAATCTCTATGGTATAGAAAATAATATTGATGCCGCCCTTCATGTCCAGCACTCCCGGCCCGAAGACTTTTCCACCATCTACTCTGAATGGAAAATCCTTGATAACTCCATCCTTGTGAACGGTACCCATATGTCCTGTCAGTATAACACCCTCATCCGGGTCGCCTTCTCCCATTTCAGCAACAAGGGTAGGTCCTGAATTCTCAAATTCTATAATCCTTGTTTCCATTCCCAATTCCTTGAGTTTATCTTCCACATATGCACATACATTTGTGACAGCCTCTTTATTATGGGTATAGCTCTCTATCTCTACTAGCTCTTTCCATGTATTCAATATTTCTTCTTCAGTAATATTCTTTGCTTCCAAAGCACTTATAATTGTTTCCTTACTGATATTATTTACTTTTACTGTTTTTTCCATAAGCCTACTCCTCAATCCTCTGCTATCCTTATGATTACTTAAAGACATACCTCTCAACCATCATTCTGTCTATTGCTTCTATGTCAACCTCATAGCCTATTCCGTTACTTTCATCAGGAACCGCAATTGTGCAATCCTTTGATATCTTCACTTCAGGTATCGTTATATCTTTCTCAAAATACCTGTCGCTTGCAGCTATGTCGTGGGCAAGAGTGAAGTTGGGAAGACTTGCAAGGGATATGTTCTGTACCCTTCCTATTCCAAGTTCTGTCATACCTCCGCACCAAACAGGTATATCATTTTCCATGCAAAGGTCATGTATCTTAATGGATTCGCTTATTCCCCTGCATCTACTTGACTTGATGTTAATGACCTTGCAGCTTCCAAGTTCAATGGCCTGTCTCACATCTTCTATACTTTCAATGCTTTCATCAAGACATATTGGAGTTTCTATCTCCTTCTGAAGCTTTGAATGGTCCATTATGTCATTTTCTCCAAGGGGTTGTTCTATGTATTTCAGATTAAATTCATCCAAGGACTTGAAAAGGTCAATATCCTTAAGTGAATATGCTGAATTTGCATCTATTGTAAGGGTTATGTCCGGATAATGTTTCCTGACCTCCTTTACAACTTCATAGTCCCGGCCCGGTTTAATCTTTATTTTTGTCCTGTGATATCCTTCACCCAGGTATTTTTCTATTTTTTTAAGAAGTTCCTTGATGGTCGGCTCAATCCCAAGGCTGACTCCCACTTTCACATGGTCATAAACTCCTCCAATTAGGGTCTTAAGGGACTTGTTTTCCATTTGTCTCTTGATTTCCCAAAGAGCATTCTCAACTGAAGCTACCGCCAGATTGTTGCCTTTTATATATGATGTTTTCTCAATAAACTCTTCAGGTCCCGAAATTTCTCTGTGGAGGATTTCCGGTATGAGATAATTTCTTATTATATGCAGGCATGTACCATTGTCCTCAGGACAGTATAGGGGAGCAAAGAAAGCCTTGCACTCTCCATATCCTATTAAATCTTCCGAATATACTTTTACCAGTAATGCATCCCTTTCAACAAATCTTGTAAAACTTGTCTCAAAGGGAAATCTAAAGGGATTCTTTACACGAATTATGTCTACTCTGTCTATTATCATGAATATACTCCTTTTTACAGCCTATAATGATTCAAGTGCCCTTTTACAAGCACTTGTCATTTAATGTCAATTTATTTCCGATTTATTGCCATCCTATTGCAACACCAATAATAATTGAAATTGTTGCCAGCAGAGTCCATATTCCAATCAAAGGAAGAACAAACTTGATCCATTTTTGATATGGAACTTTTGCCATTCCTATGAATCCCATAAGAGTTCCGGATGTAGGAATTATTAAATTTGTGATACCGTCTCCATACTTGTATCCAGATACTATAACCTGCTTGGAAAGCCCAATTACATCTCCCAAAGGTCCAAGGATAGGCATTACAACTGCAGCCTGTCCGCTTCCAGATGGAACGAAGAAGTTGAATATCCAGTTGAAGAAGAATATCAGCACTGCAGATACCATCTTGGATGTAGATGCCAAAGGAATCGATGCATAATGGATTAAGGTATGAATTACATTACCCTTTGTCAATACTATGGAAATAGCCGTTGCAAATCCTACAAGTATAGCAGAATATGTAGCCATTTTACATCCCTCGACAAATGATTTACTCATTTCTTCCGGAGACATCCTATTTATGATTCCTGAGACAATTGCCAATATAATTACAATTGT
>CAZFYP010000074.1:0-12490 GCA_964523535.1 uncultured Clostridia bacterium
AAAAAGGAAAGAATGCAATGGATGAATATATTATAAGTGAAATCAGGCCAAGGGACAAAAGAGGCATAAGGAAGCAGGAAGCATTGCTTAAGCAGGAAGGAATAGAAAGGGATAAAAACCTTGACTATACTTTGGGCTTATTTGATGAAGAGTATAACCTTCTGGCTACAGGTTCTTGTTTCAAAAACACCTTGAGATGCATGGCAGTGGATTCGACTCATCAGGGGGAGGGTCTCCTCAACAAGCTGGTAACACATCTTGTTGAATATCAGCATGAAAGAGGCTATGTTGATCTCTTCCTCTATACTAAATGCGAATCTGCGAAAATGTTTGAGGAATTGAACTTCCATGAAATAGCCCGTGTGCAAGACAAGCTTGTATTTATGGAAAATCGAAGGAACGGTTTCAAGAATTATTCTGATGAGCTGATGAAGAAAAAGGTGGATGCTGAAAAAGTTGCTGCTGCAGTGATTAATGCCAATCCATTCACCCTGGGTCATCAATATTTGTTGGAAAGAATTTCCAGGGAAAATGATATTGTCCATGTATTTGTTGTCTCTGAAGATGCATCCCTGGTACCTTTCAAGGTGAGACATGAACTTGTGGTAAAGGGTACGGCCCATCTTGATAATCTGATTTATCACAATACGGGGGACTATATGATCTCAACAGCCACTTTTCCCTCCTATTTCCTTAAGGATGAGGCGCTGGTAATTGAATCACATGCCAAGCTAGACATTGAAATTTTCAAAAAAATCGCAGAATCCCTGGGGGTTACAAGACGCTATGTAGGTGAAGAGCCTTTCAGCAGGGTGACGAAGATTTATAATGAAGTCATGCAAAAGGAACTTGGTCTTTCGGGAATTGAGTGTATTGTTATTCCAAGAATCGAGAATGAAAATGGAGCAATAAGTGCTTCAAAGGTGCGAGGTCTCATTCATGACGGACTTATTGAAAAAATAAAGGACTGGGTGCCTGAGTCTACTTATGAATTCCTTGTATCTACTGAGGAAGGGAAAAAGGTTGTGGATAAGATTAAAAAATCAAGCGACTTTATTCATTATTAATCCATGAACAGGGGAGAGTATTGAAGGATGCAGGATAAAATATACGAGGAACTTGAAAACTGTCACAATGTTTCCCTTGAGGAAATACTGAATGTAAGGGAAAAACGTGTATTCAGGCAGATAGTCTTGTTGGAAGAGTGCAAAAACCAGGGACTGGATATGGACAGTGTCACTCTCATATGCTTCACAATGAATATTGCAGGACCGGTAAAGGCTTTTGATTTGGCAAAATCCGGTTTTGAGGCAGGAATGAAACTTATTAAAGAAGCCTTGGACCAGGAAAATCATGTTTTGTTGCATCACGAAAGTGAATTTGAAAATTCTGGTTACACAGCCTACTATGTAGTTGAAAATGATGCATTATCTGTAAAGAGACTTACAAGTGCAATTGAAGACAATACATCACTTGGAAGGCTTTTTGATATTGATGTACTGGTATTTGTTCAGGCTTCGGATGAGAATAAATTCAACAGTTCCAGAAAAATTGCCAGGAGTGAAATAGGCCTCCAAAGTCGTACTTGTCTTATATGTAATGATAAGGCTGCCATATGCGCTAGAAGCAGAAAACACAGCGTAGAAGAACTTCAGAGAAAAACAATAGAGCTTTTGCTAACAAATAAGGATTATATTGTATAATTCAACAAAAACCTGATGGAAAATACATTTCATCAGGTTTTTTATTTTATGTAATTGGGATTATACTTTTAATTAAGATGGATTATTATTGTAATTACAGGGGCCTTTTCACCTTTTTTATTACGTGTTATTAAGAAAAGTGGTTTATGTAAAATAGATGTTTGCAAGTTGGCTCCTTATTAGATTAAGGGAGGTCTGAGACCTTCATTTAACTAGATTCAAGGCTTATGAAAGTTTGGATGAAAAAATTGCAAAATTCTTGAAACAACTTTTCAAAAAGGTGTTGAATGGATAAAATTAAAGTGTTATACTCTAGGTGGCAGAAAAGAAGCACAATAATAAACAGTATCATAAGAATACTAAATATTTAAAATTTAAGAGGAGCTTTAAAGATGAATAAAAGGAGTAATGTTATGAACAAACCGGTTTTATCAGCACATTTCGAATCGAGAAAACCTTCGGCTGTAAGATTGGCACAGATGAAGTACCAGGAGCGAGAGGTTAAGCCTGATGCAGTTATCAATGTAGGTATTGGAAATGTTTCACTTCCAACAAACCCTGCCATGATGAAGAGAATGTTTGAACTTAATGGAGAGGGAAGCCCCTTTGCAGACGGAGTAATAAGGTATACAGGTACTGCTGGAACTGAAGAATGTCAGCAAGCGTTTTTGAATATCTTGAAGTGTGAGGGATTTAATACAAGCAAGCTTATGGCACAGGTAACAGACGGGGGATCGGCAGCAATGGAGATTCTAATTACAGGCGTTTGCGGACCTGCAGGCAGCGATGAGAAACCCCTTATGATGATAGACCCGGCATACACAAACTATATTTCTTTTGCACAAAGAATTGGAAGAAAGACTGCAACTGTAAAGAGAACACTAAGTGAAGATGGAAAGTTCACTCTTCCTGAACTTGACAAGATTGAAGAAGCAATAAAGGAAAACAATCCGGGATGTCTATTGGTTATACCTTATGACAATCCAACTGGACAACTATATGATTATGAAACAATGAAGGACCTTGCAAGACTTTGTGTCAAGTACAACATGTGGATGGCCAGCGACGAGGCTTATCGTGAGCTTCACTATGCTGAAGATACAAAGATTGTAAGTATTTGGGGACTTACAAATGAAGATGTACCAGGAATAGAAGGAAGAAGAATAAGTATAGAAACTGCATCAAAGGTATGGAATGCCTGCGGACTGAGAATAGGCGGACTAATTACAGACAGTCCTGAATTCAACAACCGTGCGATAGCGGAATATACTGCAAACCTTTGTGCCAATGCAATCGGTCAATATATATTTGGAGCATTGGCTCATGAAACTGAAGAGCAGATTGCTGCATGGGCAAAGGAAATGAGAGACTACTACAGAGGCCAGATCATGAAAGTTTACAATGGTCTTAAGGAAGAGGAGCCCGGGCTTATTGTATCAAGTCCCGATGCATCGATTTATTCAGTAATTGATGTAAGAAACGTAGTAAAGACTGGATTCAAGGCTATAGACTTTGTACTCTACTGTGCACAGAAAGGTTCTGCTGTAATAGATGGAGTTGAAACTACACTTCTTGTAGCTCCTATGAACGGATTCTACGATATTGAAGATATAGAAGAAAATCCTGGAAGATTCCAGTTCAGAATTTCTTTCGTTGAAACACCAGAAAATATTGCTAAGATTCCTAAGCTTTTCGTTGAACTTTTGAGACAATTCGAAGCTCAAAGATAGAAATAAAACTTAAGCAATAAGAATTATAAAATATAAAATAAAATACCGGAGATATTGCCCTAATTAGGCAGGTATCCCCGGTATTTTTATTTTTATCGTGGACTAGGAAATGTTGAATCTTGCGGATAGTTGGGTATTGAAGTCGCTAATTTTTTCATTTGACAGGAAGGCACTTACAAGGGTGAAATATTCAGGAAGACTGTCCGATGCCCACTTTAGTTCTATGTTCAACAGCTTTTCAGCTATTTTAGCAACATCAAAGCCAAGTGACTCAAGAGAGTATCTCATCATTTCCACATTAGAGCACTTTCCATTGTCTTCCCTGGTGCAGCTTTGGCAGAGAATACAGCTTCCTGCATAGAGGCTTTTTCCCTGACCTGTGTCTTTTTCAAGCTTTAGGAGTTTTTCACCAAGGGTGTTTCTCATTGATTCAAGTGTTGACTTGGTGAAGGCTCCAATTTTTTCTTCCGTGTTGTTTTCATTGATTGTTTCAGTATCGAATACCATCTTGGTGCCTATTATATAGGCATAACGGTATTGTTTTATATAGTTTTGAACATGGAAATCATAGGGAGGGCAGGACCACAGTTTTCCATAGTTGCCGCAGTTTTTGCAAAGTTCCAGGAATCTTTCTCCATCCCAATAGTTCTCAACCATATCCTTAATATCGATTTCATTGAATGTATTAATAGTTTTCATTTTATCACCTTGTATAAGTAGTTTTTTTGCTTGTTGATTTTGTATATTATACCATAACTATATGAATTCTATGGCCTATAATATATTGATTTATTTTGTATTTAAAATGAATTGCTCCCATGAGTTTCCCAGACTATAAAAAAAGAACTAGTCTTTATGGTTGTGATAAAATGCTTGAGAAGTTATAATTTATATACAGAAGTTGTTTCAAGATATTTGATTAATTATAAAGGGGATACTATGGACAAGAATTATACCGGACTTGATGTTTTGAGAGGATTGGGGATATTTGTGGTTATATGGCTGCATTCGGCTTTTTATTACTTTGATGGGCTTTACGATTTGGATTTCAATAATCCACCTTTGATTATTACCCTTATCGGCCTGCTTCTTATGTTTGCAGGTGTTTTTGCAATGGTCAGCGGTACTGTGCATACAATTCAATCACTTGAAAAACTAGAGTCGGGAAAATATGAATTCAACGAAGTAGTTAGATACAATATTGTCAGTGGGTTTCTTATTCTGGCAGTGGCCTATCTGTATTTCATATTTACAGGTCCGGGTCTTGTGGATATAGCCAGGAGGTCCATGAACAACAGCATACTGGTTGATTTAATAAGATATGGAGAGTTTTCAGGATTCAATATGGATAGAATTCTATATATTGACAGCCTGGTCATGATAGGCAGCAACATTGTACTCCTAAGTATTTTTATGATAATCATGAAAAAGGTCATATTGAAAAGGGATAATGAAGGCACGGCTCTGGCATATTTCCTTTCGGGATTGATTTTCTTTGGAATATCAATAATCAGGATACCTCTCTACGACATATATTTGAATGCTCTCGACAAGGGGAATTATATTACAGTGTTTCTTCTCAATTGGCTTGTAAACAAAAACAATCCTGTATTCCCTTATTTATCCTTCGGTCTTTTCGGAGGATGGCTTGCAGTTCTTTTGAAAGAGGGAGATTGGAAGAAAATGAAAAGGAAGGTTTTGCCCATTGCTTTGCTCTTGTTAGCTACAGGAATTACTGCGTATGTCAATCTTCCCGATACCATGCTTGAAAGAAGTATAGATCCTAAATGGTTTGCCATAATGACTGCACAGCTGGGACTTTTTCTCATGCTTATAATTGCCTTTTTGAGGGTCTACGATTTCAGGAAAGGGAAAGGAAGCAGAAAGATTTCTATTCCTGCCAAGTTTTTTTCAAGATTTGGAGTTGCAGGTCTTACTGCATTTTTCCTTGAAAGTATTGTAAGTGCTCTTGTTTTCAGGATGATCAGCACCGATGCACATTCCATCAGTTTCGATGTAAGCGGTTCATTGGCTTATGGATTTGTTCTTGCTCTATTGTGGGGAATCTTTCTCATATTTTGGGAAAAGAAACACTACAGATTTGGTATAGAATACTTCTACTGCAGAATACTTGCAAGATTCGGAAAGAGTTCCAAGGAAGACAAGCTTAAAGGTATGATATCATGATTAGAGGTATCATAGACTATTTTTCCCTCAATCGCCATCTTTACAGTTATTCATTGGATGATTTGAAGAAATATCAGGAAAAACAGCTTAAGAAGCTTATAGAATATTCTATTGATCATTCGGAATTTTACAGAAGAGAATACGACGGCTTTGAGATGAATTCCATGGAAGATTTCCATAGGCTACCTGTCATAAACAAGAAAATAATGATGGACAATTTTACCGACTTGAACACATGTGGACTGGACCTTGATGATGTCATGGACTATGCAGTTAACAAGGAAGTAAAGAGGGATTTTCTTGGATACTACAAGGATGAGTATGTAGTGGGACTGTCCAGTGGTACAAGCGGCAACAAGGGTATATATGTTACTCCAAAGGCCATGACAAGGAGACTTCCTTTTGTTTTTCTTGCAAGGAGTGGGATACCTCTTAAGCTTTTGCCATTCAGGATATTGTTTCTTTTAAGGGTATTCAGCCAGGGTTTTGACGATATCAAGGCTCCCATGGTAAGTCTTAAGTACCTGTCCACCATGACTCCAATTGATGATATAATCGACAGTATAAATGATTTGAAAATCAATATACTTATGGCTCCTCCGAGTCTGGTCAGGCTTTTGTTGCCTCGAAGGGACGACATAAGAGTGCCTATCAAGCTCATAATGACTTATGCTGAAGTCATGGAGGAAGAGGAGAAGGATAGATTCAAGGAAGTCTTTCATACGGATGTAATTGAAATCTATCAAGCCAGTGAAGGCCAGATTGCAAGTGCCTGCAAATGTGGGAATCTACATATCAACGAAGACCTGGTTTTTGTCGAACTTTATGATGACAAAGGAAGGGCTGTAAATGAAGCTGGCAAGGTGGCCACCAGGATGGTAGTGACCAATCTTGTAAATTATGCACAGCCTCTCATCAGGTATGAAATGAATGACATGGTCATACTTGGTCATAAGTGTCCTTGTGGAAGTTCCTTCAGAGTAATAAAAAAGATACTG
The DNA here is from genome assembly GCA_964523535.1 of uncultured Clostridia bacterium. Lineage (GTDB taxonomy): Bacteria > Bacillota > Clostridia > Tissierellales > Dethiosulfatibacteraceae > Dethiosulfatibacter. The sequence continues at coordinate 6,619 of CAZFYP010000074.1, forward strand.
GGTAGAAATGATGATGTTGTCTACCTGAAGAACAGACAGGGAAATATACAGCATATATTTCCTGATTTAATAAGCAGGTGGATAATAACAAGCAGCGACAATATAAGGGAGTTCAGGGTTCTTGAAAGCCTATATGATTCCCTTGATATTACCGTGGACTTGTTTGATTATAATTCAGAAGCAGTGGAAAGAACTGTATCATTACTTAAGGAACGTATGGAAAGGGAATTGGAAGAATTCCATATAAGTATTGATCTTCATGTCAAGGTGGAAGAAATATCCCTTCCTGAAAACATGTCAAAGTATAAAAGATTTTGTGTTGAAATTGATTGATTTGTAAAGATTCTATTTTTAAAATTGAAATGGGGAAGATGAATTGACAGCAATGAAAATAATATATTCATTTATAAACCATCATGTTTTATGATATAATTAGTATAATAGTAAATTTAAATTATTGATTTCTTAGGCGGTGATTAGTATGAAGGAAATGGTTAAATTATCTACAAAGGTGTATGAGAAAAAACTTAGAGAACTTCAGATTGAACTGGTTAAAATGCAAAGATGGGTAATAGAGAGAGGCTTGAGAGTTGTTGTTGTTTTTGAAGGCAGGGATGCTGCTGGAAAGGGTGGAACAATCAAGCGTATTATGCAGCCTTTAAATCCAAGGCATGCAAGAGTTGCAGCGCTTTCCAAGCCTACTGAGACTGAAAGGACCCAGTGGTATTTTCAAAGATATGTATCCCATCTGCCGTCGGCAGGGGAAATGGTACTTTTCGACAGGAGCTGGTACAACAGAGCAGGTGTTGAAAGAGTAATGGGATTTTGCACTGATGACGAATATTGGGAGTTCTTGAATTCAGTACCTGAATTTGAAAACATGCTTTTGAGGTCTGGAATAATACTTATTAAGTACTGGTTTTCTGTAAGCGACAAGGAACAGGAAAGAAGGTTCCAGGACAGGATTGATGATCCCACAAAGAGATGGAAGCTTAGTGACATGGACATTGAAGCAAGAAGAAGATGGGAAAGTTATTCTGAAGCCAAGGATATCATGTTCCGCTATACGGATACTACTAAATCACCCTGGCATGTTGTCGAGTCGGATATAAAGAAGAATGCAAGAATAAACTGCATAAGTCATCTTTTGAAGCAGATAGACTATATGGAGATAGACTACAAGAAAATTAAGCTTCCTGAAAAACAGATTAAAAATAATTATGAAAGAACACCATATAGTGAACAGAATATTATTGAGGATATAGCCAGTGGTATCGCTATTAAAAAGTATAAAGAAAAGAAAAGCAGCAAGAAAAGTGAAAAAGATAAGAAATAGGGAGGGGATTACATGTTTATAGAAACGGACAGATTATTATTGGTACCTTTGAAGCCTGATGAAATGAAAAGAGCTTTGGCCAACAAGATTCAACTGGCAGAAGAATTGGGATTTCAGCTTTTTGCTGATGAACCTGATGAAAAAATGAAGAAGATATATTCCATAAAAATTGACAAGATGGAACAGGATCCAGAAAACTATGCCTTTTATACATTCTGGCAAATGGTGCTGAAAGAAGAAAAACTCATAATTGGAGAAATTGGATTCAAGGGTATAGAAGGAGAAGAAGGTAAACTGGAAGTGGGATTTGGAACAGAGGAACGGTTCAGAAACAAGGGGTATATGACTGAAGCATTGACTGAACTTGTTAAGTGGGCATTTTCACAGAAAAAGGTTAAAATAAAGAAAATTACAGCATCAACTCTTCAGGACAATATTCCTTCTCAAAAGGTTTTGAAGAAGTCAGGGTTGATACTTTCCCATGAGGAAGGTGGACTGCTTTACTGGAATGTCAACAAGAAGTGATCTCAAATGATATTAAAAAAGTAAACCGATTGAGGTTTACTTTTTTTGTGCTATTCTTTTTCTATTATATGCTCTATTGATTCATCGATTATGTCTTTTTCAATGTTGTCTATTGAATTCTTCACTGATGTATCGATAAAGCAGGAAGAATCAAGGTATGGGTCGTCCATTAGTTTACCAAGTTTCTTTTTCACATCTGCTGCATATGCTTCATCTGTAATGAAAGTTATCTGGTCTGCAGCCTGAAGTTTAAATAATCCTCTTGGAAGGTAGTCTTTGGCACATCTTTCTATATTTACAATAAGGCAGTTTTCCGGCCACTTAATATTTCGAATCAGTACATTTTCTACAGAGGAGTCCACCACTACGGTCTTTTCAAGAAGTACTTTACATTTTTCAGCTCCTATATAGGTTGCATTGTTGTTTTCAAGAGCTCTGTTCAGCAAGGTATCATAAATAGGATGACAATTGAAAAATTCAGGTATCAAATATGATATAATTACAACAACCGTCAATGGTAGAAAATGTGTAAATGAACCTGTCATCTCACAAATGAGAAGACAAGATGTTATTGGTGCACGAACAACAGCTGTCAAAAATCCTGCCATTGCAAATACTACCATGTTTTGAATGTATATAGGATCCATTCCAGAGTGTGAATAAAGGAGTTGTCCGTAAAGAGAACCTATAAGAGCACCAATTACCAGTAATGGAAGAAATATTCCTCCAGGAGCTCCTGAACCGTATGATACCATTGAAAATATGAATTTGAAAATCAAGAATACAAGTACCGTTTTTACTCCATAATTAAGGTCTACTATGGGCTCTATAAGATGATGACCACCTCTTGTTATTTCTGGCAGCAATGCTATAGCTGCACCTGACAGTAGGAAAACAATATACATCTTATATTCTTTCTTTATATATTTGTCGGTAGCAAAGAGGTCCAATGAAAATACAAGAAAATTGTTGTAGAGTATGCCGCATATTCCAAGAATGATGCCAAGTAGTATTATTGAGTTGTAAAACTTTAGAGGGAATTTGTCTACAATGTCAAAGTTTAGAACCGGATTTGAACCAAAGAATGATTCCGATACGAATTCAGCACTAACTGCAGTAGCCAGAACGGTTATTACTATAAATGGTGAAAAATTCTTGTGAACTTCTTCAAGAGCAAATACCACGCCTGCCAGTGGCGCATTGAATGCTGCGGCAAGACCTGCACTTGCACCTCCTGTAACAAGATATTTTGCTTCAATCCTTTTTCTTTTGAATATTCTGCAGAAGCCTTTTCCTGCAGCTGCACCAAGCTGTATGGAAGGGCCTTCCCTTCCAAGTGACAGACCCGAACCTATGCATAATACTCCAGCCATGAACTTGTTGACAATGATACTTAGCCAGGGCATTTTGATTTGTCTGAAAATATATCCCTTTACCTGGGGGATACCGCTTCCAGATATAAGAGGTTGTAAGGAGAGCATCTTGTTGACTAGAAAAGCAGAAACAAGAAGAAAACCTATTATAAAAGGAAAATAATGGGGATTGCCTATATTGACAAATATGTATTTGTCAATAAGTGCGCTGACAAAATCCAGCAGGAATCTGTAAAGCACAACTATGAAACCCACGAATGCTCCAAGTAGGAGACATTCAAGTATTATCAGGGATTTGGTATTGTACCAGTGGTCTAGCACATTGTATGCATTATTATCTTTGGCATGGCCGGTTTTCAAAAAATCACTCCTTAATCAATTACATCCACTTTGTATGTTAATACTATTTTGGTTAATGGTCAATAACTTTTAATGATAATTCTTTAAATAATCAATTATTATTTAATGAAACAAAAAATGAGTGATAATATACTGATGTAAAAGGCTTTAAGGAATTGATTTCATAAAGGTTTTTGCTGCAGTACTTATAAATTTTTTTGATGTAAGGTTGGGGGTTTTTGAGATGAAGATGAATTGTTTTTCGACGCATAATAAAATAATTTTATGCAAAGATAGATTATTGATTGTTTACTTTTATGAATATCGTCTATAAATATTCATAGGCAGTGTTCCTGTAAATACAACAAATACAGAATAATTTGTGAAATTTTAAACTATAAATGTTTTACGGCAAAACGTAGGAATAGTTTATAGAAAGTTGCTAGTTCTTGGCGGTTTACATTTGATGAAGACACATGTAAGATGTCTATAGTAATATTCTTGCAAATGTAATTAATTCATGATAAATTATATAGTATTACAATAGAGAACAACATGCTATATAATAGCATGGAAAACGTTTGAATATTAGTCTGCAAAATAATCATATATATTAGCAAAAAAACAAAGCTTTTTTACCTTGTATATTATTCTATTTGAAGTATAATGGTAATGTTACGAAAATTAAACACAAGTGTAAATCACAAACAAACACAAGTTCAAAACACAAACACAAATAAACATGATAAAACACAAAGTCAAACACAGTATTTCAGTCTTTAAAAACCAATATAGTTTAAAGATGCAAGCCAAAGGTAATTGACGAAAATTTGACTATAGTCGGTCATAATGAAAAACCAAAGAAAGAAACAAGGAAGGAGAAACATCATGTGTGAAAACTGCAACATAGGAGAAATGGAAAAGAAGTTCAAGGATGAAAACGTAGATCTTGGCCTGATAGCCCCAGTAATTGACAAATACGGGAAGAAAAAGGGAAGTTTAATCAACATACTTCAGGAGATACAGGAAGTATACGGATACCTTCCATTGAGTGCAATGAAATACGTAGCAGACAATACCTCAAACAAGAAAGCAACAATATACGGAGTTGCAACATTCTATACACAGTTCAGACTCAACCCAATAGGAAAATACCTTATCCTCCAGTGCCAGGGAACAGCCTGTCATGTAAACGGATCAAAGGAAATATCGAAGGTTCTCTGCGAAGAGCTTAAGATAAAGCCGGGTCAAACAACAGAAGATGGTCTATTCACAATAGAAGACGTTGCATGTCTTGGCTGCTGTTCTCTTGCTCCAGTAATAATGATAAACGGAGAAGCTTACGGAAACCTTACACCTGCATCGGCAGTCAAGGTAATAAAAGACATAAAAGCACAAGAGGAGGGAGCGGCATAATGAAAATAAGAGTAGGACTAGGATCTTGCGGAATAGCCTCCGGAGGAAGAAAGGTAATAGCTGCCCTTGAAGCAAAGAAGGAAGAGCTTGGCCTTGATTATGACATAGAGACAACAGGCTGTATAGGAATGTGCTTCTACGAGCCAATCGTCGACGTAATAAGTGAAGATGGATCAATAACATATGGACACGTAGATGCTGCAATGGCTCAAAAGATAGTAGAAGACCATGTACAAAAGGGAGAAATTCTTGAAGACAATGTAATTTACACATCTGAAAACCAGGCAGATTACACCAAAAAGCAAGTAAAGATAGCCCTTGAAGGATGCGGAACAATAGACCCTGAAAACATAGAAGACTACTTTGAAATGGACGGATACAAGGGAATAGAAAAAGCAATCAAGGAAATGACACCTGAAAGTGTAATAGAAGAAATAAAGACATCAGGCCTTAGAGGAAGAGGAGGAGCAGGATTTCCAACATGGTTCAAGTGGAATGCAGCCCTTCAGTCAAAGGGTGACAAGAAATACATGGTATGTAATGCAGACGAGGGAGACCCGGGAGCATTCATGGACAGGTCTGTACTTGAAGGAAACCCTCACAGACTCATAGAAGGAATGATGATAGGCGGATATGCAATCGGAGCAGATGAAGGAATAATCTACTGCAGAGCAGAATATCCCCTTGCAATAGAAAGACTTGAAATAGCAATGGAACAGGCGAGGGAAAAGAACATACTTGGAAAAAACATAATGGGAACAGACTTCTCCTTTGACCTAAGAATCAAAAAGGGAGCAGGAGCCTTCGTATGTGGAGAAGAGACGGCACTAATCGAATCCCTTGAAGGAAAAAGGGGAATGCCAAGACTTAAGCCTCCATTCCC
>CAZFYP010000075.1:0-12333 GCA_964523535.1 uncultured Clostridia bacterium
CCATAAGAGCTTCCATGTTAACCTTAATGTTTTCTCTCATTTGCTTAACGCCCATAGCCATTCCGAATCCATACTCGGCATTGTCTTCAAACAGTGAGTTAGCCCATGCTGGACCTTTGCCTTGTGCATCCTGGCAGTAAACTGTAGAAGGAGCAGAACCACCCCAGATTGAAGAACAACCAGTAGCATTGGCAATTATCATTCTGTCTCCATAAAGCTGAGTTACAGCCTTAGCATAAGGAGTTTCTCCACATCCTGCACAAGCTCCTGAGAACTCAAGATAAGGCATTGCAAATTGGCTTCCCTTAACAGTCTTTTTATCCATAATAGTATCTTTTACAGTTACATTTTTTATTGCGTAATCCCAGTTTGGAATTTCTTTTTCAGTTTGAGTTCCAATAGGTTTCATTACAATTGCCTTGTTCTTAGAAGGACAGATGTCTACGCAGTTTCCACATCCTGTACAGTCAAGGCTAGATATTTGAATTTTGTATTGAAGTCCTTCAAATCCCTTTCCTTTAGCATCTATAGTATCAAATGTTTCAGGAGCATTTGCTTTTTCCTCTTCATTTAAAAGGAATGGTCTTATTACAGCATGAGGACATACAAATGCACACTGGTTACACTGTATACAATTATCCATCTGCCATTCAGGTACATTTACAGCTATACCTCTTTTTTCATAAGCAGCTGTTCCCTGTGGGAACGTACCATCTTCTCTTCCTACAAACTTGCTTACTGGAATATCATCTCCATCTTGTCTGTTTATAGGTTCAAGTATTTCCTTAATAAATGCCGGCTTGTCTGTGTCATCTGCAACTACAGCAGTTGCTTCAGCGGAAGCCCATGCAGCAGGTACTTCAACTTTTACAAGTTGCTCTATACCTTGCTTAACAGCCTCTTCGTTCATCTTAACAACCTTCTCACCTTTTTTACCATAAGATTTTTCAATAGCCTTGTTAAGGTATCCTACTGCTTCATCAACAGGTATAACTTCTGAAAGTTTAAAGAATGCAGACTGCATTACCATATTTGTTCTATTTCCCAGACCTATTTCCGCAGCAATTTTTGTTGCGTTAATAGTGTAGAATTTAACGTTGTTGTCAGCAATTGCCTTCTTAAGTTCTCCAGGAAGGTTTGCTTCGATTTCTTCAGCATTCCAAAGAGTGTTAAGAAGGAAAGTTCCACCTTTCTTGATACCCTTAAGAAGATCATACTTGTCAACGTAAGACTGCTGTGCACAAGAAATGAAGTCAGCATTGTTGATAAGGTATGTAGATCTGATTGGGTTGTCTCCGAATCTCAAGTGAGAAGCAGTTACACCACCAGATTTTTTTGAGTCATATGAGAAATACCCTTGTGCATACTTATCAGTATTGTCACCGATTATTTTTATTGCGTTTTTATTTGCTCCAACTGTACCGTCTGAACCAAGTCCCCAGAATTTACAACTAATAGTTCCTTCAGATGCAACTTCTATTGGCTCTGCAATTGGAAGTGATCTGAAAGTTACATCATCAACTATACCAATTGTAAATCGATCTTTCGGCTCGTTTGCTGAAAGATTCTCATATACAGTTTTGATATGTGAAGGTAGTGTATCCTTTGATCCAAGTCCATATATTCCACCTACGATTAATGGCTTGTCTTCCTTATCATAAAACATTGACTTGATATCAAGGTAAAGAGGCTCGCCAAGTGAACCAGGCTCTTTCGTTCTATCAAGTACAGCAATTTTCTTAGCTGTCTTTGGAAGTACATCGAAGAAATATTTTTCTGAGAAAGGTCTATAAAGGTGTACTTTAACTGCACCAACCTTTTCTCCCTTAGCTATCAAATAATCAATAGTTTCTTCTATTGTTTCAGTTACTGATCCCATTGCAATAATTACTCTATCTGCATCTGGAGATCCATAATAATTGAAAGGTTTGTACGTTCTTCCTGTTACTTTACTAATATCTTCCATATATCCAGCTACTGTTTCAGGTAGATTCTCATAGAAACTATTAGAAGCTTCTCTCGCCTGGAAGAAAATATCAGGGTTTTGAGCAGTACCTCTAGTTACAGGGTGCTCTGGGTTCAATGCTCTGTCTCTGAATGCCTGAACAGCTTCAAAGTCAACAAGTTTTTCATATTCACTATAATCAATTACTTCTATTTTTTGAATTTCGTGTGAAGTTCTGAATCCGTCAAAGAAATGTACAAAGGGTACTCTTGACTTGATTGCAGTAAGATGTGCAACACCTGCAAGATCCATAACTTCCTGAACACTTCCTGATGCCAGCATTGCAAATCCAGTTTGTCTAGCAGCCATGACATCAGAGTGATCTCCGAATATTGACAATGCGTGACTTGCTACAGCTCTGGCACTAACATGGAACACACCAGGCAATAATTCACCAGCTATCTTGTACATGTTTGGAATCATAAGTAATAATCCCTGTGATGCTGTAAATGTTGTTGTTAGGGCTCCTGTAGCCAGTGCGCCGTGAACGGCTCCTGAAGCTCCACCCTCTGACTGTAATTCAGTCACCTTTACTTCTTGTCCGAAAAGATTTTTCTGTCCGTTTGCGGCCCACTCATCTACGTGCTCAGCCATTGGTGATGACGGAGTTATAGGATATATTGCCGCTACGTCTGTGAATGCGTAGGAAACATAGGCTGCTGCCGTATTTCCATCCATAGTTCTCATTGATTTTGCCATTTAAAACTAACCTCCTTGGTTATCTTGTATACAATATGCAGAACAGTTACAATTAAGTATAATATGCACAGTAACAATCGTCAATAGAAAAACATAACGTTTTTCATATTTTCTTCCTTTGATTAATTTGCCACGAATAAAAAAACTTATTTTAGCAAGTTGGCATACCTGTCCCTGCAATTTGTTTCCTCAAAAAATTTTAAGTCAAATTAATTTTTAAAAGAAAAATTAAGTTTTCTTTGCATTTTATTTATTTAAAACCGACTTTTTTGTTTTAAATTAATTACACATTGAAATTGTTTTCCCGCAAACATGTCTGTCATGCAAGGAAGAAAATTCACCTTTCAAACAGCCACATTTTTCAGCAATTCTCAATTACATCAATTCACTCCTTATCCTTCATGGTCTTTTCCCAAAGTGAAATATTCACTATTAAAATACAATCCATACATTTTCAAGGACAAGCCATATTTTTAACACATGAAATTCTTCAATATTTTCTTTAAAAAAACATTACATATCGCCTTTATTGATATTATTCATAAATCTTTTATTATATTCCTCTTCTATTGAATATCCCAAAAGCTTTTGTCTAAGATTCATGGCTGCAACCTCCACTATCATAGATGTATTCCTTCCTATTCTTACGGGTATTTTCGATTTTGGAATATCCACTCCGAATATATTTTCATATTCGCTGTCAAAACCAAGCCTGTCATATGTCTGTTTTTGATCCCATTCTTCAAGGTCCAGAACAAGTCCGAGCTTTTGTTTTATCTTTACTGAACCTACACCATACATATATTTAATGTCTATTATTCCAACGCCCCTAATTTCAAGCAGATGTCTTGTCAGAGGTGGGGAGGTACATTCTATGCTGTTGTCTATCATTCTCATAATAACGGCATCATCGGCAATGAGCCTATGTCCTTTCTTGATGAGTTCAAGAGCAGTTTCACTCTTTCCAATACCGCTTTGCCCTCTGATTAGAACCCCTACGCCATATACTTCCATGAACACTCCATGTATGGTTTTTTCAGGTGCCAACTTCTCTTCAATAAGGATTCCAATATCCCTTATCAACTTGGTAGTTCTTTCAGGACTTCTCAGAAGGGCTCTTCCATGTTTCTTTGCACAATACTCCATAGTTGCGTCAATCTCCATACCATTACCTACTATTACAGCAGGTATGGGATATGCAAAAATCTTGTTTAACCTGTTGATCTTTATTCCACCACTGAGAGTACTTATGTAGTTTGATTCCGTTTTCCCTATTATCTGTATTCTTTCATAGCTGAACATGTCAAAGTATCCTGCCAGCTGAAGTCCCGGTCTGATTAAATCTGCGTTCTGCAAATGTGCTTCCTTATCCTCAGGCATATATATTACTTCCAGACCCAATCCTTTCACTATTTCCCTGATTGAAATTAACTTCATTCGTCATTACCTTCCTTGTTAAAAAATTCAAATACATTTATTGCAGACTTCTTGTTCATTCGTGGTGCTTTTTCAAGTTCTCCAAGCGATGCTGTCTTCACTCCTTCTACTGAACCGAAATATTTAATTAATTCCAGTTTCCTTTTTTCACCTATTCCTTCAATATTATCGAGGACTGTCTTGAAGGTATTCTTTTTCCTCAGGTTTCTATGATAGCTTATGGCGAATCTATGGACCTCGTTCTGCATGGAACTGATGAGACGATAAAGCTTGGTATTTCTTAGAAGCATTACTTCTTTATTCTCATAAATGAGTCCCCGTGTGGCATGCTTGTCATCCTTTACCATTCCAGCTACAGGTATTTGCAAACCGTGGTCCCGCAGTACTTGCTCCACTATATTGACATGGCCCTTGCCTCCATCAACAAGAATAAGGTCAGGTAACTTTCCAAAGCCTTTCTTTTCCTCTATCATGCTTCTTTCCTTAAGACCCCTGTTGATTCTTCTTTCAAGCATCTCCTCCATGGACCCGTAATCGTCTTGACCAATGACTTCCTTGATTCTGAATCTTCTATAGCTGCTTTTTTTGAACACGCTTTCTTCAAGAACTACCATGGAACCTACATTTTCGACTCCCTGTATATTTGAAATGTCATAACCTTCAACCCTGAAAGGAATGTCTTCCAGCCCAATAAGCTCTGCAAGCTCCTCAAGGGCATCCTGGTTTTCCTTCCTTCTTACCTTTATCTTCTCTATATCCTTTTGAAGTTTTTCACTGGCATTCTTCTTGACCATCTTCATAAGCATGCTCTTCTCGCCCTTGACTGGTATCTTGAGTTCAACCTTGCTGCCTCTTTTCTCTCCAAGCCATTCGCAAATAAGCTTCTGATCGTCTATTTCAGTTTCTATATATATTTCCTTAGGTACGTAAACAGTTCCTGAATAATACTGTTTGACAAAGGATGATACAATGTCTGACGTATCGTCCTCCAGATTCATCGACATTAAATAGTCTTCCTTTCCTATTACTTTTCCTCCCCTGATGAAGAATATCTGAACTATAGCATCACTTTCTCCTGCTGCAAGTCCTATTACATCCATATCCTTAAGGTTGGTATTAGTTATTTTCTGCTTGTCGCTGAGAATTCTTATGGCTGCTATCCTGTCCCTGTACTCTGCCGCATGTTCAAACTGAAGATTATCAGAAGCTTCCATCATCTTTCCCTCAAGGATGTCTATCAGCTTGTCTTCTCTTCCATTCAATAGCTGAAGTACTTGATCAATTCCCTTGCGGTATTCCACACTATCTACCTTGCCTATGCAGGGACCCTTGCACCTGTCTATATAGTAGTTCAAACAGGGTCTGGCATTTTCCTTGCCTGTTACGATCCTAAGGCTGCAGTTCCTTATCTTAAATATATTCCTTATACTTTCTATTGTCTGCTTTACCGCATAGGAACTCGTATAGGGGCCAAAATACTTACTGCCATCCTTTTTGATCTGCCTTACCTTCATTACCCTTGGAAACTTTTCATTTACAGTAACCTTTATGTATGGATACTGCTTGTCATCCATGAGCATTGTATTGTATTTGGGTTTGTGCTTCTTAATAAAATTAGCTTCAAGCATCAATGCTTCAAGTTCCGAATCCGTAATGATATATTCGAAGGAATCAATATTGGATATCATCTTCTGTATCTTGCCAGCATGATTTCTGGACTGAAAATACTGCTTGACCCTTTTTTTCAAATTCTTGGCCTTGCCTATATATATGATTTCGTCCTTCTTGTCCTTCATACGATAGATTCCAGGATTATCAGGAATCTTCTTGAGCTCTTCCTTTATATCAAACATTAACTCTCCTACATAAAGCAGCCATGCTGCTAATTTGAAACTCAACTTTTTTACTTCCGAGTATGAAAAAACTCCATATGTTTTTAATACGGAGTTTATTTATTATCCTTGCTTTCTTTGCTCCTTAAATAACTGCATTCGCAGTTATTATTGGTCTAAAAAATTATAGTATTATATCCTAGTGTTTTGGCCTTCGCCAGTTTGTCCCTCAGCTTGTGGTAGAACTCTTCGCAGCCTCCACCTTCATATTCAAGTACGGCACCACTCAGTGTTATCTTATCATCTTCAAGAGCTTTTACGTCCAAGTCAAGCTGTGTTCTCATCCTCTCAATGACTATTTTAGCTATGTTTATGTCTACATTTGTCAAAAGCAAGAGGAATTCGTCTCCGCCTGTTCTCGCAAGCGAATCAATCTTCCTCATGCTGTTCTTCAATGCTTCGGAAGTTTCCTCTAGTACAAGGTCTCCAACTTCAATTCCATGTTTCCTGTTTATTTCCGTGAATCCGTCTATATCAAGAAGGGCAACTGTGAATTTTTTCGATTCCTTGTTTGCAATTACAGCCTCTTCCTTCAACAGCTTCATTATAAACTGGTAATTGTATGCAAGAGTCATGCTGTCAAGGTTTGCCTTCTTTCTCAATTCTTCATTTATATAGTTAATTTCGCTGTCTTTTTCAAGAATGTTTCTTGTACATTCCTTCTTGTCTGTTATGTCTTCCATAACAAGATGGAATCCATTTTCTTCAATACTTACAACATCTATGCTTAAATACTTGTCAAACATGTTCATATACTGCTCCATATGTTTTGTTCCAGCACAAAGCGCAGCATCACCAAGTATCTTAATCCAATCGTAAACTGATTCGCTTATTGAAGGGAATAATTCCTTCATGGTCTTGTTGTAAAGCTCATAGTTGTTGTATCCCGTTATTTCCTTGATGCTCTTGTTTGCTCTTAAAATTCTAATGTCTTTTATATTTGAATTATCATCCATAACAAGACCGCATTCAGCTATGCCTACAGGCAAAACATCTATTACGGCTTGTGGAAGACTAGACAATTCTGTATTATTCATCCTATCACCCACTAATAAAATTATACAACTTTAGTATTCAATATTCAACTAATATAAGACTTTTTTTAGGTATTTTCCAGTATATGAGCCTTTTACCCTGACCAATTCCTCCGGAGTTCCACAGGCGATTATGAGTCCGCCCTTGTCTCCCCCCTCAGGTCCCAGGTCCAGAATATAGTCTGCAGTCTTGATTACATCAAGATTATGTTCTATTACAACAACTGTATTTCCACTTTCCACTAGTCTGTTCAAAACATGTATCAACTTATGAACATCATCCATATGAAGGCCCGTAGTAGGTTCATCAAGAATATACAAAGTCTTACCTGTACTTCTCTTGCTAAGTTCAGAAGCAAGCTTAATTCTCTGTGCTTCTCCTCCCGAAAGCTGAGTCGAAGGCTGACCAAGCTTAATATAGCCAAGACCTACCTCATTCATTGTCTTGAGCTTGCTCTTTAATTTTGGAATACTGTTGAAAAACTCCAAAGCTTCCTCTACAGACATATCCAGCACCTCGCTGATGTTTTTGCCCTTGTACTTAACTTCAAGGGTTTCCCTGTTGTATCTCTTGCCCTTGCATACTTCGCAGGGAACATATACGTCGGGAAGGAAGTGCATCTCTATCTTGATTATGCCGTCTCCCTTGCAGGATTCGCATCTACCGCCCTTCACATTAAAGGAGAATCTCCCCTTCTTGTATCCTCTTACCTTGGATTCTACAGTCATGGCAAAAAGGTCTCTTATCTGGTCGAATACCTTCGTATAGGTGGCTGGATTGGACCTTGGAGTCCTTCCTATTGGAGACTGGTCGATGTTTATTATCTTGTCAATATTTTCAATTCCCAGTATTTCGTCATGTTTTCCAGGAACAACTCTGCTTTTATGGAATTTTCTGTAGATTCCCTTGTAAAGTATCTCATTTATGAGAGAACTCTTTCCGGAACCTGAAACACCAGTTATGCATGTGAAAGTGCCAAGAGGTATTTCAGCATCAATAGCTTTAAGGTTGTTCTGGGCAGCACCCTTAACAGTTATGACATTTCCATTCCCCTTTCTTCTGGACGCAGGAACCTCAATCTTCATTTCACCGCTTAAATATTGTCCTGTAATTGATTTCTTGTTTTTGATGATTTCATCCACAGTTCCCTGGGCAACAACCTCACCGCCGTGGATTCCCGCTCCAGGTCCTATGTCCAGTACATGGTCTGCGGCATATATGGTTTCCTCGTCATGTTCAACTATAATCAATGTATTTCCTATATCTGTCAATCCACGGAGAGTTTCAATGAGTCTGCTGTTGTCTCTCTGGTGAAGGCCTATGCTTGGCTCGTCAAGCACATAGAGTACTCCCACAAGACTTGATCCTATCTGTGTAGCCAGTCTGATACGCTGGGATTCCCCTCCTGAAAGTGTTCCTGCATTTCTGCTCAGGGTAAGGTAATCAAGTCCTACATTTACTAGAAAACCAAGTCTTTCCTTTATTTCCTTCAATATCTGTTCGGCAATGAATGCCCTTCTGTCGTTAAGCTTCAATTTTGACAAAAAGTCAAGTATCTTTCCTATAGCCATGGAGGAAAGTTCATATATGTTTATTCCCTCCAATGTCACTGCAAGGGCATTGGGATTAAGTCTGGCACCACCGCATACATGACAGGGCTTTTCAATCATGTAGCTTTCAATCCATTCCCTCATGTCATGGGATCTTGTCTCGGAGTACCTTCTTTCAAGGTTGTTGACCACACCTTCAAATTCCTTGGTGAATACACGTCTTCCGTTGAACTTGCTTTCAAAGTCAACTGTAATCTTCCTAGAGCCTGTTCCATAGAGCAATTCATCTATAAACTCCTTTGGAGCTTCCTTAAGAGGCTTGCTTATATCAAATCCATGATGGTCTGCTATTGACTTGAAAATCTGGAAATAGTAACCGTTCTTGTCTGCTCCGAAGGGTGCTATTGCCCTTTCAGGAATGGACAGGTCCATGTTAGGAAGAATAAGTTCAACACTGATTTCCTTGTTCACTCCAAGACCATTGCAGGCGTTACACATTCCAAAGGGACTGTTGAAAGAAAATATTCTGGGAGTTATTTCTCCAATGTTTATATTACAGTGGTTACATGAAAATTCAGTACTGTAAAGCATACCCTCGCCATCTATTACATCTATATATACAAGACCTTCAGAAAGAGCCAGGGCACTTTCTACAGAGTCCGTAAGTCTCTTGCTTATTCCTTCCTTTATGATTATCCTGTCAATTACAATTTCTATGTCATGCTTTATGTTCTTGTTCAGGGTGATTTCTTCTTCCAGCTCATAAGATTCCCCATCAATCCTTACCCTTACATAGCCTTCCTTCTTCATGGCTGCAAGCATCTTTGCATGGGTACCCTTCTGACCTCTTACTACAGGAGCCATTACCTGTATTCTTGTTTTTTCCGGATATTCCATTACTGCATCTATTATCTGGTCTATTGACTGGGAGGACACTTCCCTTCCACAATTGGGACAGTGGGGAACTCCTACCCTTGCATAGAGCAGTCTCAAATAGTCGTGGATCTCAGTTACAGTTCCCACTGTTGACCTTGGGTTTCTGTTTGTTGTCTTCTGGTCTATGGATATGGCAGGCGAGAGACCTTCTATATACTCAACATCGGGCTTTTCCATTTGACCCAGGAATTGCCTTGCATAAGAAGAGAGACTTTCCACATATCGCCTCTGTCCTTCGGCATATATTGTATCAAAAGCAAGGGATGATTTCCCAGAACCGCTAAGCCCGGTAAAGACTATGAGCTTGTCTCTGGGAATCTCCACATCTATATTCTTAAGATTGTGCTCCCTAGCACCTTTTACTATAATTTTGTTTTCCATATGTTCCTCATTTATTTCTTTATTTTATTACAAGTGAAACATTCATATGCTTCACTTGTATCTTTCAAGCATTCCATTTCTGAAGAAAAATGCTGTTTTATACAATCCTTATTAAAAATGCTATTGTGTTATTTTAATTTTACATCATTATACTACTCAATTTCTTAAGTTTCTTGATTTCGTCTCTCAAGGCTGCAGCTTTTTCGAATTCGAGATTTTTGGCTGCTTCCATCATTTCTTCGTTCATCTTATCCAGTAACTTAAGAAGATCCTTCTCATTGTGGATTTCTACAGGTTTGCCGTCTACTGTATATTCTGCCTCTTCCTCAGCAGCAGATGTAGCTTCTATTACATCCCTGATATTTTTCACTATTGACTGAGGAGTTATTCCGTGTTTTTTATTGTATTCTTCCTGTATTAACCTTCTTCTGTTTGTCTCTGATATTGCCTTGTCCATGGACCTGGTAATTCTGTCGGCATACATTATTACTCGACCGTCAACATTTCTTGCAGCCCTTCCTATGGTCTGTATCAAGGAAGTCTCAGACCTGAAGAGACCTTCCTTGTCTGCATCCAGTATGGCTACAAGGGATACTTCCGGCAAGTCAAGACCCTCTCTCAAGAGATTGATCCCTATTAATACATCAAACTTTCCAAGCCTAAGATCCCTCAATATTTCCATTCTCTCAATCGTATCGATATCCGAGTGGAGATATCTTACATTGATTCCTACATCCTTGAAATAGAAGGTAAGATCTTCCGACATCCTCTTGGTTAGAGTCGTAACCAGAACTCTCTGGTCCTTGTCCACTGTCTTCCTTATTTCATCAATAAGGTCGTCTATCTGACCATCAACTGGCTTGATTGTTATTTCAGGATCAATAAGTCCCGTAGGCCTTATTATCTGTTCAGCAACACCTTCAGAATGCTCGTGTTCATAAGGTCCCGGAGTGGCACTGACAAATACAACAGTATTTATTTTCTCTTCAAACTCCTTGAACTGAAGGGGTCTGTTGTCAAGAGCCGAAGGCAGTCTGAATCCAAAATCTACAAGAGTCTGCTTTCTCGCCCTGTCCCCGTTATACATGCCCCTTACCTGAGGTACTGTAACATGGGACTCATCTATTATCATAAGAAAATCATCGGGAAAATAGTCTATCAATGTATAAGGTCTTGTTCCCGGTGAAAGATTGTTTATATGTCTTGAATAGTTTTCTATTCCATTGCAAAATCCCATTTCCCTGAGCATCTCTATGTCGTACTTGGTTCTTTGCTCCAATCTCTGTGCTTCTACAAGCATGTTTTCATCCTTTAGATCCTTAAGTCTTACTACAAGTTCTTCTCCTATGCTAGCCACTGCCCTCTGAATATTCTCATCAGTTGTTGCATAGTGGGATGCGGGGTATATGGATATATGCTTCCTTCTTCCCAGTATCTCTCCTGTAAGTGAGTTGACTTGGGTGATTCTTTCAACTTCGTCTCCAAAAAATTCAATTCTTACAGCTTCCTCTGAAGATGCGGCAGGAAATATTTCAAGAACATCTCCTCTCACCCTGAAGGTACCGCGGGTAAAGTTTATATCATTTCTCTTGTATTGTATCTCAATAAGCTTGGTTATTATTTCATCCCTATCCTTTATCATCCCAGGTCTAAGGGAAATGACAAGATTTTCATAATCTACCGGACTACCCAGTCCGTATATGCAGGATACGGAGGCAACAATTATTACATCCCTTCTTTCAAAAAGTGATGCAGTAGCTGAGTGCCTCAGCTTGTCTATTTCATCATTGACGGAAGCATCCTTTTCTATATATGTATCTGACGAAGGAACATAGGCCTCAGGCTGATAGTAGTCGTAATAACTTACAAAATACTCAACAGCATTGTCTGGAAAGTATTCCTTGAACTCGGAACACAGCTGAGCGGCCAGTGTCTTGTTATGGGCAATTACAAGGGTTGGTCTCTGGACCTTCTCCACTATGTTGGCCATGGTAAAGGTCTTTCCCGATCCGGTAACACCAAGCAGTGTCTGGAACTTCTTATTGCCGATTATTCCATCCGTCAGCTTTTCAACAGCCTGGGGCTGATCTCCTGTGGGCTTGTATTCAGATTTAATTTCAAATTTTCCTGTTTTTTCCATATTCAACCTCTTGGTCATTCTAACTTGAGTCCGTTCTCTTAAACTGACTCACTTGCTTTCATATCAGATTATGATATGACATGATTACTGTTTAATTATACTATATTACAGTCTGTCATCCAATTATTATCATAGATTAACTTAAGCCTTAAGCATTAAATCGACTTTATAGGACAGTTAATCCTCAAGGTTACCGAACTTTTGTTCGTATTTGTTTCTATTCTATATTCAATTAAAATATAAGTCAATACCCTGTGT
>CAZFYP010000076.1:0-12060 GCA_964523535.1 uncultured Clostridia bacterium
CGGATTTCGGCGCTGATGTGATTAAAATTGAAAGAAGAGAAACAGGAGATGTTTCTAGAGGATGGGGTCCTTTTAAAAATGACTATAGTGGTTATTACGGCTCCTTCAATAGAGGAAAGAAAAGCATCACTCTTGATATAAGAAGCCAAGAGGGACAAAAAATAATTTTTGATCTTGTTAAGGATGCAGATATAGTATGTTCAAATTTCAAGGCAGGAACCCTTGACAAGTATGGTATAGGCTACGACAAGATGAAGGAAATAAAGCCCGATATAATTTATGCAACAATTTCAGGTTTTGGAGAAACAGGAGTATTGTCAAAATTTGCAGCATATGACAATGTTGTTCAGGCAGTTAGTGGCTTGATGGATGTAACAGGATTTCCTGAAGGTGATCCTTCCAAAATCGGACCTGCAATAGGAGATAGTTTTACTGGGCTTATGCTTTTCATGGGAATAGCCATGGCTTATTACAAAAGACTTGAAACCGGCAAGGGACAGAAGGTTGATGTTACTATGCTTGGTTCTCTTATGGCCATGCTTGACAATCCAATAATAACTTCTACCGGCTTGGGTGAAGAAGTAAAGAGAAAAGGGAATATAAACAATCATTATTCACCAAGTGATGTTTATAGGGTAAAAGACGGTTTTGTTACAATAGCAGCTAAAAACCAGTCAATCTGGGAATCCTTCTCCAAAAGCCTGGGAGAAAACACCTTGCTTGAAGATTCAAGATTTGCAAACAATGAATTGAGAATGAAAAACAAGGAAGTCCTTAAGGAAATCATAGAAGATTTGATTAAAAATGAAAACAAGCTTGAACTGGAAAAATCTCTGACTTCCAACGGAGTACCTTGTGCAGCTGTTTCCAATATAAAGGATTCATTTGACAATGAACAGCTTATTGAAAGAGATATGATTATAGAACTTGATGATCCAGGAATTGGAAAACTAAAAGTTGTTGGTAATCCAATGAAGCTTTCAATAGATGGTCCTTTGGTAAACAAGCCATCTCCTTTATTGGGAAACAATACAAGTCAATTACTAAGTGAACTTGGATATTCTGAAGATAAAATAAACGACTTAAAAGATAAAAAAGTAATATAAATTAAAAAAAGGAGTAATATTATGAACAACAAAAACATCGATTATTCTTTAATGCTTCCAGCAATAATATTGACATTATTGCTGTCTGTTCCACTCGCTCTGTTCCAAGAAAAAGGTTCTGCCATTGTAAATCAGGTATTTGGTTTTGTAACTTCTAACTTCAAATGGGCATTTCTCCTATTCGGTTTCTTTTGTGTTGTATTCCTTATCTGGCTTGCAGCAAGCAGATGGGGATCAATAGTACTGGGTCAAAAGGGAGAAGAACCGGAATTTTCAAACTATACATGGGCAGCTATGATATTCTGTGCCGGTATTGGAATCGCAATAGTTTACTGGGCATTTATTGAACCTGTTTATTATATGGGCGGACCACCTCTTGGTGTTGAAGCAGGTACTACCATGTCGGCTGAATTTGCTGGAATGCTTGGACAATTCCACTGGGGTATAACTCCATGGGCCATTTACTGTCTTCCTACAATTCCAATCGGTTATGCAATACATGTTAAAAGAGCAAATACATTAAGACTTTCCACAGCATGCAAGGGAGTAATAGGAGATAAGGCAGAAGGAACAACAGGAAAATTAATAAATATTCTTGTAATATTCGCAATGATAGGTGGTGTAGGTACATCTCTTGGACTTGCTGTTCCTCTAGTGACAACTTTGTTTGCACATATGATTGGTATTTCAGAGAGTTTCCAGCTTCAGCTTATGGTTTTGGCTGTTTTCACAATCCTTATAGCATTCACTGTTTATTCAGGTCTTCAAAATGGTATGGCCAAACTAGCAAATTTCAATACATATATAGCATACTTCTTACTTGCATTCGTATTCATAGTTGGACCAACCATTTTCATATTGAATCTTTGGGTTAACAGTCTTGGACTAATGGTTACAGATTTTATCAGAATGAGCTTATGGACAGATCCTATAGCAAACATGGGATTCCCAGAAGGTTGGACTGTATTCTACTGGGCATGGTGGGTTGCATATGCACCAATGATGGGTCTCTTTGTTGCCAGAATATCAAGAGGCAGAACAATTAGACAAATCATAATGGGTGAACTGATATTTGGAAGTCTCGGATGCTGGGTATTCTTTGCAATCTGGGGAGGATATGCAATAGACGTTCAACTTTCAGGTGCACTTGATGTTGCTACAATCGTTGGGGAAGTTGGAACAACCGGTACCATAGTTGCCATATTAAGTTCCCTTCCACTTGGAAATGGACTAATAATTCCTGCATTTACATTGCTTTGTGTAGTATTCCTTGCTACAACTCTTAACTCTGCAGCATTTACCTTGTCTGCACAGGTAACAAAGGATATCAAAGGAGATGAAGAACCAGATAAATGGAACAGAACCCTCTGGGCAATATTCCTTGGAGTATTTGCTGTAGGTCTATTGGCAACAGGTGGTTTGAAGGCTGTACAGCTTGCATCAATAGTCGTTGCAGTGCCACTGATGCCTATACTCTTGATAATGGTTGTATCTGTAATGAAATGGATGAAGGAAGACTACGGCGATTTGCTAATGCCTAAAATGGAAATAAAGGACGAAAAAGAAATTAAATCAATAGCCAACTAGAAACAATACATCTATAAAATATGCATAACACCTTCATGTGGGGGTGTTATGCATATTTAACTTTCTTAATACTAAAAAGGGATGATTTTATGAAATATACTACAAATAGTGAAAACTCTGTTTTTGAATTAAATATAGTGATAAAGGAAATAATGCCTCTTAAAGATGCTAAAAGAATAGTGGAAAAAGAGTTGATTACAAGTGTCATGAAGCAGGTTAAAAGCACATATAAGGCTGCTGAAATCCTACAAGTAAGTCAAGCAACCATTGCACGCAAGTCAAAGATATATAGGGATGAAAATCATGTTTGAACGATAAAATTAACTTTACCTCTTTCATCTAGAATAATATTGGATGATTTTATGTTATAATTTTAACAGAATCAAGGTGGTTTTGGATATTTACCTTGGAGGTATTTATGTTGATAAGTAACGAAGATTTTAAGAAAGTAATAGATAATCTGCATGATGAAATAATGATCTATGACAATAATTACAAACTTGTATATTTGAATAAAGCCTCTGTCAGACATTATGGTATAGAACCTGAAGATCTCATTGGCAAAAAGTTTTCAGACCTGGATGAAACTTTTTGGGGAAATTCCACCTTGCCGGAAGTCTATGAATATGAAAAAACTGTTGCAAAAAGACAGGTTACAAATAAGGGGATAGACATAGTCACCATATCATCTCCAGTATTTAATGAAAATTCAGAACTCAAGTATGTAGGACAAAATGTTAATGATATATATCTTCTGGATGAATTTCAAAATCAATGTTTTAATAGTGAAATTGACAAAGATGACCAGTTCATTTATAAAAGTAGCGATATGGAAAAAATTATTTCTACATTAAACAAAATCAAAAATATAAAATCTACCTGCCTTATACTTGGAGAAACGGGAACAGGCAAGAGCTATCTGGTAAATTATATACATAAGACAAGTATTTTCAAAGACAAGCCTCTTGTAAGTCTCAATTGCGCCTGTATGAATCAAAGCCTTATTGAATCCGAACTGTTCGGTTATGAAGGTGGAGCATTTACAGGGGCCAGCAATAAGGGCAAGATGGGACTGGTGGAAGTTGCAGACGGTGGAGTCTTGTTTTTGGATGAGATTTCTGAAATGCCTCTTGAACTGCAGGCAAAACTCCTGCAATTCATTCAAAATCAGGAGTTTATTCCAATTGGTGGTAACAAAAAAAAGAAAGTTGATGTTAAAATCGTTGCTGCCAGCAACAGAAGTCTGTCTACAATGGTTGAGCAAAATGCCTTTCGTAGAGATTTATATTTTAGACTCAACACTTTTGAACTTATATTATCCCCACTTAGGGAAAGAAAAGAAGATATTCGAGTTTATATAGATTATTTTATTGATAAGTTCAACAATAAATATTTTAGAAAGTGCAGCATAAGTCAAGACGCTGTAAATATATTAATAAACTATTCATGGCCTGGAAATATAAGGGAACTTGAACACGTTTTAGAAAAGGCTGTAGTTTTGTCAAAACACAAGAAAATATCCATTGGAGACCTTCCTAAAAGATTATTTGAAATAAAGAACATTGCAGGTAACATAAATATTGAAAATGGAGACACCTTGAAGGATATCATGGAATCCGTTGAAGAAAAGGTAATCAGGGAATCATATACCAAACACCAGAACAGCGTAAAGGTGGCAAAGGAACTTGGCATCAGCCAGCCTAAGGCATATCGTCTCATTAAGAAATACATACTTTCAAGAATATAAAAAACACAGCTTTCAAGGTTTATATCTTTATCTGCGGTTTTTTATTTCTCCATCCCTACAGTAGCTCAAAAATTGCAAACATAAAAGGTATGGTAACAAGTGAAAAAAGATGAGTCATTACAACTATCTTTGATGCAAAGTCCACCTGGCAGTCGAACTGGCTAGCTATTACTACTGCTATGGCAGGTGGCGGAAGTGATGCATATATTAGACATACTCCCTCAATCAATGGATCCATTTCAATGAACGACAATACAATCACCATTAAAAGTGGAAAGAATAACAGCTTCATGAAGGTTGCAAAATAAACAAGTCTGTCGCTGAACATTTCTGCAAATTTCACTTTTCCTATCCTGGCACCTATTATGAACATTGCCAGAGGGGTTATTATTCCTCCCACTGAATCTATCATGTTTTCAACTATAGGGGGTATATTTATTGAAAAGAAGAATATATATAGACCTATATATACAGATATCATGTTGGGATTGAGCAGCATTCCCTTAAGCTCTCTCTTGCCGAACTTGTCATAGAATATGGACATGCCATAAGTCCACATCAATATAACTACACTGACATAGAACATGGATGCGAAAAATGTACCTTCCGAACCGTAAACCTGATATGCAACTGGAAATCCCATGAATCCACAGTTGGTAAGGGCATTGGTATAGCGCATGACCTTTCTCTTTCCAACATTCTTGACCCGTGACAATATGATATGGTTAAAGATAACCGTACCGGATGTAAAGACAAATGCCAGCTTGAAGACCTTGAATCCAAGGTCCATCTTTTCAGGAGAATACTCTATATTGAATGATTTGATTACCAGTGCAGGTATTGCAATATTCAGGAGCATGAAGGTAAATGCCTGTTCCACTTCCGTGGTTATTATTCCTTTTTTCACAAGGAAAAATCCTATGGCTATTAAAAAGCCCATTATAAAAACTGAGTTCACTACAGTTGCTAGTATCATAAAAACCTCGTCTATTGATTCATTATTTGCAATAATCAAAAATAAAGAACATTCAAACAGCCAGCAATATTATGCTGACTGTTTCAATAACTTATACTAATTTAATAGATTATACTATATTCCTAAAACATTTGAAAGGTATCTAAATGCTCTTGTGAAGAATCCTGCCTTTTCAAGGTCCCTGGTGGAAAGAAGAGGTACTTCCTTTACCATTTGGTCATTTAGATATACTTCCATGGTCCCTACTAGGTCACCTTTAGCAATAGGAGCTTCAAGGTCTTCCATATAGATGTTTTCTGTCCTCATCGTAGTTCCGTTTTCCACAAGCTTATAGTAGTCCTCAGAGGCTGCCACTTCAAGATTCATATCCACTGCATTTGGAACAAGTATCTCTTCCACTATTTCATCCTTGTTAACTATCTTTTCTATGAAGTAGTTGTAAAGGCCATATTCGAGCATTTCCCTGGACTTACTTATTCTATCTGTTTCACTGTGGGCTCCCATTAAAACCGCTATGACCCTTCTGTCCTTGTTGCTGTCTTCCTTGTCCACATAGGGTAGTGTTGAAACAAGGCACATTCCAGCCTTATCCGTATATCCTGTCTTGAGTCCGTCTACTCCTTCAAGTTCTCCAAGAAGCTTGTTTGAAGCATTTTTGGCAAAGTTCCTTTCGGGAATTACAACCTTGAGCTGTGATGTGACCTGGGTAATGTCCGGATATTTCATAAGAATATATCTGGCAAGCTTGAATATGTCTTCTGCAGACATGAAGTTCTGGTCAGTTTCCACATAGTCTGTTGGCATGCCGTTTGGATTGATAAATCTGGCAGTGGTTATGCCTATTTGGTCTGCCTTTTCATACATCTTGTCTATGAAGCTATCCACATCACCGCTTACATGCTCTGCAATTGCAACTGCTGCATCGTTTCCCGACACAATAAGCATTGAATTCATAAGAAGGTCAAGCTTAAGTGATTCTCCTGAAAGAAGATAGAGGGAGCTCCCTCCGCTGCTTGTCGCATTCTCTGAAATGTACACATCATCATCCAATGACACATCTCCAGCATCTATGGCTTCCCTTGCAAGAAGATATGTCATCAATTTTGTTATGCTGGCAAGCTCGACAGTTTCAGTGGAATTGTATTCATAGAATATCTCTCCCGTTTCCATATCCCCTACAATTGCGGACCTGATATCTTGACTTACATCTATTTCAGCAAAAGCTGCAGTAATGGTCAAAACAAGTAATACTGCAACAATCAATGATAATTTTCTAAATCCCAGTCTAGAATTCAATTTTCTCTTTTCCTCCAAGATAAGGTCTCAATGCCTCAGGAACCGTTACTGTACCGTCTTCATTTTGACAGTTTTCAACCAAGGCAGCGAAGGTTCTTCCAACTGCAAGTCCCGACCCGTTGAGAGTGTGAAGGAACTGAGGCTTTCCATTGTTGAATGGTCTGTATCTCAGATTTGCCCTTCTTGCCTGGTAGTCTTCGAAGTTTGAACATGAAGAAATCTCAACGTATCTTCCATAGCTTGGCATCCATACTTCTATGTCGTATGTTTTTGCTGACGAGAAGCCTGTATCTCCCGTACAAAGCTCTATTACCCTGTAAGGTATATTGAGCCTTTTGAGTATCTCTTCTGCATATCCTGTAAGCTTTTCAAGAAGCTCGTAGGATTCCTCCGGTTTTGCAAGCATAACCATCTCCACCTTGTCGAACTGGTGGTTTCTTATGAGACCTCTTGTGTCTCTTCCTGCAGATCCCGCTTCTGACCTGAAACATGGAGTATATGCAGTCATTAATACTGGAAGGTCATTCTCATCAAGTATCTCATCCCTGTAGATGTTTGTAACGGGAACTTCTGCAGTAGGTATTAGATAGAAGTCCTTTTGTGGAATCTTGAACATGTCTTCTTCAAATTTTGGAAGCTGTCCCGTTCCTACAAGACTGTCCTTGTTAACCATGAATGGAGGAGAAATCTCAGTAAATCCGTGCTCTTCCGTATGAAGGTCAAGCATGAATGCTATCAAAGCTCTTTCAAGCTTTGCTCCCATTCCCTTGAACATGGTGAATCTTGCTCCTGTAATCTTTGTGGCTCTTTCAAAATCAAGTATTTCAAGGTCTGTTCCTATGTCCCAGTGAGCCTTTACTCCGAAGTCAAATTCCCTGGGGTCTCCCCATTTTCTGATTTCCTTGTTTTCATCTTCTGAAAATCCAACAGTCACTTCAGGATTTGGAGTGTTTGGTATGTAGAGAAGCTCATTTCTTATTTCACCATCTACAGCCTTAACTTCAACATCGAGTTCCTTTATTTCAGCAGAAAGCTTTTTCATTTCTGCAAGGGTTGCAGTGACGTCTTGACCAGCCTTCTTAAGCTTTGGAATCTCTTTTGACACCTTGTTCTGATTTGCCTTCATTTCTTCAACTGTCTTAAGTATTTCTCTTCTTTTTTCGTCAAGTTCTATTACCTTGTCTATTGAGAGATTTGGGTCTCTTCTTTTCAGCAGTTCGTTGATTTCCTGTGGGTTTTGTCTGATTCTTTTAATATCTAACATTTTTTCCTCCTAAATTAAAAAACTCCCGTCCCTGTGTAAAGGGACGAGAGTATAATGTACTACCGCGATACCACCCTGATTACTGCAATTATTTTCTGCAGTCGCTCAAATGAGTTAACGCCTCCAACGTGCAGGTTTTTCAACCCCTGCAGACTCGGGAACGGATTCGACAGTCTGTTTTACCTCTTCTCACCATCTAGAGGCTCTCTTTAAAAACTTGTCTGTCTACTGCTTTCCTTCACAGTCGATTTTTCATTATAATATTACAGTATGGTGTCTTTGTCAAGTCGGGTTTTCCTATTCTGTTACAGTAGTTCCTTCCTCAACAGTGCTTCCATCTGTTGTTCCATCGATTTCTTCTACTTCTACCTCTATTCCTTCTATGATTTCAAGCTGTACAAGAACTTTCTTAAGCTGTTCTATGTATATGCCGTATCTTGCCCATTCACCGTCTTTAAGTGCTTCATCGGCTTTTTCATAGAGTTCGTTTGCTTCTATTATGAGGTCCTTGGTTGTCTTGTCATCAATACCAACACCGTCTTCACCTGTATTGTAGTCTACTCCAAAAAGACTGTTAAGTGCCTTTTCAAGGGTATCTTCCATTACAATGATATCTGCATATGAAGCTATTACCTTCTTCATTTCAGGAAGACTGTTTTCATTGTCCGCCTGCAGATAAATAGGCTCTATGTAGAGAAGTGATTCCTCTATTGGAATTACAAGGATATTACCCCTCAATACATTTGATCCTTCCTGTGACCACAGGGTCAATTGTGGAGATATTTCAGAATCCTGGTCTATCCTTGATTCTATCATGTTTGTACCAGGTATATTTTCATTTTTTGAATACCTGTAAAGTACAAGCTCACCATAGTTTTCACCATCGTTTCTTGCTGCAAAGAGTGCAGTCATATTGTTCTTTCCTACCGGTGAATAAGGTACCGACAGAAGGAATTCCACATCTTCTTCTTCAGGAAGCTTGAACATCAGGTAGTTTGATTCAACCTGCTGAACTGCATCCATGTATTTTTCCTCTGATAGTTCCCAAAGGTCCTCTCTACCAAAGAACACAGTTGGATTTTCCATGTGGTATGTTCTGTAGATTTCAGACTGAATATTGAAATATTCCTGAGCATATCTTATATGATCTCTTATTCCCTGTGGCATTTGGTCAAGAGTCTTGAAAAGATCAGGGAATATTTCCCTATATGTTGTTGCTAGTGCATCTGTCTCATCTGCAATGTAGAAGTCCGTATCTCCGTTGTATGCATCCACTACAACCTTTATGGGATTCCTTACATAATTGTATGAATAATCATCTATTGGCTGGGAATATGGATACTTGGAAGTTGTTGAAAATGCTTCTATTATCCAGTATAACTTTCCATCATCCTGGTTGACTACCAAATAAGGATCAGAACCGAATGTCAGGAATGGTGCAATTTTCCTTACTCTTTCAAGTATGTTTCTGTTGAGAATTATTCTACTGTCGGAATTTATATTGTTTGATATCAATATCTTCAAAGATCCCTGTCTTATGGTGAAAAGAAGCTTGTTCATTCCTGAAAGCTCTATTCCCGCAGTTCCCTCGTAGTATGTCATCACATTGTCGGAACCCGAAGGATAATCAAACTCTTCTTCATCCGAGTTTACTATTACATAATTATTTGTCATCTCACCGAAATATATTTCAGGTTGAGTAATGTTAAGGTCTGTCGTTGTAGTAGGAGGTATGTCCTTTACAAGGAGTATTGGCTGACCTTCAGTAGTTACCTCATTTACAGGAGACAGTGAAAATCCATAACCATGGGTATACTTGAGTACCTGGTTAATCCATGTCTGTGCCTGTGAATCGAGTTTTGTCTGGTCAAGCTCCCTTGCAGACAAGAATACCTGCTTGTATTCTCCATCGATTGTATATCTGTCAATGTCTACATCATTGTATACATAATATGGTCTTATACCTTGAATCTGATTGTATACCTGTTCAATAGGCCTGTAGTCGTTGATTCTTATGTTGTTGATTATGTCATCATTTAGATTTATATCATTCTTTGAAAGATCGTATTTTACAGGATATTCAACTTCCTTTACATTCTCAAGACCATAGGCCTTTTGTGTATATTCGATGTTGTATTCAATATATTTCATTTCCTTGGATATTTGGTCCGGTTCAACAATGAATTGTTCAACTGCACCACCTACGATTCCACCAGCCACAGTTATTATTATAAGGGCTGCCGGCATTGCAAGAGCAAGTACAAGATTCTTCTTCCTTGCTCCAATGAAAAAGGTTACTGCTCCGGCAATTGCTGCAACAGCAATTATCCTGTAGAGGTTAAGAGATACTGCAATATCCGTATATGATGCTCCATAAACCTTTCCTCTGGTGGAGTAAAGCAGATCATAGGACCTTAACCATGATCTAAGTCCTAGAATCAAGAGAAATGCAGCTCCAAAGAATGCAACCTGATTCAATATATTTGTTATTGTCTTTCTGTCTATTGTATCATTGAAAGGTTTTTTCTTGTGGCTAAGTTCTTCAAAGTCTATTACCTTTTCACCTGAACGCATTCTGGAAGTGGTCTTTGCCGTAAATATCACCATGTTGAATGCCACTGTTATTACAATGAATATGAAGAGCATTGCCATGAAAAAATTCAATATGCCGTTTATGAATGGAAGCTGGAATACGTAGAATGCCACATCCTGATTGAATATTGGATCTGAAACATTAAAGGGCTGTCCATTGATAAATTCGAGTATTTCAAACCACATTGATGAAACAACGGACACTGTGAAGAAAAATGCCAGTACTACTGATCCCAGTCTTATACCGAGATTGACGTTTTTCAAAATATCCTTTTCCAATACTACCTTCATTTCCTTTATATACTTTTTCTTCATGTATGTCAGGTAGTAATTGAAGACCAGCATTAAAATTATAAAAAGAGGAACTCCTATCACAAACTGGGTTCTCAATTTTGTTAAAAATGTACCTGTATAACCAACTTCACTGAACCATTTGTAGTCCGATACAAATGCTATTAGGCTGCCGAAGGAACTGATGCCAACCACTATCACCAAGAAGATGATTATTCCGAAAATATTAGCTTTGCTTATTGTGTTTTTTTTATTTTTGTTATCCGCCATACAATCTCCCTCCTAAATATCTGTCTCAATCTATCTTACAACGTAATTAACGTAATCTTCACACAATTTCCGTAATTAGTTTATATTCATTATACCCTTTATACCTACCCATTTCAACAGATTAAAAATCACTTTTACATATAATTAAATACGTTTTCTTAATATTTTTATTAAACTGCCAAAGAATCTTTCTTTAATTAACTTATTAAAAAGGATTGCCTTATTATGGGCAATCCTTTAAATTACAATATATCTCTTCCTACTATATATGTTTCTCAACAATCTCAAGAAGCTCCGGAAGGTCTATTCCTATGTCCTTAAGCTTTTCAGGTGTTGGAACTCCGTTGTTTGTCCATCCCTTTCTCTTGTAGACTGCATCTGTAAGTTTTTCATACTGGTCTTCCCTGTATTTTCTCATTACTCCTATCTTTTCCTCAACAGTCTTTCCTGTTGGGTCGTATCCCACCTTTTCTACAAGCTGCTTGTCGTATCTTTCAGCTCTTGATTCATACTCTTCAGGAGTTACCGGTCCCATTGTTCTATATGGTGTCTTGTCATTTATTCTCAGACCCTTGCCCATTCTTATGTTGAAGATTCTTTGGAAGTTGTATACTCTTTCTGATTGTCTTATCATTTCATCTGAGTCTATCCTTGTTCCCGTTATTCCATAATAAAGGTCAAGGTAGTTTTGTACATGTTCAGGCATTTTTGCCGGTTCGTCGGTTTCTCCATTGTTTGCAGGTGCTATATCGTTCCACGGCAGCTTGCATATGCCAAGTAGTCCAAACCATGTCCTGAACATTGGGAAGTAGTGAAGGGCTTCTGCCTTGTCTTCGAAGGTTGGTATCTGGTTGTTTACCATGTCCATGAAGATCAGCCATGCTTCATCATGCTGGGGTCCCTTGTTTGTAAGTCCGAATCCTCCCTGCTG